>CBDVBD010000047.1:0-20578 GCA_965372135.1 uncultured bacterium | reverse complement strand
ACATACTGTAACACACAGAACTGATGCGACTATGATTGTAGACGTTAGAGTAATTTTTTCCATCTTTTACTCCTTCTCATCATTTTAAATATCTCATATTTAAAGTCTAATGCATGTGATATAATTAACAAAATAAATATAAGGAAATAATATCATACAATCAAGCTTTTATTATCATGTCTTAAAAAACTTTACGCATCTCTTTAGTTGAAATGTAATAGCACTTCAATCCAATAATCTTGTGGATAAATCCCACCTTATGCTTCCACTCGGGAGAATCCTTCATAAAATTACAAAACCTCTGCATTTTCTGCAGCTTGTCCCGAAACGTCGGGAAGCTCTGCGCGAGGATAAACATCGCACTACCCGGATATTCATTGTACTAGCACCCGACTTCGTCGGGTGTCCCCATGCCACCTAATCCAAGGGTGGGCGGGCGGGGGATTGGGTGGCATAATCGAGTCTACCCCAAATAATCCATCACCCACCTCCATGGCATGTTTTCTTATTTTGAATTTGGTATTTTGAAATTGTTTCGAATTTGGTGCTTAGGATTTGGGATTTATCTCCATTGCGCTCTCTGAGAGCTCTGCGCGAGCAAATCTTTACTTGACTTTCTAATGTGATTTTGCTATATTTAAGGTTCAACCTATGGGAACTTTAATCCCTTTCCAGCATGTAAATAAGACATATCAATATACAGAACCCTAACAATGAGACAAGTATTGCCTGATACATACCGCGGCATCGATGAATCCGAACTGGTCGCCCGGATCAAGGATAAAAAACGCCAACTGGGCGATAAAATCATCATCCTGGGACACCACTACCAAATCCCACAGATCGTCGAGTTGTCCGACTTCAGGGGAGACTCATTCGAACTCTCCCGGAAAGCATCGCAACAAAAGGAAGCCCGGGACATCGTATTCTGCGGAGTACATTTCATGGCGGAATCCGCCGCCGTCCTGGCGCAGCCCCATCAACGCATCACACTGCCGGACATGGATGCCGGATGCCCGATGGCGGACATGGCGACCCTGTCACAGGTGGAGGATTGCTGGACGGCGCTGACATCTGTCTTTCCGGCGAAAAGCATCGTCCCCATTACCTACATGAACTCATCCGCCGCCATCAAAGCCTTCTGCGGCACCCACGGCGGCTCTGTGTGCACTTCTTCCAACTCGCTAAAAGCCTTCCAAAGAGCATTCGAAAACTACGAACGGCTGCTGTTCCTGCCCGACGAACACCTGGGCAGAAATACCGCCAATACCTTTGGTATCCCTAAAGAACAAATGGTGCGCTGGGATCCCACCCTTCCCGATGGTGGCATATCAGAAAACAAACTGAAGCAAGCAAAAGTCATCCTGTGGAAAGGCTACTGTCATGTCCACACCTACTTCCGACCGAAGCACATCCATCAGGTAAGGGAACGATTCCCCGACGCTTATATCATCGTGCACCCCGAATGCCCGGAAACGGTAACCGCTTTGGCTGATGAAATGGGTTCCACCGGAAAAATGGTAAAAACCGTGGAGGACGCAAAACCCGGATCCACCATTGTCATCGGCACCGAAATCCATCTCGTAATCCGGCTGGCGATGGAACATCCGGACAAAACCGTAGTGCCGTTAGCCCGATCCCTGTGTCCCAATATGTATAAAATATCGTTAAACGACCTGTCGTGGGTACTGGACAACCTGGGTGACGTCAACATCGTCACCCTCCCTGACCAAATCAAACAACCGGCAAAACTGGCGCTGCAGCGGATGTTGGAACTACAATAGAGAAACTTTGTGCTGCAGGGTGTCAACGAATCTCGATTCACCACCCTGCAGATATAAAAAATCAAAACAAATGTCAACGACCCTATCCACACCCATCACCGACTTGTTCGGCATTCGGTATCCCATCATCCAAGGCGGGATGATCTGGGCAGCCGGATGGCGGCTGGCGGCGGCGGTATCCAACAACGGGGGGCTGGGACTAATAGGCGCAGGCTCCATGAAACCAGACATCCTGCGTCATCACATCCAACACTGCAAAGACGCCGCCAAAGCACCCTTCGGTGTCAACATTCCTCTGATGCGCACCGATGCCGAAGACTTAGTGACAATCACGTTGGAGGAAGGGGTCAGGATCGTATTCACCTCCGCAGGCAATCCCGCTAAATTCACCGAACACATCCACCATCACGGCGGCAAGGTTGCGCACGTAATACCCTCGGTCGCCTTAGCCCAAAAAGCGGAAAGCCGCGGGGTGGACGCCATCGTGGCAGAGGGCACCGAAGCCGGCGGGCACAACGGCGTCGACGAAATCACCACCATGACCCTGATTCCGCAGGTGGTTGATGCCGTCAACGTACCGGTCATCGCCGCAGGCGGTATCGCCGATGGTCGTGGAATGGCTGCCGCATTGGCGTTAGGTGCTGCCGGCGTCCAAATCGGCACCCGGTTCGCCTGCACCGAGGAATCCTCATCCCATCCCAATTACCGCCAGGCGGTGGTCGATGCCCCGGACAATGGCACCATCCTCGGATTGATAAAAATCGGTCCCGCACGCATGGTGAAAAACCCCTTTGCTGATGCCGTATTGGAAGCCGAAAATCACGGCGCCACCCCTAAAGAACTACAAGAACTATTGGGCTCCGGGCGCGCTCGCAGGGGCATCTTCGAGGGCGACCTGCAAGAAGGCGAATTGGAAGCCGGACAGTCCAGCGGCTTGATACACGAAATCCTGCCGGCGGCGAAAGTCATGGATAACTTAATCAACGAATTCCATAATACCCGCAGCCGGCTAAATTCTCTAACCACCTGAAATTAATAACAAACCGATACTTAGCACTAAAAACACTGGAACATAGATGATCGACTTGCACTGCCACATACTACCCAACGTCGACGACGGACCCGACTCACTGGAACTGTCCCTGAAAATGTTGAAACAAGCCGCTTCCCAGGGCATCGAAGCCATCTGCGCCACCCCCCACGTGGACAATTGGGCGAATGGACAAACCGAAAACGCATTACACGACCGCATCAACAAACTACGGGAAGCCGCATCTGCAAAAAACTTGCCCGTAGAACTCCACTTGGGATCGGAAATCTACTTCAACCTGGGCATCGAAAACCTGCGCCAGTACACCTTTTCTTCGCTAAACGGAACTGGCAGATACTGGCTGGTGGAATTCTCCAACGACATCTTCCCATCCATCGTCGAAAGCTTCGTGAGTAAATCCCTGTCCTGGAACCGAATCCCCATCTTAGCCCACGCAGAACGGTACAAATTCCTATACATGAAACCCAAATACCTGCGTGCGATCATCAAAGCAGGCGCATTACTCCAAATCGATGCCGGAAGCTTCGTCGGTCAATACGGCAGACGGAAGGTAAAACTCGCCCAGCAACTGGTCACCACGGGATCATGCCATATCATCGCCAGCGACGCCCATGACCTCGACAAAAAACCGTTCTATATGAGAAGCGCCTTCAAAGCCGTGGAAGAATTGGTCGGCTCCACCGAAGCGAACCTGCTGTTCCGGGACAATCCAAGAGCTATTCTGCAGGGGCTGGACCTCCCTGCCAAAAAATCCAAAGAGGAAAAGCAGGCTTCAGCATAACATTATCATACCGAACGGAAAGACAAATATCGAGGAAATAAAACCAATGCCGGAACAACTGAACACAAAAATCGGTAACTGGCAGCTTAAAACCACCGACACCGGACGATTCGCCTTAGACGGCGGAGCCATGTTCGGCGTCGTCCCCAAACCGTTGTGGGCAAAAACCAACCCATCCGACCACCTCAACCGCATCGACATGGCATTAAGAACCCTATACATTACGGACAACCATCGCAGAATATTGGTGGACTTAGGCTTACCCATCGACACCACCGACAAATTCGACAAAATATATGCGGTGGACCGCACCCAATACACCCTGAATAAATCCCTAACCGAACTGGGCGTCACCGCCGACGACATCACCGACGTCATCGCAACACACCTGCACTTCGACCACGCCGGAGCCCTGTCGAAACCGGAAGGCAACGACCGTGTCCCAATGTTCCCCAACGCCAAAATCCACATCCAAAAGGAGCACTGGAAACACGCCCTGAACCCCACCGAGCGCGACCAGGCAAGCTTCCTGATCGACACCTATAAATTCCTGGAAGGCTCAGGAATGCTAAATCTGGTGGACGGACCCGGCGAATTATTCCCCGGAATCCACCTACACATAATCAATGGGCACACCCCATTTCAACAAATGGTGCGTATCACCGACGGCAGCCACACCGTACTCTACGCCGCCGACTTGATTCCCACGTCATCCCACATCCCGCTGCCCTACATCATGGGATACGACTTGAACCCATTGAAAACATTACAGGAAAAAAAGGAAATACTCCCTCGGGCGGTCGAGGAAAACTGGACATTAATCTTCGAACACGACCCCTCAACCCCATTTTCCAAAGTCATCCGCGACCAGAAAGGATTCAAAAAAGCATAAACCACCTTGGCGGCTAACTAAATAACTAAAGAATGACACCCGACACACAGGAAAAAAACCAAACAAATCAACGTATCTTCATTATAAACTGGAGGGATCACAAATGACTATTCTAGATGAAATAGTAAATTGGGGTAACAATTTAGACCCATGGCAAAGCGATGCCATGAGAAGATTATGGGTAAAAAGGGACTTAAGCGATGAAGATGTTTCTGAAATTTTGTTGATGCTAAAGGCAGAACATGGCTTGATTGATCCAAATATAGAGGTTCCAACTCCTGAAAAATTCGAGAAGAAACATATATCAATACCCGCTCCAGGTGAACCCAAAGTCATTCTTGAATCAATACATGACGTTAAGAATGTAAACGCTCTTTCTGAGAATCAAACAATTAATTTCACCCCAAAAGGAATAACAGTTGTTTATGGTGAGAATGCAACTGGTAAATCCGGATATTCTCGTATTCTAAGAAAAGCATGTAGATCAAGAGGGGAAAGCGAAAGTATACTTCCGAACATTCATGCATCACAACCCCCAACTTCGCCTGCCGAAGCTATTTTTGATGTAACCATAAACAGTACAAATATGCCACTTTCTTGGGTTGATTCAAAGAATGAACCGGAAGAACTTAAAGAGATTGCCGTTTTCGACTCTAAAACTGCTCGCGTTTATATCACAAAAACTAATAAAGTTGTTTATGTACCATATGGCTTGGACATCTTTACAAAACTTTCTGATCTCTGTGTAATTTTGAAAGACAAAATTCAATTTGAAATAGATGGCTTGGATAAACCACCTGAAATCCTGGAAGAACTAGTAGGAAAAGATAAACCTATCTCACAATTGAATCATGAAACTTCGATTGATGAGATTAAGAAAATTGCTGAATTTGCTGATTCCCACAAAAAAAGACTACATGAGATAAGAAAAATTTTAATCGACATAGAAGCGACAGACCCTAAGATAAAAGCAAGTTCAATGTCACGTCAAAAAGCAAGAATTGATCGTTTAAAAGAGGATTTGATAGGTAAAGGGAAACTATTAAACGATATAAACATCACTAAAATACAAAGACTATGGCAAGAAGCCAAAACCACCAAAGAAGCTGCCCAAGTGTCCTCAGATATGGCTTTTCAGGAGGAACCACTACCTGGAGTTGGCACCGATGCGTGGCGGGAAATGTTTTTGGCTGCGAAACGCTATTCAGAAGAATCTGCCTATCCAACTAAACTCTTTCCTGTTATAGATGAGGGGAGCTTATGTTTGCTTTGTCAACAAAAATTAAATGAAGAAGCAAAAGACAGATTAAAGAGATTTTGGGATTTTATTCAGCAAGAAACAACGCGTAATGCACAGGAAAAACGAGCGCTTTATAAAAAAGCCCTTGGTGAAATAACCGGAAAGGACTATGATGTTCAAGATCCACAATTATTAGAAGATATAAAAGATATGGACCCTGATGGATATCATATTCTAATTGACTTCATTAATAATATGAAAGTTAGGGCTGAATCTATAATAAAATCACATGAAACTGGTGATTGGGATAATATATATAGTCTATCTCAAAACCCATCTTATATATTATCAAAACTATCCAAAAAATGCGCCTCAATGGAACAACACTATCTTTCCATCGCGAAACCAGCAGAAAGAGAAAGCTTACAAAATGAAGTTAAACGTCTAGAGACAAGAAAGAAACTTTATGAAAATCAAGATAAACTATTAAAACATATTGAAATGCTAAAACTAGATTTCAAACTAAAACAATGTGATAGGACATGCACAACTACTGGAATAACTCGAAAAAGAACAGAGCTTATAAATATAGCTATAAATAAAGATCTCAAAAAATCATTGGAGGATGAACTTAATTCATTAGGTGGTAATCACCTAAAATTCGAGTTTATTACTAGCGGTGAATATGGAGAGACCTATCTACAATTAAAAATCTCTAATAGCTTGATAGAAGACGTCAAAATTGATGCTGTATTAAGTGAAGGTGAACAACGATTGGTTGCTATTGCATCATTCCTCGCCGAGCTCAATATTGGAACATCAAAATGCGGAATTGTTTTCGATGATCCTGTTTGCTCTCTTGACCACGTTTGGCGCGAGAAGTTCGCTAAAAGGATTGTTAATGAAGCAAAAATAAGGCAGGTTGTCATCTTCACTCATGATATAGTGCTACTCTTGGCAATTGAACACGAAGCAGCTGTTCAGAAAGTTCAAATAAGAACACAAACAGTAAAACGGTTTGCTTCCGAAATTGGAATATGCGATCAAGAATTACCTATTCCTGCAATGAAAGTAAAAGATAGAATAGGTCACCTAAAAAACCTCCACCCTTCTATTACCTCAATTCGTAGAAATGGTGATATTTCAGAATATCGCAAAGAAATTGGGCATGTTTACGGCTTATTGAGAGAAGCCTGGGAAAGATCTATTGAAGAAAAGCTATTTGCTGATGTCATACAAAGATACCGTCCCAGTATACAAACACTAAGTCTTCGCTATGTTCCCATCCCCCAGATATTTTTTAGAACGATTTACTTTGCTATGGAAAGATGTTCGAGATGGATGACAGGTCATGACCAAGCTCCTTCAACCACAACTTCTTATCCCGAACCAGACGAAGTATTAAAAGATATTGAGGAATTTGATACTTTTGTATCCACCTTAAATAAGCGAAGAAAAATTTATGAAAAGAGACTATTGCTATCTATAAAACCACCTGAGATAAATAAGTAGATCAGTCCTGAAATGTAATAGCACCACAATTCATGTGGTGTGATCCAGTACAGTTTAATAACTCTAACCACTTAGGCGGCATGCTAAACAACTAAATAATGACACCCGACACCCACAAAAAAAACCATCACCCACACTGGCATCGTGACCACCTGACGAAATACCGGGAAACTCTGTGGCGCCTGACTCCCCAACGCCGGCTGGAGAATCCTGACCACGCTTTGGACTGGTTGAACACCGTGGGAATCGCTTACGCCTTCGCCCCCTCGAAAGGCATCTTCAAGCTGCCCGATCCCCGAAAACCACCCCAGGACTTTCTGCAAACCAACCACCTCCCCAGCCTGTGGGAGGCGGTATGCGGGAAAATGGGCGGCATCCCGGCAGAACGTCCCCATCACGATCCTTACGTCGGGAAAGTCTGGCACTGGAAAGACCAACTGCCAATCAGCAAAAAAGTCTCCTACGGCAAATTCCTGCGCGGCAAACCCGGCTTCTTGTCGCTGGACATCCTGCCCCACGTGTACCGGTTGCGCGGCGACCAAAACCCCAAGGAAGACTACCTGCTGCAGTACGCCAACGGCACCGCCAGCGCCTACACGAAAAAAATCTATGAATGCGTCATGGACTTGGGACCCATCCCCACCGGTGCTCTGCGACGGGAAACCGGCATGTCCGGCAAAGCCCAAAAATCCGCCTTCGACAAAACCATGGAAGAATTACAGCAGTGCTTCCGGGTGGTGAAAGTGGACATCGATCAGGAAAGATACGGCTACCTATGGGACGTGTTTCACCGCTGGATGCCCGACATCATCGACCGGGCGGCAGCCATCCAGCCCGACGTCGCCCGTCGCACCATCATCCACCGTTACCTAAAAACCATGGGCGCCGCAACCGATAAAATGATTAGAACCTTATTCGGCTGGAATAAAGACCAAATCACCAAAAGCTTAAACGAATTGGCGGTGTCGGGCTTGATTATCCTCGACCAATCCATTGAAGGATTGAATGGAACCTGGATCGTATCGTCACAGCTAACATCATCCGAAAGTAGGTCGGGTTCCAAAGCGTAGCGTAGAAACCCGACATATAACTTGAGTCAATATCCAACTTTTCGTGCTGTCAGGTGTCCTCACCTGACAGTCCAACTTCTAACAAATTTTCGTACCGTCAGGTGTCAACGAATCTCGATTCCCCACCTAGCGGACTTGTCCGCCCACCGGCGGAAAACCCGACACTCAATTTTACGAAACAAAGCCCTGAAAGGGCAACACAGAGTAGCCTGGGGCAACGCCCCAGGTTAAGTGATACATTTTTTAATCCAAGCCCTGAAAGGGCGAAACAATAATTCAACAAATCGACTCATGGAATTCCAAACCCTACAAATCTTCGCAATATCCATCATCCTCGGTGCCTTAGTTGGCGTCGAACGGCAATTTTCCCGCGCCGACGACACCTCAAAATCTGCCATTGGCTTACGCACCTTTATCTTCCTGAGTCTGCTCGGAACCACGTCGGCGCTGATCACTGAAATCGTCGGGATGTTGTTCTTTGCTTTCGCCTTCGTCGGAGTATTCGCCACACTGTTAATCTCTTATATGGTTATTACCCGCCAGAGCGAGGACGTCGGCGTCACCACCGAAATGGCTGCCATGCTGGTGTTCCTGATCGGCGCACTGGTCTGGTGGGACATGAAAGAACTGGCGGTAGCACTGGCTATCGCAGTCACCGTATTCCTATCCTTAAAGGAAACCCTCCACGACTGGGCCGGTCACATCCAAAAAGAAGACATCTATGCCGCCTTGAAGTTCGCCATCATCACCTTCATCATCCTACCGGTACTGCCAAACAAAACCTATGGACCGTTAAATGCGTTCAACCCCTACGAAACCTGGCTGGTGGTGGTGCTGATTTCCGGTATCGGTTTCGTCGGGTACATCCTGTTGAAAATCCTGGGTCCCACCAGGGGAATCGGTTTGGCGGGGCTGTTCGGAGGCATGGTATCATCCACCGCCGTCACCCTGGCATTTTCCCGGCGAAGTAAACAAGCGCCAGCCCTGTTCCCAGCGTTTGCCTTTGTCATAATCATCGCCTGCACTACCATGTTCCCCAGGGTGTTATTCGAAGTCTGGGTCGTAAATCACGCCATGCTGCCGCGTCTGTTTCCATCCATGGCGATCCTTACCGCCGTCGGAGGAATTTTTTCCCTATGGTATTTCCTGCGCGTGCAAAAAAAACCCGACACCGAACCAGTGAAATTCCGAAATCCCCTGGATTTCAGCATGGCGGTGAAATTCGGAATCCTATACGCCATCATCCTCCTGATCGCACAACTGGCGCGCAGTTACTCCGGAGACAGCGGATTGATGGTAGTATCGGCGCTGTCAGGCTTTGCCAAAATCGACGCCATTGTCCTGTCGGTAGCCCGCATGGCACGTACCGAACTGGACACCCACACCGCAACACAAGCCATCGTCCTGGCAACTTTGTCAAACACATTCTTTAAGGGAATCTTAATCTGGATAATCGCATCACCCCAATTACGGGGGTGGGTGGTTGGAGCCCTGGCTACCATCCTCGGCACCGGCATAATCCTATACCTGATCCCAGGCATCATGTAACGGCGTAATTCTTACAACCTGGTGGCTGTCATGACTAAAAAAAATAACCACATAATCACCGACCCATTAATCCTGCAAAGCGACATCTTCAAACCCCATGCCCACAGGATACGAGCCGGATTGTCACTTAGACTCCTGGGAAGCATGTCCTTCCAACGGGAACCGTTAGCCACTGTCCTGGACCGAAGGCACGAGTTCTTCCAGGGGATGCACATCGATATCGAAAACGTGGTCGGAATGGAGTTGGCACACGGGAGACGAGTGGTTCGCGTTACCAGCCAAGACCGCGGCTTGGGCGCCACCTCCGCCAAAGACGCTTTCCCAAAAACCGACGCCTTAATCACCAATGATACTGATGTATGGCTCTTGAGCACCCATGCCGACTGTGCGCCCGTCTTTGTGTACGACCCGGTAAAATCAGCCGTTGGCGTAGCACACGCCGGATGGAAAGGACTGCTATTCGGGATAGTGGGAAAAACAATCACCCGATTCGTCGACTTTTTCCAAACCAACCCCGCCGACCTGTTGGTCTGGGTCGGACCCACCATCGGACCCTGCTGTTACCAAGTGGGTAAAGATATCGCCGACGCTTTCCGCACCCTCTACTCCGGCGAAAATGTGGTGATTATCAGTAAAGGAAAACCCAACCTTAACTTATGGCGTATCATCGAAATAGAACTGTTCCACGCCGGCATCCCAGACGACTCAATCGAACTGCCCACCGAATGCACCTCTTGCCATTCCCGCTACGGATCTTACCGGCGCGACAAAAATCGAACTGTATACATGGGTGCGGTCATCGGTTTACTCCCGAAAAAATAAACAACCGTAAATGTCACCCTAATAGAAGCGTAACTAATTTTATTATACTAACCATACTAATATATGAGCTTTCTCACAACTATTAACCATTTGACTAATTAATCACTTGACAATTACTATTTTTCGACGTTTATTATATAGGAGTCGGGAAAAATCTAATTGATCGGTAAATTTTAATAGCATCACCTACATAAACACTGGATTTCCCCTGGGAAGAACGCAAACACACGAGGGAGAAACCACCATGATCCAATCCTTCGAATACGGTAAAATTGTCATAGATAACCAAGAATACACCCATGATGTGATGATCACCCCTGATGGAAAAGTGCATAAATGGTGGCGATTTGAAGGACACCTGGTTGCCCGGGACGACTTGAAAATGCTGTTGGATGACCCCCCGGAACTACTGATTATCGGTGCCGGCACCAACGGCAGGATGTCCTTGCCTCCCGGACTCAGGCAGTATCTGGTTGACAAGGGCATCGAAGTCGAATACGATCGAACCGACCACGCCATCGAATTGTACAACCAGCGCGACACATCCAAAAAAACGGTGGCAGCCCTGCACATTACTTGCTGATTGGAACTGACAAAACACCCCGTAGCGCTTTATCATATAATCATCGGTAAAAAAGCCCATCCTGCGGAAGGATGGGCTTTAACTATGCATAATTCGATAGTCCGTTATTGCTAAACAACCGCCATCAATTCTTTCCCTTCACGGTAGAACCGCTCATCGATCTCGATCGCCAAATACCGCCGCCCGGCCTCAATCGCCGCCATCGCAGTGGAACCCACCCCAGCAAACGGATCCAACACGATCTCATCCGGCTGGGTACTTTTCTCTATCAGGAACTTGAGCATCTCCACCGGTTTCTGCACCGGATGTTTCCGTGCCCTCGACGACACCGTGGCAAATTCTAAAATGTCCGGATGCCGTTTCCCGTTCAACTTCCGACGCCCCTTGACCGCAAAAATCACCATCTCGTACTGCGGCGCATAAGCCCCCGCCAAATCCCCGCACCCGTGATTGTTCTTCACCCACACCAACGCGTTCTTGACCTGAAATCGCGCCGATATCGCCTGATGAAAAACATGATACATATCCCACCGGCAAAAGCAGTAGAAATGCCGGTCATCAGCCAACACCCGGTATGCCTCATCCACAAATACCGTCAGCCATTCCAAATTCCGGTCCCCTTCGATCTTGGGCAGCTTTTCCCATACCTCCCGCCGGTTACTCTGATAATCGATCCCATACGGCGGATCCGTCAAAATCAAATCCACCGCCCCATCGGGAATCTGCCGGAGCACCTCAAACGCATCCCCAAGTATAAACCGGTTCCACTCTATCGGCATCTTACTCATACTGTAAATCCTAAGCTCGGGTTCCGAAAAATTCCTTGAACACAAACCCCGCCATCCGCGGATTCTCCTTTAGCCGACGCGTCGAATACGCATACCAATCTTTCCCGTAGGGCACATAAACCCTTAGCTTATGCCCCTCCCCCACGATGATATTCCTTAACGGCGCATCGATCCCCAACAGCATCTGAAATTCGTACCGATCCTTCGGTATCTGCAAATCCTGAATAATCCGTATCGCTTCGAACACCAAATACTCATCATGGGTGGCGATACCCACATAATTCCCATTCTTTAGCAGCCGCTCCAGCAGTGTCACAAAACTACGGCGCACGATATCGAAATCACGATATGCAATCGCCCGCGCCTCCACATAAATCCCCTTACACAACCGCAAATTCGCATGCGTATCCATCAATTTGATTAAATCATCCGCCGTCCGCCGTAAATACGCCTGGATCACCACCCCCACGTTATCGAACTCTTTCCGCAGCCGGTAATACGTATCCAACGTCTTGGTAGTATACGGGTTATCCTCCATGTCGATCCGCAAAAAATTTCCCAATTCCGCTGCATGCGCCACTATCTTCCTGATATTCTCATAGCAAAAATCCACATCGATCGCCATCCCCAAATGAGTGGGCTTCAACGACACATTGGAATCCAACGATTCGGCTTCGATCGTATCCAAAATCCGAATGTAAACATCCGTGACCGCCTCGGCATCCTCCTTCATGGTGGATTGTTCCCCCAACAAATCCATGGTGGCACACATCCCTATCGAATTCAACTTCCGAACCACCTGAGCTGCATCTTCGATCTCATCCCCTGCGATATACCGCGATGCAAACTTACCCACAATCGGCTTGGGAACCAACGGCATCCCCATCACCACTAACCGGTCAAACAAACTCATTGCGATTGATCCTCCGTGGGCTAATTAAAAACCAATCTCATTTCTGGTATCGACTCTCCGCAGTCACGTCTAACGCCGATAGCATACCACCTGTGGGCGTTCTTACCCCCCCTGCTACTTGTCCGGCCCCTGACGGATTTGCAGGGGGGGACTGGCTTTATCTCCCCCCCGGTTCCCGGGGGGGAACAAAAGGGGGGGCACTTTCACACGTCTGTCGCCCACTGGCAGACTTGTCCGGCTCCTGACGGATTTGCAGGGGGGGACTGGCTTTATCTCCCCCCCGGTTCCCGGGGGGGAACAAAAGGGGGGGCACTTTCACACTTCCTAAATTTCTGTGCTGCAGGCTGTCAACGAATTACGATTCAACGAATTTCGATTCAACGAATCACGATTCCTCACCCTGCGGTTATTCATCAAATTCTTCGACCTTTTAGCACATAACAATTTAGCAATTTAACAATGAGACAATCGAACAATGGAACAATCAAACCATTGCTCCCCTTCACACTTCCTAAAATTATAAAGTTCCATCTTCATAATCAAGCATTATTTCCAGATTCCTCCGTGCCGACGGATGCCCCGGATTCCCAGGAGAACAACCTGAAATCTCTGAATCGCATCCAGCAGTGGAACCTGAAACAAAGGACTGCCGTTAAATGAAGGTGAAAAGATTAGGAAAAATAACTTGACTTTCCGGTTCAAATCATTATTTTAACGATCATGAATACCACAAAAACACAACACCACGTTTCCAAAATCACCACAATAGCGCTGGCGGCAATCCTGCTGCGGTTATTTAGTCCGGCTTCCGCGGACGCCACATCCAACGTTCGACTCTTGATCCTGCCCTTCACCCTGCTGGAATCCAACCAGACCACCAGAATCTTGGCTTCCGACCTGCATCGGGCATTCCGGGACTGCATCGACGGTGAAACCGGATTTTCCCTGGTCGGCGATGTCGCAGACCCCGTAACCGACCAAACATTGACCAACGACGAAATCCGCGATGAAGGCTACCGAACTTCCGCCCACTGGGTGATCGCCGGCGAACTCCAGGGCGACCCCGCAAACTGGGAACTTTTCCTAAGGCTGATCGCCCCCGAAGACGGCACCACCCGAACCTCATCGATCAAAGGAAACGACCGTAATCCACCGGAAGAATACGCCGAATTATGGATCGAGAACCACCGCGAATTCCTGCAGATTACCGACCCCAAAGCCCGCGCCGAAAAAATGAAAGAATTCCGACACCAGGAAGCATTAAACCTATTTTACCAAGCCCGAAAGCTCACCAACACTGACCCCGAAACCCTGAATCGAAAAGTGGCGCTGCTGGAAAAAGCCATCGAGAACGATCCGGAATTCACATCGGCATATCAGAATCTGGGACTATCATATCATCAATCAAAAAACTACCCGAAAGCCATCGAAATCTATCAAGCCGCCATCGACTTAAAACCCGACTTCTACCAGGTACACTACAACATGGGTACCGTATATCAGGACATGCGTGAATGGGGCTTAGCCGCCCAAAGCTATCGCCGAGCAGTGGAAAATAAACCCGATTACGGTGAAGCCTGGTACAACCTCTCCATGGTCCTGGCGTACAACGAGGACGGCGAAAAATACGGCGAAGGTTACGACGGCGAAGGAATCGTACAAGCCTTACACAATTCCCTCAAACACAATCCCAAATTCCTGAGAGCCTATATTGGACTGGGAAATCATTATCGGGAAATCGGCGACTTCGAACGTGCCAGAGAATCCTACGATGAAGCTCTCAGCAAAAACCAGAACTACGCGGAAGCTTGGTTGAACCGGGCATACTTATACGACAACTACGTACACGACTACCCGGAAGCCATCGAATGTTACCGAAGATACATCGAACTCGGCGGACCGCGTTCCCCCGGCGCCACAAACCGAATCAAAACCTTAGAACAGAAAATGGCAATCCAGGACAGCCTGGATCGACTGGAAGAAAAACCTGCAACCCCCTAACAGCCGATATTCTTGCTGCACCAGGCTTCCCGGTGCCTAATATACAAAAGTTCCCAATGGAAATCAAGCAAATCAACCGACCATTATTCTATAAACAAAATCAATCATAAAAAAAGCCGGTGTACAACACCGGCTTAGGTTTCATGGTGACCGAAAACTTCGATCACTCTGCGATTTATATGAAAGTCCGGCTGGAACCGGACCGATTGCCAAATTACATCAGCGCGAATTCCCTTTAATAACTAAATTCCCCGTTGTTAAGCCAGACACCGGCGCAACCCGCTCCTGAACCGGCTGATCCACCTGCGGGGGCGAAGCAACCGCGGGACTAATCGTTCCGGGCAGCCGCTGGGAAGCTATCATCAAAAAACAAATCGCTACCGTCACGAAAAATATCACCGTAATCAGCCAAAACTTCTTTTCCATAGCCGCAACCAATCTTAATTAGGAGTACTATCATAAATATAACCGGTGTAAATATACCAATAACCGACATCAATTACAATCCCAATCACCAAACAAAAAAACAATTTCCTTAAACCACGTTAAACACACTGATATAGTATGAAAAGTGTTGCACACCTACTAACAGTCAAATTTACGACACAAAACCCAACCATGCTGTACTCCCGATCACACAAAAACCGTAATAAAATCGAGAAGATCATGGTCCGATACCTAATCATTATGTTCCTGCTCAGCGCCATATCAATCGGAATCCTGGGCTGCGCTACCGAAGAGATACTCCCGGTAAATCCGGAGCTGATAGAAACCTTCGACGACGTTGTCGTGGTATCTATCAAAGTCCCCGGATTCGAAAAACTATCCCTAAATGACAAACGCATCGCCTATCATCTATCCCGCGCATCCATCGCCGGTCGCGATCTGGCATACGATCAAACCCACCGCCATGCCCTTGAAATCCGCAGCCTGTTGGAGGAAATTATCACCCATCCCCAGGGCACGTCATGGGAAATCCTGGAAAACATCACCCTGTACCTGAAAAAATACTGGACATTCACCGGTCCCTATGATTACAGAACCTATCGAAAATTCCTGCCGCACTTCAACAAAACTGAACTGGGTCAAGCCGCCGACTCCGCCTATGCCCACGGTGCCGACTTCGGAACCGCAACCCTCGAAGAATTACACACCCTCATCGACGAAATATCCCCCACCCTGTTCGACCCCGATTTCGATCCCATCCTCACCAACAAATCCCCCGACCCGCCCGATGATATCCTAACCGGAAGCGCCGTCAACTACTACCAAAACATCACCCTTGCCGAAGCGGAAGCCTTTGAGGAACAATACCCTCTGAATTCCCGGCTGGTCAAAGACCGAGACGGCATCCATGAGGAAATTTACCGATCCGGAAGCCGGGAAGTCCCAGCGGGACGCATGGCGGAAACCATCGCAAAAATGATCGAGGAATTGGACCAGGCTCGGATGATCGCCCGCCCTACCCAGCAGAAAGCCCTGACCCACCTCATTCGATACCTGGAAACCGGTGATCCTGAGGAATTCCGCCTGGCGAATATCGCATGGTTACAGGATCAATCTCCGGTGGATTTCTCCATCGGCTTTATCGAAGTGTACCGCGACCCCCGCGGGCAAAAAGGCTTCTACCAGGGTTTGGTGTACACCATCGATTCCACCCGAACCAAAAAAATGCAGCTAATGGCACAGCATATAGCGGAATTCGAAGCTGTAGCCCCCTGGGATTCCGCCTACAAAAACCCCAACCCCATCATCCCCACCGGCAAAGCCGTCAACGTGATTATGGGTGTCGGAGGCTCCGGTCCGGTCTGCCCCGGAGGCATCAACTTACCCAACGATGACGCCATCAAGCAGAAATACGGCTCCAAAAATGTGATCCTGACCAACACCAACGATGCCGCTAAATTAGTATGGGGCAATATCGCCTCCAACGAATTCGCGGAAAATGACAAAGTAATAGCGCAGTGGGAAAAATGGGGTATCATCACCCGGTTCCTCTCCACAGCCATGCACGAAATCATCGGACACGGCACCCAAAAGGTAGAACCTGGAGCCATAGGAAAACTGGGAGAATACGCATCGACCATAAGCGAAGCCCGTGCCGACCTGGTGGCGTTGTACTTCATGCCCCACCCCATTAGCCGTGAACTCGGCATCGTCCCCGATAAGGATTGCGGGGAAGCCATTTACCGGCGTTACGTGCGAAGCGATTTGCTCAGCTTGCAATTTACCGGAGATTTATCCCAATTCGTATCCGACCACGCCCGCGGGCATCACATGATTGTGGAATATCTAAGGCAGGTTACCGGTGTTGTGGACACCTTGCGTCAGGAGGGAAAACTGTATCTGGTGGTGACCGATTTGGAGAAAATGCAGGAAGGGATTGCAGAATTACTGGCGGAAGTCACACGCATCAGAACCACCGGCGATTACCAGGCAGCCCGTGACTTAGTAGAAACCTACGGCGTACCGTTGAACACCGTTTGGCGCGACGAAGTTCAACAGCGCATGGAAAAACTGGACCTCCCCGAACACATAGCCAACATCATGCCGGAGTTGGAATTGGATGCCCAGCCCTTGGGTCGCGTCAACGACATCAACATTTCTTACCCCCGCGACTTCATCGCCCAAATGTTATCCTACTCCCACAAACTCCCCCACCAAACCGAATAGAAATTAGGTCATCCTGAACGCAGTGCTGAAAGTCCGCCCACTGGCGGAAAGGATCTCAATGTGTAGGTCAGGATCCCTGCGATTCTGACATCTTGTGGTCGGGTTGGATACCCCGGGTACCTTGCTACTCAGGTTTCTCCATAACCTCCCCTCCGGTTCCCGGGGGGGACTAAGGGGGGGCACTTGTTCACTTGCTCACTTGATAACTTTCCAACCTTGTCCGCCTAACGGCGGATTGCCAACTACAAGGATTATTTGCCCGGCAAATAATCCTTGATCAATTCCGCATAAACCTTCAGCTTCGCATCCACCTTCCCGAACACACTGTCTTTAGGATACTGCCCTTTACTATCCTGCTCCCCCGCCGGCGCCCCCATCAACAGTTCCACCCCTTCTTCCACCCGCTCGATCGAATACACCTGAAACTTCCCATCCGCCACTGCCTGGACCACCTCATCCTTCAACATCAAATCCTGCACATTGGACTTGGGGATAATCACCCCCTGGGTGCCCGAAAGCCCTCGTTCATTGCACACCCGGAAGTATCCTTCGATCTTCTCATTTACCCCTCCGATCGGCTGGATATCCCCCCGCTGATTCACCGACCCCGTCACCGCCAAATCCTGCCGGATCGGCACCTCCGCCAAACTGGACAGGATCGCATAAATTTCCGTCGATGATGCGCTGTCCCCGTCCACCCCGCCGTACGACTGCTCGAAACAGATACTGGCGTTCATCGCCATTGGCTTCTCCTGAGCAAACTTCCCCTGCAAATACCCCGACAAAATCAACACTCCCTTATTATGGGTATGCCCGGATAACTCTGCTTCCCGTTCGATATTGATTACCCCGGACCGCCCCAACGACGTCTGCGCCGTGATCCGTGACGGCAGCCCGAACATATATTCCCCCAAATCGTACACCGACAACCCGTTGATCTGCCCCACCACTTCCCCCTCGGTATCGATATACAACGTCCCCTCATGAATCCGTTCCTGGAACTTGTCCTCCCACAAACTCACCCGATCCTGCCACGCCTTAATCGCCTGATCCACATGGATGTCCATCACCGTCTTCGACTTACCCTTCCCCGCCCAATAATCCGCCTCCCGCATTACATCCGCAATCACATGAAACCGCGTGGACAGCTTATTCTGATCCCCTGCCAATCGCACTCCGAACTCCATCAACTGGGCAACTCCCGACTTGTTGAACCGGCGCAGCTTGTTCTGCTTACACGCCACCCGCACAAACGACACATATTCCTGCACATTCTTCTCATCCCGCGGCATCACCGTGTCGAAATCCGCCTTCACCTTAAAAATCTTGGCAAAATCGTGATCCAACTCCCGTAGCAAATAGTAAATATTCGATTCCCCTACCACCACCACTTTCACGTTCACATCGATCGGTTCCGGCTTCAATGACCCGGTGTAAATCTTGAACTGTGGGTCGAAGGTCTGGATTTCCGCCTTCCGGTTCCTAAGTGTCCGCTTCAACGTTTCCCACACTCCCGGCTCCACCAACGCATCCCACGCATTAATTACCAAAAATCCGCCGTTCGCCCGTAAAAAACTACCCGCCTTCACCTTAGAAAAATCCGTCTGCCATATCCCCCGGCGATCCACAAGCCGTTCGATAGTCCCGAACAAATTCCGATGGGTGGGCGACGTTTCCACTATCACCGGACGTCCCTTGCTTTTGGAATTGTCCACCAACACATTCACCTGGAATTCCCCAAATTCACCCTCTTCTGCCTTGTCTTTATCACCCTCGCCCTGTTCCTTCTCCGGCGTTTTGGTGCGAAACCGGTTCAGGTTTTCCATGATATGTTCTTCCAAATCATTCAGAAACTCGCCCAACTTTTCGTTCTTGTAATGATCGTGTATCTGCTGCATCATCTCGTGGATAATCGGGGTAATAATCCCCCTATCCAGCTTCACTAACGCCTCCTTCATCTCCTCATCGATCTTCTGAGTTTCCTTGAACGCCTGCACCATTTCTAGGGTCAATTCTTCCCGGGTCTTGATCAATTCTTCCAATTTCTCCGCCGGAAACTTCTCCTGCTGCACCAACGCATTGAGGTCTTCGATCGTGGTCGGCTTCCCATCGATCACCGGCAGCACATCCGGTCGCGTAAACGGTCCCATCTGCACCTGGGTCATGGTAAATCCTTTTTCCTTCAGCTTGTCTTCGAATCCTTTAATAATTTTCTGCCGCCGTTCTTGATAAACAGCAGTCGCCTTCTTGCGTTGATTCTGATATTCTTCATGTTCGAACACCGCAGGCACGCCGGTCTTCAAATTCTCCAACAACTGCTCGAGATTCGCCCGCAATCGGCATCCGGACCCAGCGGAAAGTTGAATCACCGTCGGGCGGTCAGCGTCTTTAAAATTATTGACATAGCACACATCGTCGGGGATTTTTCCCGACTTCTCTATGTCTCTCAGCATCCTGTGGATAGTGGTCGTTCGACCGGTACCGGACATACCGGTCACAAAAATATTGTATCCCGGCTGATCCATTTCCAACCCCATCTGCACCGCTTCCACTGCCCGGCGTTGCCCGATGATCTGCTGGAATGATTCGACATCCACATCCGTGGTATCGATGCACGACGTATCGCATCTCCATCTTAGTTGTTCTGTTGTTAACGGTTTCACGTTGGACATAAGTCCTCCCGATTCTATGTTGAATGTCTATCTTCTTCTACTACAATCCTCCCCCACACTGTTCCAACTCGCCTTCCTCTTTGCTTTCTTGGCGAGCTTTGCGCGAGACTCCTTCTGAACAATAGTATTCTTTGCGTTCTTAGCGAGCTTTGCGCGAGATTCACTCTGAACAATAGTATTCTTTGCGTTCTTAGCGAGCTTTGCGCGAGACTCCTTCTGAACAATAGTATTCTTTGCGTTCTTAGCGA
>CBDVBD010000046.1:0-20615 GCA_965372135.1 uncultured bacterium | reverse complement strand
CCCCGCACCATATGATGCAAGAAACGGTTGGCTTTAATGTCCATCTGTATGTCTTGACCATCGCGCTGCCACACGATCGACTGGATATCGCATTCAGGGTTATCGCTGTCGCCGCCGGCTTTGGAGAAAGCGGTAAAATCGTGCGTTCCTAAGAAATCATTCGATTCGCATTCCACCAAATCCCAATCCACATCGAAAAGGGGATACCAGGCGCGATTCCACTCCAAGGCGCTGGGTTTTAGGATAATCCGATAGCGATAGTGCCGCCAGGTGGCGGAAAACCGGGCATGGAAATCCGGTGGTACGATGCTGGTTTCCAGGATGCGGACATCCAGCGGCATAGTGCCGTTCAAGGCGTTGGTAACCACTTCCGTCTCGCGGAATTTGGCGCTTTGAAACGATGCCATCTGGCCCAGGGCATGGACGCCGGTATCGGTACGTCCAGCCGCTGCCACCCGGATCTGCTCGCCCATTAACTGCTGCAACGCGGTTTCCAAATCCCCCTGCACCGTCCGGCAACCAACCTGCACCTGCCACCCGAAGAAATCGGTGCCGTCGTATTCCAATAACAGTCGATAATTGGTGGTGTCTTCCATGATGACGGCTACAGGTTGAATCCGGGCAGAGTGAGAAAGATTACCGCCACTACCGCCAATCCCACTGCCGCGATAGCATCCCCGGTGCGGTACTGCAGGATATGGTAATGAGTGCGCCCTTCACCTCCCCGGTATCCTCTGGCTTCCATGGCAACCGCCAATTCCTCGGCTTTACGCAGCGATGACATCAACAAGGGGAGTATCAATGGGATCAATCCTTTGATTTTCTTAACCAGCGATCCTTCCAGGTTCAAGCCGCGGGACACTTGAACTTTGCGCACGCGGTCGGCTTCTTCGATCAAGGTGGGCAGGAACCGCAGGGCGATAGAGATCATCATCGCCAATTCGCCGGTGGGGACTTTCAAGCGTTTCAAGGGCGATAGCAGCGATTCCAATCCGTCGGTGATTTCCAACGGAGCCGTACTGTACAACATTACCGCGGATAGGAGAATCATGTAAGCAATGCGCAGGATGTACAACAAGCCGTTGTGAAGCCCTTGCACGGTGATGTCCCAGCCCAATCCCGGAATGATTAACAGTGTATCACCGGGGGTAAAGAAGCCGTGGAACAGCAGTGTCAATCCCAAAAGCCAGGTAAAGGGCTTGATATTGCGAAAGAGCATGCTGTTGGGGATCCGGGCGATGAAGCCCGCTACGATGACCACCACTCCCAAAAATATCAGGGACGGCAGGGAATCCTTGAGGAACGCCAGCACCATTAACGCCAATGTTCCCAACATCTTAGTCCGGGGATCGAGACGATGGAGTGCGGAGTCAATGGACAGGTAGCGTCCTAAGGTGATGTAGCGCAGCGGATCCATAATGTATTTAACAAAGTATTATACGAATTTTTTTAGGCAAAGTCAAGCAATCTGCGCACCATCTTTAGGGGTTAATCGGCATTTTTTTCTTGCTTTTTATAAAAGGATTGTTAGTTTAGGGGTATTGATATTTTATCGGTGATTATTAAGGAAATATAAGGAGGTGTTTTGGACAGCACTAATAATGGATCGGTAGAACAGTTTCAGCCCTATGTGCCGCCGGAAAAATCCATGGCGGAATTTACTATCAAAGCGGTAATATTGGGCATCATATTGGGGATTGTGTTCGGGGCAGCCAACGCATACCTGGGGCTGTATGTGGGTATGACGGTATCGGCGTCGATTCCGGTGGCGGTGATATCGATGGGGATACTGCGGGGAATTCTGCGCCGGGGAACTATATTGGAAAACAACATGGTGCAGACGGTGGGATCCGCCGGGGAATCGTTGGCGGCGGGAGTGATTTTCACAATTCCGGCGCTGTTCATCTGGGGGGCGGAATTTCCGGGAATCCCGCAACCGACCTTAACGCAGATTTTCATCATCGCAGCCCTGGGGGGATTTTTGGGCGTGTTGTTTATGATTCCTTTGCGGAAGTATTTAATCAAAAAGGAGCACAAGGTGCTGCCGTACCCGGAAGGCACTGCATGCGCGGAAGTATTGAAAGCCGGTGATAAAGGGGGAACGCAGGCTACGCCGGTGTTTTTGGGTGTGGCGGCTGGTGCGGTGTATAAGTTCCTGATGAGCGGATTCGGTTTTTGGCATGAGACGGTGGCGATTCCTATCCGGTTGGTGCGGAATTTGGTGTTGTCGTTGGATGCGATTCCGGCATTGTTGGGCGTGGGATACATAATTGGTCCCCGGATTTCGTCGATCATCTTTGCCGGCGGAGCCTTAAGCGGCTTGATTTTGGTACCGTTTTTCAGCTACTACGGCGATGGGATGGTGGATTTCCTGCATCATAGCGGTGGTCCGATTGCAGATATGACCGATGGCGAAGTGCGGAATGCATTCGTCAAATATATAGGCGTAGGCGCAGTGGCTGGCGGTGGGATATTGTCGCTGTTGAAGTCGCTGCCGACCATTATCCAATCGTTTTCAGTGGGCTTCACGGAATTACGCCGAAGGAAAGATACCGACAGCCCGGAACTAATGCTGCGTACCGAGAAAGATCTATCAATGCGATTTATCCTTTGGGGTTCGGCGATATTAGCATTGGCGGTGTGGTTTTTCACTCCTGCCAGCTTCATGGGTGCTATTTTGGTAGTGATATTCTCGTTCTTTTTCGTGACGGTGTCGTCGCGGATTGTGGGACTGGTGGGATCATCATCCAACCCAGCCAGCGGGATGACTATCGCCACATTACTGGGCACCACCTTGATTTTCGTGGCGATGGGGCACGTGGGTCATTCCGGGATGATTGCGGCGTTGTCGGTAGGTGCGGTGGTATGTGTGGCGATTTGTATTGCAGGTGACACATCGCAGGACTTGAAGACCGGTTTCTTGGTAGGCGCGACACCGTACAAGCAGCAGATCGGCGAATTTATCGGGGTGTTCACCTCAGCGATGGTGATTGGCGCTACGTTGTATTTGTTGAACAATGCTTACGGATTCGTACAGGATGCGGCGCATCCCAATCCGTTGCAGGCACCCCAAGCTAACCTGATGGCGACCATTATTAAAGGCGTGATGCAGGGGGATCTCCCGTGGGGATTAATTTTCACTGGGATGGGATTGGCGGTGATAGTCGAACTTCTTGGACTCCCATCGCTGGCATTTGCGGTGGGACTGTATTTACCCATGAGCCTGTCAGCAGGAGTGATGGTGGGAGGAGTGGTTAAACTGTTTGTGGATCGGGGCAGAGCGAATAAAAAGATGTCGGAAGATGCGGGGATATTATACTCGTCGGGATTAATAGCAGGGGAAGCGCTGATCGGAATAATGCTGGCGTTGTTTATAACGATGGGTTGGGTGTTTGATTTTGCGGAGGGTTGGATGGGGGAATTTGCCGTGATTGGGTCGTTAATCGTTTTTGGGTTGTTGATTGCGAGTTTGGTAGGGATCACTAAGCGATCGTAGCGAATCGCGGATTTCCTGGAGGGATTTGGGAAAGGATTCGGGGGTAAAGGGATTGGGGAATACGAAGGGTTTGAAGCTTCGGCTGGGGATGGCGATTTTCAAGGCACTCGGAATCACTTTAATGTTCAGTTCCGCTTCGGCGATATAGGGATCTCCGTCCACGTGGGCTGGCCCGGGATTGTCGCGCAGTAATCGGACTTCTTTAACCAGTTGCCGATGATATCCAGGAATTTGATCAGCGCTACCGCCGAATACCCGGGGTAAGTGCCACAGGGAAGGCAGCGTTCCTAACGGAGGAATCCAGCATAAATCCAGGTGTCCGTCATCGCATTTGGCACCGGGTGCGATGCGGAATCCACCACCGTACTGCGATAAGTTACACACTGTCAGTAATATTGGGTTGGCACGTATCATATGGTCATTCCAGGACAGGACTACTTCTGGAGCTCGGTAATTCGCCAACCCTACCGCTCCATGCCAGAAATACGCTAACATCCCGCGCCGCAATCCTTTATCCATAGATAGGCTAACATCGGCATCCAGCCCCATGCCGCAAGTGACAAGGAAGATGCGTCCATTGATTTCCCCCACGTCGATGGTGATGAAGTTGGGTTCCCATAGGGATTTGCACGCCCAGGGGATGATTAATGGGATTTTAAAATGACGTGCGAATCCATTGCCGGAGCCTAAAGGTACTACACCTATCGCGGTGGAAGTGCCTATCACACCCTTCGCCACATCGTTCAATGTGCCGTCCCCGCCAACCGCCACCACCAAGTCAAATCCCTTCTTAGCACATTCTCGAGCGATCATCTCCCCATCACCGGGCTGAGTGGTCTCCACCGAATCCACTTTGTGCCCAGAGCCCTGGAAATAGTCTTCCAGCCGGGGATGTGCACGCTTTGTTTTAACGTACACACCGGCTTTGGGGTTGATGATCAATCTAATCTTCATGGGGATATTGCGCCGATGTAGGGAGAGATATGGCGGCGCTTCTCAATAATTGCCAGTTTAAGAAATATAGTGAATTAATTTCCGTAAAGCAACAAGGAAATTATCATAAATCTTAAGTGATTGAATTATATCAATTTGCAAGTACGGTTTGAATGGAAAACAACGGGATCAACGGGATATTTTCTTTTTCGAGGTTCTCAGCACCACCCTGTTCTCGGTCAACGATGACGAAAGCCGCCAGCACTTTCCCACCGGCTTCCCGGACGATTTCCACTGCCTGCAATGTGGAGCCGCCGGTGGTCATCACATCCTCCACCATCACCACATTGTCGCCGGATTGGAAATTTCCTTCGATAGTTTTCTGCGTGCCGTGGTCTTTGGCTTTCTTTCTGGTTATAAAAACTCGCAATGGGATACCACGCTCCCTGGCAGCCAACCCGACCGCAGTTACGATGGGGTCGGCGCCAATCGACATCCCCCCCACTGCATCGACCTGGGCATCGAGTTTCTCAATTTCATCAAGTAACAAGTGTCCTGTTAAATACGCGCCTTCCGGATCGAAGGTGGTTTTCTTGCCGTCGATGTAATAGGTGCTGCGTTTGCCGGATGCCAGCACAAAATCTCCCCGCAGCAGGGATTTCTCCCTTAGGATTTGTAACAGTCTTTCTTTTTCAGCCATCACGCTCCTATCTATTAGTGGTTAATTACGTATTGGAAGTTGCAGCTTGGATTCAATATCCAAGTTGTTTGTCCACCACATTCAACAGCGGTTCACCCTTGACATACCGTTCCAGGTTTTCCACGAACTGGGCGAAAGCGTCCATGGTGTATTCGGGGAAATTGCCGGCGATGTGGGGGGTGAGCACTACGTTGTCCAGTTCCCAAAGTGGGGATTCCAATGGCAGAGGTTCATCTTCATAGACGTCCAACATCGCACCGGTGATGCTTTTTTCCTGCAGGACCTGGATTAGGTCCCCTTGGTTGACCACTTTACCTCGGGAGGTGTTAATAAAGAAGGCGGTGGGTTTCATATGGTGAAAGAATTCCGCATCGATCATACCATGGGTTTCCTTGGTGTAGGGTACTAACGGAGCCACCATGTCGGCGTGGGATAACGCTTCATGGAGCTGATCTGTTTTCCACCACTTTGCGATATATGGGAATTTCTCATCCTCGATTGGGGATCGTTTGATGGCGTGTACCCTCATGCCCATGGCGTGGGCTTTTTGAGCCACCGCTCTTCCAATAGCACCCAATCCCACAATCAATAATATGCGATCTTTTAGCGGGAATCCCTGCACCACCATGGGTTTACGCCATTCAAACCATTTCCGTTCCCGCTTGAAACGGTCCGCCCACATTAGTTTCCGGGACCACAGAATCATGGCACCGATGATATAGTCCGATTGCACTTCGACGTGTATCCCGCGGGCATTGGTGAGGATGATATTGGTGCCAGCAAGTTCTGGCGTCAATACGTGATCGATTCCCGCCCAGCCGACATGCATCCATTTCAGTTTGGCGGCATGCGGCAGCCAATCCGGGGGGAATTCGTAGCAGAGCAGGACTTCGGCACCGGGAAGGACTTGCAGAGCTTCCTCTTCGGAATTGGCGTTGGTTATTTCAATCCGGTCTTTAAGGATTTCCGAAGCCCGGATCATCTCCATGAATCGAGCTTGCTTCTTCGGATTTTTAGAGGTGTAAGCTAATACGGAGATACTTGAAGACGATTTTTTCATGTTTCCCTTGATTTATTCACTTAAGCGACTCGACCCCCATTGTGGATATTCTTCTCTTACTGAATAGGAACCACCACGTTCGGACATCCATTTTTCGCCAGCTTGCTCCAGCAGCGGATTATCACTTTCCTTGAACCATTTCGCCATTTCATTATGACCATGTTTGTTTAAGGCTTCAATGAGTACTGGTTCCGATCCGGGTTTACCTAATTCAATGAAGAATGAATAGGCTCCAACAATCACTGGTAAATTTCTATTTTCGAGGGCGATGATAAAACGGTCACTGGCATGGGATTGAAAATAACGATTCAGCACTTCTGCAGCATGTTGTCTCAATTGGATGTTTTCGTCTTTCAATGCAGTAAGTAAAGGTTTGATAACCGGTTCACCAATTTTTTCGAAGGCTTGATATTTGTCCCACCTACCCCATTTGTTACTACTACTCAAGGAGGCAACCAGAGGTGCTATGATACGTGGGTCGTCAAATTCACTCAATGCTAAAGCAGCACTGCAACTCAGTTGATGATCGCCGCTCTCCAATACTTCAATTAATGGATCAATCGCCCGTGGATCTTTGATCATACCTAATGCTTCTGCTGTTTCTGCCGCTCGATAGTCTTCTGCACGGTTCATAGCAGCAATCAACGGATTTACAGCACGAGCATCGCCCAGACGCCCTAACGCCAATGCGATATCGCCAATGTATCCCTCTTCGACCCTTGATAGCAGATCAGTCATTGGTTCTATGGCACGGGAATCACCAAGCTGACTCAAGCCCTTTGCAGCGCTGACGCGCACGCCCCAGTGCTGATCTCGTTTCATATGAAACAACAGTGGATCAAACGCCCGTGGATCACCTATTTGCCCAAGTGCAATGGCGCTAGCTCGCCTGGTGTCCGAATCCATATTATTAAGTGAAACTATCAAGGATTGCACTGCGCTGGTATCTCCAATCTCACCCAACGATTTCACCGCACGATTTCGTATTCTCCATTTGGTATCATTTAACATGGATATCAAAGCGGGCACAGCACGACTATCACCTATTTTCCCAAGTATACTTATCGCACGTTGACGCACTTTAGGATCATTATCTTCTAACAAGTGAATGATAGGTATAACCGCCGAGGTGTCTTGAAGTGTAATTAGCATTCCCATCGCGGCGATCTTGGTTTCCGAATCTTCATCTTGTAATGAGTTCCTTAGCGCTGGTACTATACGTGAATCATCAAACCATCTAAGTACCTCAACAACTTCTTTGCGCACTTCAGGGTTTTCATCATCTAACAGGGATAACAGCGGATTTAATGCAGGATATCCAATTCGTGATAGTGTATATCCTATAGTGTGCTTAGAGTCAATCGTCCCATTTTTCAATGCGGCAATCAAGGGTTCGACAGCACGTTCAGCTTTGAATTCTCTAAGTGCACGAGCTGCTTCTATTCGTACTTCATAGTTATTATCACTTAACGCAGATATTAACGGATCGACCACCACAGTATCCTGGATCCTTCCGAGTGCAGCAGCGGACCAACGCCGTACTTCTGCAGACTCATCTGAAAGGGAATTAATAAGCGGTTCTACTTTACGTGGATCGTCCTTGAACCTTAATGCTGTCACAGCTTTGCTTCTTACTTCCGGGTGTTTATCATTTAAAGCCAAGATTAATGGTTCTATTATCTGTGGATCTTTTATACAACCTAAGGTGTACGCCGACCACTTTCGTATCGCTGGGTTTTTGTTAGATAACGCAGTGATTAATGGATCGATTGCTGGCGTACCCATTTGCTCGAGAGCCCAAACAACACTATTATTACTGTTGGGATCATCAATTTCAAAACAACGAATTAACGGTCCTATTGCTCGAATGTCCCCTATTTTCCCTAATGCTGATGCGGCAGCACCACGAACTTCATGGTTGCTATCATCCAGTAGCACTATCAATGGTTCAGCCGCGCGAGGATCTTTGATAAAACCCAAGGCATGTGAGGAGTTTCTTCTGGTTTCAGGATAATTATCATTCAGCACTGCAATCAATGCAGGAACAGAACATGTATCACGAATATTTCCAAGCCCTTCGGCAGCATACATTCTAACTTCTGGATCGACATCATCAAGGAACTGTATGAAATGATCCAGTGTTCTATCATCTTTCATCCAGACCAACGCCTGCATTAGCACTGCCCGGACTTCAGGATCTTCTTCATCATCCATTGCAGCCATCAATCGATCTACAACATCCGGGTCTTTCAACATCCTAAATGAGCGTGCTGCATTTTGCCTGACGAATGGATCCGGATCGTACAGTTGCCTGATGATCCTGTTTACAGCACTGGAATCTTTACCATATCCTAAATACCTGGTGGCGAATTTCCGTACCGAGGGACTTTCATGATCGAGCAACGGTTTCAGAGATTGCGCTCCACGTTTTTCAATAATCTGATGCAGTGCATGTTCCACTTCAATTTTTACATGTTTATCAAAATCGTCGAGTAATTCTGCTAAAGGTTCAATCGCTCGGTCATCCTTCAACTTTCCGAGCGCTTCGGCTGCTGAAGCACGGGTATAAAAGTCCTCGTCTCCGAGGATGGCAATTAATGGTTCTACCGCTTTAGTATCCCCAATATCACCAAGCGCTTCTGCTGCGGCTGATCGTACACCGGGACCATTATGTGTCAACGCTGAAACCAGAATTTCAAATGATCGCGGATCCCTTATCATACTCAATGCCCAAATGGCGTCTCCACTCACATGAAAATCATTGTCGTCCAACGCTAAAGTCAGCGGCTCAATGGCACGAACATCCCCTATGTTTCCCAACTCTTCGGCAGCCTTCATGCGTACTATAGATGCATCGTCAGATAGTGCTGTGATGATGTGTTCAATAACTTGAGTTCCACCAATTGTACTAAGGGCTGATATTGCAGCATTCCGAACCGATGTTTCTGGATCTTGTAACGCTATAATGAGAGGATCAATAGCTTTTGGATCGCCAGCTTTGCGTAACACATAGGCACAGAAAGTCCTGACAAGCTGCTCTTCGTCGTTTAAGAGACTGTGAATCAGTAGATCAACTCCTTTTGGATCACCAATGCTACACAGCGCTTCAGCAGCTCTAATTCGAGTATCAGGATTTTCGTGATCCAGGGTGGATAGTAGACCTTCAACTGCTGGAGCTCCGATCTTCTTTAATGCAACCATTGAATACCAGCGCACTTTCTTGCGCTCATCCCCCAACCATACCACCAACGAATCTAAATACGCAGTCAAACCTTGCATCCCTAAGGAATCTATTGATCCCATTGCAATATCGCGATTACCACTGGCAAAATTGTTTTTCATTTTCTCAAAATCATTGCTGTTCTGAGCCGTCCCATATATCGGGGTGTGGAGGGTAAGAAACAGGGATAACCAGAATAGGTTTTTCCAATATTTTCTAATCCGTGAATAGTCCATCATTCTCACACACTTTGATCATTATATACGAATTAAGGTCACTATAGAGTATATAAAACTCTGCAGCCAAAAGCAAGCAGGAAACTGAGATTTTATTACGATTGCTTTTCAGGGAAAATTTGTGTATATTGGCAGAAAATCACCTCAACACGATTATTTATCGACATCCTTTTGACTACCATCGAACTTACATCAACCAAATACCAAAGTCATAATAATAGGTAATATCATGGCATCATCGGGTAAGAAATCGCGTGGATTGCCGCCTACAGCGTACGGTGGGATTGATGGCGAAAAGTACGAACCTTATGTGGGTCCGGGTAGGTTGATTCCCGAAGTCACACCGAGGGCAGTGATTTTGGGGATTGTATTGGGGATAGTGTTCGGGGCTGCCAATGCCTACTTAGGGTTGAAGGTGGGGATGACGGTCACAGCATCGATACCGGTGGCGGTGATTTCCATGGGGATATTACGGGGGCTGATGAAGAAGGGGACGATATTGGAGAACAATATCGTGCAGACGGTGGGTTCGGCAGGGGAATCATTGGCAGCGGGAATTATCTTCACTGTCCCGGCGTTGATCCTGATGAATATGATCCCCAGCTTGACCACAATATTCCTGATTGCGCTGTTGGGCGGGCTGCTGGGGGTACTGATGATGATTCCGCTGCGGCATGTGTTGATGGTCAAGGAACATGGTCACTTACCGTTTCCGGAGGGAACTGGATGTGCTGAAGTGCTGGTCGCTGGTGAGGAAGGCGGCAGAGGTATCCGTAAGGTGTTTGCGGGGGTTGGTATTGGGGCGATATACAAGTTATTGATGGATGCTAACGCATTCGGACTGTGGTCAGACAGCCCCCATGGGCGGCTGCCGTATTACAAATCCGCCGAAGTGGGAATGGATACCTATCCGGCATTGTTGGGGGTGGGATTCATTATCGGACCGCGGATTTCGGCGTTGATGTTGGCAGGTGGAGCGTTGGGATGGTTGGTGTTGATTCCGCTGATTAGTGCGCTGGGGTCGGCATTGGAAAGTCCAGTGTATCCAGCTGTGGAATTGATCCGGAATATGGAACCGGGTGACATTTGGAACCGCTATATCCGCTACATCGGAGCTGGTGCGGTAGCGGTGGGGGGAATCATCTCGTTGATACGGTCGTTTCCATTGATGATCCGTTCATTCGCGAAGGGATTTGGCACTACGGGACGCACGGATGTACGTACTAGCAAGGACCTTCCCAAATGGTTGGTGATAGGAGGCTGCCTGTTCATAGCGGTGGTTATTTGGGCGGTTCCGCAATTGCAGATCAACTTTCTGGGGGCGATCCTCTTAGTCTTCTTTACCTTCTTCTTCGTGACGGTATCGGCAAGAGTGGTGGGGTTGATCGGTGGATCATCACTGCCGATTTCCGGGATGACTATTGCAGCGCTTTTGGCGACCAGCTTGATTTTTACCATGATGGGTTGGACCGGTCCGGGTGGGAAATTCGCGGCGCTGTCGATCGGTGCAGTGGTATGTGTGGCGATTTCCTGTGCCGGGGACATCTCTCAGGATTTGAAAACCGGGATGTTACTGGGGGCGTCACCCAATCGTCAGCAGCTTGTGGAATTCATAGGAGTTATCACCGCTGCCAGTGTGATTGGGTTGGTGGTGATGCTGCTTCATCACAGCTTTGGAATCGGCACGGCGGAACTTCCAGCCCCGCAGGCGACGTTAATGAAACTGGTGGTGGAAGGGGTTATGGATCAGAATTTGCCCTGGACGTTTGTATTTTGCGGTGCGTTTATTGCCGTGGTAGTGGAATTGCTGGGGATTCCGGCACTGCCGTTTGCGGTGGGACTTTATCTGCCCATGAGCTTGTCCACACCCATCATTGTGGGTGGCACAATCCGTTGGATGACGGAACGAAAAGGCAGTAAGCCGGAGATCAAGGAACGGCGGGAATACGGTGTATTATGGAGTTCGGGGCTAATCGCGGGGGAAGCCACGGTGGGGATATTCATCGCATTGTTTATCTACCTTAAGGACAAATGGACAGCTCTCAGCGGGATCGAAACACCATTGATCGGCAGTTTGGCGCAGGGAACCACCGACGGGATTATTTCATTGGGGGTGTTTGCAATTTTGGCTTATATGTTGTGGCGGACCACTCGGATTCAATGATTTGTATCATTACCGATTTTATGGTGAGGGTTCATTCCAACCCTTACTAACAGCGACATTTTTCTTGATTTTATAATTAAGATTGGCTAACTTATCATCACATCGCGTGTGGTTATTGGTTACTGATTATCGTGAGGACTGAGGCTTTGGCTTTTCCCGGTCGGCATTTTATGGCATGGGCGAAATCGCTTGATGACGGAAAGATTAAATACGACCTATTTTCCAGCGGTGTGCATCAACTGATGACGGAATCGGAATTGGGAATTACACCGGATCTAATTCCACTCAGCGGGGATGGTTCCAACATGTACGGATACATGCCGCTTCGGGAATTGTTAGCAGAACGGCACGGGGTGGCACCGGATCAGGTGATAGTGACTCAGGGCTCCAGCCATGCCAACTATCTGATTGCGGCAGCGATTTTCGAGGAACCGGGAGGGCAGGCGTTGGTGGAGCTGCCCTGTTATCAACCGATGATGGGTGCGGTGCAGGGAGCTGGAGCGGAAATCATCCGATTCGAACGCAGGCACCAAAATCGCTACCGGTTGGATCTGGATTTGATCAAGGATCTGTGCACCGGCAAGACTCGATTGATTGTAATCACCCGATTGCACAATCCCTCAGGGGTGGACATTCCAATTGACACCCTTAAGGAACTGAATACCATCGCGGCGGAACGCAACGTGTGGGTGTTGATGGATGAGGTGTTCCTGGATTTCATGGATGATGCGGTGCCGGCAGCCGCCGTCGGCGATCAAATGATATCCACCGCCAGCCTGACTAAGGTCTATGGGTGGGGTGATATGCGGTTGGGGTGGGGGGTGGGAAATGCCGACATTATTAGGCGTGCTGGGGAAATTAATGACTACATTTGTGTCCTGAATCCTTTTGCTATGGAACACTTGGGATACCGGATACTTTCTTCGCAGTCCATCATGGAAACCATGCGGCAGCGGATTAAAGATCATGTGACCGAATGCCGGTTACATTTCGAAGAATGGGCATTAACGATTCCCGAGATGGAATGGGTGTTGCCGGATGGAGGCGTAATATTTTTTGTACGGATTGGACCGAAAGATGCAGCAGATCGACTGTACCAACTGCTTCTGGACAAGTACCAGACCATTGTCGTTCCAGGATGTTATTTTGATAATCCGGAATATGTACGGATCGGATTGGGTGCAGACCTCAAGGATATGAAAGAGGGATTGCGGCGGTTTCGGGAAGCCTACCTGGAACTTGATCGATAGTGAGAATTAACCTTTTCGTAAAGTGCAGGATTGAAGCGATGTTTAGATTCAAAACCTTCATCGGAATTTTGTTGTGGGGAGTGTGTCTGGTTCCATTGCTGTTGGCAGGGGACGGGGAACTGTTAATTTTTCATACCAACGATATCCACGGCGCTTTCATTTCCCGACCGGCGGAAGGACGACCGTTGATTGGCGGGTTCGCACCTCTGTCGGGAGCATTGTCAGTTGAAAGGTCGGGAGATACTCCCAGTCTGTTGATGGATGCCGGGGATTTCATGACTGGGAATCCCATCACTGACTTGGAGGTAAATGGAGCCGTTGGGGGTGCGATGTTGGAGTTTTTCGATTTGTTAGGTTACGACGTTATCACTTTGGGAAATCACGAATTCGACGTGAGCAGCCAAAATGCCAAGAAATTAGCCACCACCTCCAAAGTCCCAATCGTTTCCGTCAATATTCGGATGACGGCTGATCAGGAAGTAGGCATCAAGAAGCCCTCGACGGAACTCCTGTGCGACCGGGGATGGAAAATTTTCGAGGTGGATGGAATCCGGGTGGGAGTGATCGGGTTGGTGATGGAGGATTTGGCGGGGATGATAAACAAAACTGCAATGGCGAATATAACAATCGGTTCGCCGGTGGAAGAAACTCAGATGGCGGTGGACAAGATCAACCCGAAAACGGATTTGATCGTGTTGTTGACCCACAACGGATTCGAAGAAGACCTGGAATTGGCGAGAAATGTCACGGGAGTGGACGTCATCGTGGGCGGACACAGTCATACCAGAGTAGAACCACCGACGGTGGTGAACGGGGTGATCGTAGTGCAGGCGGGATCGTACTGCCGGAATTTGGGGCGATTACGGTTAAAGGTGGAAAATGACCGGGTAGTGGAACACGATGGCAGATTGATTCCCTTATGGGCGAATTCATTACCACCGGTGCCGGAAGTGGCTCAACGAGTACAGTACTATCAGGAGATGCTGGATCGGGAATTCGGCAAAGTAATCGCACAGATTGAGGAAGATTGGACAAGATCGGGAAGCGGGGAAAGCCCGTTGGGGAAATGGTTGGCGGATCGGCTGCGGGAATATGGGAAAGGGGATTTTGCGGTGGTCAATAGCGGCGGAATTCGCCGGAATCTGCAAGCAGGTTCGGTTACAATTATGGATGTCAAGGAAATGCTGCCGTTTTCCAACCGGGTGGTGTCGTTTCGATGTACCGGCGAAGAGCTGATGAAATTAGTGCGGAATAACGCCGGTTCCGGGGAAACCAGTGGTCGAGAAATGCTGCAAGTTTCCGGACTCATATATAAAATCGTACAGGACGATAAGGGCATGTTCACCGCCACGGATGTTGTTGTCAACGGGAAACCTTTGGATCCGGATGGCAGTTATAAGGGCATATCCATTGACTACGTAGTGGTCAGCCAGGCGGAAAGATATTTCACCTTCGTGCCTAACGATTACGAAGATTTAGGGGTGGGGTTTACTGATTTGATTATCGAGGAGATAACCAAGCGGGGGGCATTAATAAACCCCACGGATCAGCGGGTTTTTCGGTAGGAATTTGGGCGGGGGATATGTTATTTGCCGGGGGTGATCGATTAGGATAGATTCTTTTCAGCTTCGTTGATCGCGGTTATCACTTCATCCGAGGTGTCAGCGTTCATCAACTTGTCCCGAAAAGTGTCCCGCTTCAGCAGCCGGGAAAGCTGGGCGATGGTCTTCAGATAATTCTTCACTTCATCCCGGGGCACCCCAAAAAGAAACACCAAGTGAGACGGGTTTCCGTCCGGAGCGCTGAAATCGATGCCATCGGTACTGCGACCGAAAGCCATCACCAAATCAGACACGGCAGTGGTTCGGGCATGGGGTAAGGCGGTTCCATTTTCCAATCCGGTAGGAAAATCCTTCTCCCGACGTTCGATATCTTTAGCAAATTTATCTATATCAATCACTTCCGAACAAGACTTCAGCGTGTCTAACAGCTTGGATATGGCTTCAAAATTATCACCAACTTCCAGATCAAGGATAATATGATCCACATTTATTATGTCGGATATGAGCTTCATAAATCATCCTAATGGCTAAGGTAAAAAGCACAAAGGAGGTCAGAAATGACTGATCGTATCTCTTGGATCGTATCACTGCTTACAGTGATGTTGGTAGTCTGGGTGTTCGCAAATACCGAGTCGGACACGCAAACGAACTCAAACATTGAAACCAAACTGTGTACCGGCATTGAAAATCTAATGCCGGTCGGGGAAGCAACTTCGTTTCCTGCCGATGTCGGCAAAATCTATTTATGGTGCAAAATCCAGAATATGGACGGTGCCACCATTTCACATGTCTGGTATTACAAAGATTCGGAGATGGCTTCGATTGATCTTTCCATCAACAGCGTTTCCTGGCGAACGTATAGTTCCAAAACCATTCTCCCTTATTGGACCGGAAAGTGGATGGTTAAGATCAAGGATTCCAATGGTAACGTGTTAGCAATAATTCCATTCACGGTTGGCGAAACAGAATAAGCACTGATTAACCCAATGTACACTTAAAGCAGCGAAAATGTACAAAGAAAATCCAACAAAGTCAAACACTTTTTCCCGTTCTTTAAGGATGTGGGTGCTAAGTATTTTCCTTATTTCAGCGGGAGTATGCGCTCAACAACCGACACCGGTCATTCCGGGGAGATTTGTGGTGAAGGTTCGATCCGGTGTTGTGTTGACTGAGGATGTCGCCATCGGGCAGACCGGGATTAGGGCATTGGATACCGCTTTAGACCGGTTTCCGGTTCGTAATCTAGGGCGATTCTGCCACACCCAGCCGGGGGAGGATCCCAGGGGTTTAGGCAGGATTCTGGAAATCACTACAGATCCTGATGTGGATGCCGATGATTTGTTATATACAGTGGGCGCGCTGAGCGACATCGAATATGTAGAACCGGTATATCGGCGAACGACCACGTTTTTGCCGGGAGCAGATAAAGGCAAATACCTCCCCTTCGGGGGGGATGAATTGCCCAACGATCCCTATTATCCGCTACAATGGATGCTGCCGTATGTAAATGTTCCGGCGGCATGGGATATTGTAACCGGCGACTCTACGGTGGTGATTGCCAATGTGGACTTAGGGGTGGATATTGACCATCCCGATCTGGCACAGATTTTATGGCAAAATACTTTAGAAGCTGTCGGTGTTACCGGAATCGACGATGATGGAAACGGCTGGGTGGATGATGTGTACGGTTGGGATTTTGTGGATAATGATGCCGATCCCCGACCTTATGAAGGCGATTATCATGGCACACATACTTCCGGCATCTCCATCGCGGCGACCAACAACGGTATTGGCGGTGCCGGGATCGCACGTGACTGCCGGTTGATGTCGGTGCGCGTTGGAGCTGGTAATAGTATTTTCTATGGATTTGCCGGAATTTACTACGCCGCTCACACCGGTGCCCGGGTTATCAACCTGTCCTGGGGGGGGTATGGACGATCGCTGTTTGAAGAGGATGTGGTGGAAGACGCATTGGCGCAGGGGTGTCTGCTGGTAGCGGCGGCAGGTAACGAACCCACCGACACCCCGCATTTCCCAGCGGCTTATGATGCGGTGGTGGCGGTGTCGGCGTTGGATCAAACCGGTCAGAAGGCAGGCTTTTCCAACTACGGGATTTGGGTGGATATTGCCGCTCCCGGAGTTCAGATATTCAGTACGCTGAATTCCAACCAATGGGGATACGCTCAAGGCACGTCTCAAGCGGCACCAGTAGTATCGGGAATCGGCGCTTTGGTGGCGTCGCTGCATCCGGATTGGAGCGGTCAACAATTGATGAGTGCAGTGATCGCATCCGGTGACCCGATCGATGATGTCAACCCGCTGTACGCGAATGGTCTGGGAACCGGGTGTGTCAACGCCTTCCGTGCGGTGGATGGGGAACGTGGAGGATTGGCGTTGGACACCGTGTGGTATGACGATTCGGTTGGAGGTGACGGTGATGGAATTCCGGAATCGGGGGAAACAATCGAAATGATAGTACAGTTGAGGAATGGTATCGCCGACGAAAATCAAGTGACGGGATTTCTCGCGGAAGAACTGTCAGGTGTGTTAATGATTGAAAGCGAGAGCAGTTTTGGTGCAATTCCTGGAGGCGGATACGGGGATAATTTTGACAATCCCTTCGAATTTTCCTTGAATCCGAACATGCGTGCGAACCGGGAAATTCGGATGGCATTGGAGCTCCGGGACGAAAACAACCGGAGGCTCCGAAAGATTCCGATAGTATTCGATGCTAATCCATCTTACGACGACCATACTGTGGGTAACGTGCGGGCAACGTTAACCGATTTTGGAGCATTTGGTTATGTGGAATACGTTACACCGGAAAATCCGGAGTATCCAGAAGGGCACGGCAGCGGATTTCGGTATCCGCGAGATGGATTAAACTGGCTGTACCATGGGTCGTGGGTTATCGGCAACAGCCCCGATCATGTCTCAGATAATTCGTATGGAGATGCATACCACAGCCGGCGCGATTTTCTGGTGGAACCGGGCGGGGAATTGACCATATCAGGTCCAGGGGTATCCGATCAGGATGGGATTGCGATCTTCAACGACAACGGCGCCACCAACCCAATGAATATCCGAGTCACTCAACGCAGTTACGCTTGGGGATTGGCGCCGGACGATGATTATGTGATTGTGGAAGCCATGGTAGAAAACAACAGCATATTGCCTTTGTCGTCGCTCTATATTGGGATGTTTCTGGATTGGGACGTGGCGGTGTACATTGACAATCAAGCAGGATGGGATGCTACTGCAGAGGTCGGCTGGACCATGAATGAGTCGTTCCCATCGCCGTGGGTGGGTGTGGCGCAAGTTAACGGCTCCCCGACATCGTTTCGGGTGGTTAATAATGCTTACACCGTGTATGTTCAGGGATTTCCGGATTCGGTAAAATACCGCTATATGTGGCAGGGAATTGTTATGGAACACGGCACTACTAACGGGGATTGGTCGTTGATGATCAGTTCCGGTCCGTTTGATTTGGACCCAGGGGAAACCGCCAGCGCCGCGTTTGCCATTGGCGCTGGGGACACTCAGGAGGATTTAGCGCAGAACATGGCAGCGGCAAGAACCCGGTACACCCAGTCTATCCATGATAGTATCCGAAAATATGAGATTCCTGAAGTAGCGGCTTGGGAACTGTTGCCCATTTACCCCAACCCGTATAATGAGATGAGCAGGATAAGGATATTGTCACGGCAATCGGGTGATGTAGCGGTTTACCTATACAATGTGTTGGGTCGGCGAGTGACCACTATTTACCGAGGTCCGGTGGAAGAAGGTGTGATGACACTCCGCATCCACCAGCCGGAACTGGCAAGCGGCAAGTATTTTTGCCGTTTAGAGGCACCTGGGGTACATTCAATTCAACCGATGTTATTGCTTCGGTGATAATTTTTATTGGACTTTACAAAAAAGCGCCCGTTCTGAAAGATTTTGCGAAGTAAATAGAGGCAATATAGTTTAACTTGGAGTATTAGTTACAATTGGTGAAAAAAGGCTTGACAATTAGGTTTGGAATTACTATTTTTAACTTTGCGATATTGTATGCAAAAAATAGATGCTATACTTGAAGTTCTTATTAAGAATAGCAAGGGAAGATTATACCCTTTGGAGATTTGTGGTTACAGATGCTTTATTCGTTTTTGAAAAACTCTTCGGCACATAAAAAATTAGGGGACATCATGAGACGCTTGCTCTTCATCACGTCCTTAGTCATTTTGATAGCGGGGTTGACACAGGTTGCATTAGCTGACCTCAGCCCTGCGGTAACAGCAATTGGAATGAGTGGAAATTCCTCCAGTTTAGATCCCACCGTAGGTCCCGGGGAAACTATCTATGTAGTCGGGGAATTTGACCATGATCCCGACAGTACCATGGACGGGGTTTACTATAACACTTCCACCGGGGTTGACAAAATCATCTTGCTTTACTATTCAGCCTCTCCACCTACCGGAGGAAGCTTTATATCTCAATCCTTTATCACTCCCACCAACGTTGTCCCAGATAACGGAGACAGCTCTTTCACTTTCCAATTCACGGTTCCAAGTGGCGCACCCAGTAATACGCAATCAATGCAGATATTGTTTGGATGTTACGGCTTTGAGTACATCGGTTTCGATGATGCATATGGAACAAGACATTCCAGCTATCTTCAGTTAGGTTCAACCACTCCTGTAAACGATCCAGTAAATGCCAACCATGTCGAATATATGTTGTTCGAAGCCGATAATTCTACCGAGGCACCTACAATGACCACTCCGGCTGCCAGCGCTCGGGATAATCAGAATTTCAACATAGCTTTCACGTTACCGGAGGCTGCTCTATCAGGTTCGGTAAAGTTGGTGTTTGTGGAGACTGGTGGCGCCAGTGCACCTTTTACCGACCGTGATACGTTGACTTTGACATCGACTTACGAAAGTGCAGGGAGTCATTCATTTACACTGACGGGGCAAGATCTGAATTCCCAGTCATCCATAGTAGCGTCAGAATCGGGGAATTTCGGAGCATTGGTGGACAGTTCCATCTATACCGTGGAGATCCGGTACCAGGATGCCGCCGGAAATTCAGTGGCTTCAGATAATAACACCAATGTCCTATACGATAACGATACCTATCCAGCGACTTTTGTCACCCCAGCAGGCGGCGGGCAATCATCCAATAGTACCGTTGCGGTTGATTACACATTACCCGAAGCTGCAAGTTATGTAAAATTGATCTTCACCAGGACCGGTGGCTCTGAAGATAACGGCAGTCCTCATACTTTATCATTGTACAGCGGAGGTGAAACCCAGGGATTGCATCAATTTAACTTGGAAGGTAATAACATTGGAACTAATAGTGCCTATGTTGATGTCAACCCATGGGGTGCCGTGGATTCATTAGTAGCAGAAGCGGTGTACCGGGTTACCTTCCTATATAAGGACGAATTAAAAAACGACGAAGAGCAAGTTGTGCACAACGGATGGACCTATTACGCAGATACTGTGACTGAACCTCCAACTTTGACGGATCCCACCAACGGCGATCGGGACAACAATTCGTTCAGCGTGGCGTTTACGCTTCCGGAACCGGCAGCCCAGGATAGCGTATGGCTGCGTTTCACCCGCACTGGGGGAACGGTAGACCCGGCTAATTATCATGAGATGCGGCTCAATGTCACCACCAGTTCAGGATTTTCGTTAGTCGGAAACAATCTAATTTCTACATCGGTAGTAACTGCAGTTACTGGCGATAGTACGTCAACTTTTAATAACACATTGGTGCATGGCACTATCTATTCTGTGGTAGTAAAATATCGTGATGCCCTAGGCAATGCGGTAGCATCCAGTGACACCGCAACTAATGTAACCTTCGATAATTCAACGGCTACACCAACTCTAAATGATCCTGAACAATCTACGGTATCCGGATCTCCCATTGCAGTAGATTATAATCAACCGGAAGATGCCCAAGCAAGCTCCTTGAAATTAACTTTCACCAGAACTG
>CBDVBD010000045.1:0-20628 GCA_965372135.1 uncultured bacterium | reverse complement strand
CAGGAACCTCACCGGTGAAATTTGCTGGTAGATTATTGGCAACATCGCAATATTGAACAAATGGCTGGCAATAGTTGGAGGCACAAATACCGCCAACAGTTCCATAATTCCCCTCAACGATCGTATTACTGATTATTGGGTAACGCATTAAACTATATAAGTTTCTGCAGTCTATACCGAACATATTATTTCTGGTTATGGTACAATGGTCTATGGTGGGTTCGCTCAATTCATCGATAACTATTCCGCCGTATTGATTACTGTCTATTAAACAAAATGAAATAGTAGGATCGCCACTTTGAATCGAAATCCCCGATGCACTATTATTAGAGAAAGTGCAATTAGAGACGGTATTATGAGAATAGCCAAGATGTAAAGTGCCTTTTTGAAGCGTTGATGAGTTGTTAATGAAAGTACAATTTGATATTGGTGATGAAGAAGTGTAGATGTTTGCTGCTCCTGCTGAATGTACTGAATGATTATTGACAAAGGTACATTGGTGAATATTACATTCGCCGCTGGAATTGATGGCACCTCCTCCCCATTCGGAAGAATTATTTGTGAAGTCACAGTATTCTATATTGATATTAGAGCCGTCATATGAAATCGCACCTCCATATTCAGCCGAATTGCAGTCAAATTGGCAGTAACCGATATAGGGATTTGAACTGGCACAACTGATCCCTCCACCGGCAACTGCGTTGTTACTGTAAAACATACAGTGGCTGATGAAAGGACTGCCGTTACTGCACCAGATTCCACCGCCGAATTCGGTGTTGTTGTATCTAAACGTACAGTGGGTAATAACAGGATTCGAGCGATCACATATTAGACTCCCACTGATATGGGAATAAGGAGGCCAGATACGACTATATTGGAGGATGCAATAAGTGAAACGGCTGGAATCAGGGGCATTTATAAGCATGATGCCCCTCCATCCTATGGCACTGTCGGAGGCGGTGAAAAGAATGGAATCGGTTTCTGAACCTATGGCTTGTAGATAACCATATACGTAAAAGATATACCACCATTGAAAAATGACTTCGACACCGGGTTCAATGATGAGGGTAGAATCGGGGGGTACGGCAATCTGTCCTTCGATCAAGTATGGAGAACCGGAGGCTTCCCAGGTGCCGTAGACCGATCCTGGTGGGATGGTGGTTTGGGCATACAAAGAAGTTGTAATAAGAAACCCAACGAATAATAAAATCAAAGGTTTCCCAGACATGTTACCCTCCTGCTGGATACTCCGTGTTTAAAATATTACAATAATTCATAATATAGGCATTTAACTGACAACTACGCAACAGTAAAATATGGAAAAGAATGGAAATGTCGACTATTTGGATTATTTTAGCAACACCATCTTTCCGGTTCGACTGAAATTTCCGGCGTTTAGTTGATAGAAATAGATTCCAGATGACAGGTTCGAACCGTCAAAGGTTACCTGATGAGTTCCGGCGTTGTGCCAACCGTTGATTAGAGATGATACTTGGCGACCGGTTATGTCGTAAACCATTAGATTCACATGCGATATAGATGGTAAAGAAAACGATAAGATCGTTGTTGGGTTGAAGGGGTTGGGATAGGAGGGATAAAGGGTGAATTCAAGGGATTGGGACGGTTCGTTGTTCACGTTTAAATAGCCTTCTAATCGAATCAGATAGATACTGTAAGGACCAAGCCAGCCGTCGTATCGATAGCCTGCGACGACAAAGCCTCCATCGGCAGTCTGTTGGACGCAATATCCTTTTCCGAAGTCGAAAGTATCCGTCCACAGCGTGTCGCCTACGGCATCGGTTTTTATCAGATAGGTGATATAAATAGGGTTCATTGGGGCGGTAGTGCCAGTCCATCCGGAAATGATATATCCACCATCGAGGGTCTGCTGGATGCTTTCACCCATCTGTTCTTGATTGCTGCCATAGGTACGCGTCCACAGGCTGTCGCCATTGGCGCCGGTCTTAATTAGGTAAACAGTGCTTGGTCCAGCAAGATATGCACTGGTATAGCCGGTAATGATAAATCCACCGTCCTGTGTTTGCAGCACGCTATTACCGCTGTCATACCCGGTTCCGCCGTAAGTGCGTGTCCACAGGGTGTCTCCATCCGGGTTGGTTCTTATCAGATAAAGGTCGGATAGACCGGCACCGAACGATTCGGTGTAACCAGTGATGATATATCCTCCGTCAGTGGTTTGCCGGACGCTGCAGCCTTCATCTTTATCAGCTCCCCCGTAGGTTCTGCTCCATAGTCTATTTCCATCCGCATCGGTTTTGATGAGGCACGCGTCATGGGTATTGAACTGACCGGTTCTTCCGGTCACGATGAATCCGCTATCGGTAGTTTGCTGTACACAGAAACCTATATCCCGTTCGGGTCCGCCAAAGGTGCGAGTCCAGATTGTGTCGCCATCGGCATCGGTTCTTACCAGGTACACGTCACATTCCCCGGCACCGAAAGACCAAGTGTGTCCGGTGATGATGAATCCTCTGTCGGTGGTCTGCTGGACGCTATATCCATACTCCTCGCCGTTTCCACCGTAGTATCGGGTCCACAGAGTGTCTCCGGAGGCGTCAGTTTTTATTAGAAAAGCATCGGTGCTGGTGCCTCCCTGGGGAACTGTGCTGCTAATTACGGCGAATCCGCCATCAGGGGTATCCTGGACGCCGTAACTTTCGCCCATGCCGTAGGTATGGGTCCAAAGTGTGTCGGGGGGTTGAGCGAATGAGGTGATTATTAAGAGGGAAGATGCGAAAAAACAAACCAATGCCGTTTTCATGATGACCTCACATGGGATCAAATTCTAAAAACGAAATCTTAAATCCGAAACTCGAAATTTGCTATATTAATAGGCGTTGTCAGGATCGCATCCCGGTTGATCGGGACAGACTCTGACAGCACAATAGTACAATAATTTAAGTTGTTTTATGGGAAAGATTTCACATAGGTCAAGTAAAATGAAGCACTAACGTGTAAAGGTATAATAGGATATTTAGTTTGTACCTTCTTCGACTTTGGCGTCGTATGCGACGGTTAGTTTCGCCTGGATGTCGTGCGGGGTTTCTTCATAGTGGGAAAATTTACGGCGGTGCATTCCGCGCCCCTGAGTCATGGATCGCAAGTCGTTGGCATATTTGTACAGTTCCGCCAGAGGAGCTTTAGCATTGATGATCTGGAAACGTCCCTCGGTATCCATACCCTGGATTTTCCCACGGCGGGATGACAAGTCGCCCATGACGTCGCCCATGTAGTCCTTGGGGACCTTTACTTCGACATCGTAGATGGGTTCCAGTATGGTCGGTTTGCTACCCTTGAAAGCTTTTTTGAAACCGAGGGATCCTGCAATTTTGAATGCCATTTCCGAGGAGTCGACTTCGTGGAATTTGCCGTCGTAAAGGATGACTTTTACGTCCACCACAGGATAGCCGGACACTACGCCGTTTTGCATGGCTTCGCGGATGCCTTTTTCCACGGCTGGGATGAATTTGCCAGGGATGGAGCCGCCAACGATGGCGTTTTCGAATTCCAGCGGGTCAGCGCTGCCACGTTCAATGGGCTCCAGTTTGATTTGGACGATGCCGAATTGTCCGCGACCACCGGTTTGTTTTTTGTATTTTCCTTCGGCATCGGCTTTGCCGATGATGGTTTCACGGTAGGGGATATTGGGTTCGGTTTGGGTGACTCCGACGCCGTATTTTTCTTTTAAGCGTTCGATGATGGTGGTTAGGTGCAATTCACCCTGTCCGGAGACGATAATTTGTCCCAGTTCGGCGTCCATGGATACGGTGAAGGCTGGGTCTTCCGCTTGGATCGCATTTAATCCGACACCGATTTTTTCTTCATCGCCTTTGGCTTCCGGTACCAGTGCGGTACGGATTACCGGCGGTGGAAAATTTATTTCCGGCAGGAGGATTAGGGCTTTGGGATCACATAGGGTGTCGCTGGTATGAGTGTTTTTTAATTTAACTACGGCACCGATGTCTCCGGCGGTAATGTGATCGACGCTTTTGCGATCTTTACTGCTCATGACGAAGAGCTGTCCGATTTTTTCGGTTTGATTTCGGGTGGGATTGCGTAGATCGGTGCCAGATTGGACTTTGCCCGAATACACCCGGAAGAAAGATAGTTCGCCTAAGTGGGCTTCGGATAGTGTTTTGAAGACGAGGGCACTGGTGGGGGCATTTGGGTCAGTTTCCCGGGTTAGTTCCTCCACGGAGTCCGGTTTGGTGCCGGTCGTTTGCGGGCGATCTAATGGAGAAGGGGCGAAATTAGTGAGGATGTCCAATAAGCGGTGTGTGCCGAGGTTTTGATCGGCGGCACCGCAGGTTACCGGTATGATATGACCGGAGGTGACACCGGTTTTGAAACCACGCTGGAATTCGTCGTCGGTCAGTTCGCCCTTGTCGAAGAACAGCTCCAGTAATTCATCATCGCTTTCCGCCGCTAATTCGATCAGTTTTTCTCTTAACTCCTCGGCGCGATCTTTGTGTTCGTCGGGAATTTCGGCAGTTTGCATTTTGCCGGATCCGGCTGCGAAAGTAATCTGTTTCATCATGAGGATATCTACCACGGAATTGAATCCTTCACCAGCGTTTACCGGGAATTGGATGGGGAATGGTTTGGATTCGAAGGCTTCATCCAGGGAATTAATAACGGTGTCGAAGTTAGCGTGTTCTTTGTTTAGTTTGTTGATGAAGATGATCTTAGGGAGTTGGAATTCGTCAGCGAAATCCCAGACCATTTCGGTGCCGACTTCCACGCCGGAAAGGGCGTCAACCACGAGAAGCATACTATCTACAACGCGGATGGCGCCTTTAACCTCACCGTAGAAATCCGGGAAGCCGGGTGTGTCGATAGCGTTGATTTTGTTATCTTTCCATTTGCCGCACAGGAGAGTGGCGTAGATAGATATTTTCCGGTCTATTTCCGTTTGATGGTAGTCTGATTGGGTATTGCCATCGTCGATGGTGCCCATTCTGGTAGTGTTTCCCATGGAATATATCAGGGCTTCCGTTAAGGTGGTTTTCCCGGCGGATCCGTGTCCAACAATGGAGATATTTCTAATATTTTCTGCTGGGAAAGTGTTCAAGATATCCTCCTAAAAACAAAGGCGTTTCGTGTAGATTTCAAACGATAAAATTACGTTATTTTTCAGTAATAGTCAAGGGCAAAATGTATTTTTTGGAATGGGAAGTATGGTAAAATGTTAGAGATTGCCACGTCCCGACGGATCGGGACTCGCAATGACGGGGAAGGGGGGCAAGGGCAAAATTGAAATTTTAGGATAACAATAGCAGTTTGAAAGTGCCAATAGTCTTCTCTTGAGCCAGCAGATAATAAGACTGGGTCCCCGCCTTCGCGGGGATGACAGAATTAGTGGGGGTTATCGAAATAGGGTTTTTGGAGGATTGCCATGTAGTGGTAGCTAAGGTGGTTGAGGGGGGATTGTTCCAATAATCTTTCAAGAGGATTGAGAGCGAGCAATACCCATTTAGGCAGGAAATCGGGTAGGAAAGTGAAGTAATCAATTGCTGTTAGGTTGAAGATTGGAGCGTGTTTCAGGGATTTCGGAGTAATCCAAAATTCGGTGCCGCGGTCGACGGGATTGAACAGAGGTAGGATGTATTCCAAGTAGAAACGGAACAAGGTGTTGGTGGGATTCATTTCGTGAAGGAACAGTACACCGCCGGGTTTCAGGATACGATGGATTTCGCATAGGGCGAGTTTTTGGGATGGTTTGGTGGGGAGGTGGTGGATTATGTTAATGCAGTAGGCGAAGTCGAATTGTCGGTGTTTGTAGGGCAGGTGCTGGATGTCCGCTGTTAGTAATTGGGAGGTCGGGGCGTTTTTCCGGGCTGATTGCAATTGGCGGGTGCTGGTGTCAATGCCGAAGATGCTTAATCCGGAATCTGACAACGATGATAGGTGCCATCCGGGTCCGCAACCCAAATCCAAACCGAGAGTTGGTCTGGAATTGGGGGCTGGGGATAGCTCCTTGAAATGGGGAGTCATGCGGTCCAGTTTTTTGCGGATGTAATAATCGCGGCTGCTGACGGCGAATTCGGATTCGTATCCAAAGAATTGGTCGGCTGGGATGTGGGATTTGGATTTGCGGCTCCACCATAGATAGGCTAAGAATGAAATCAAACCCAATGCGAAGACCAGGGCAAAGGTTGAGAGCCGGGTCAGCACCGCCGCCAGACCGGCGGAAGATGTTTCCATGCCGCGTTGTATCAAGGATTCTGCGATCGCCGATCCGGTGATACCCACGCCACCGGGGGATAGGGAACCTCCTCCGATGATGGTGGATATAGCATAGATGCCGGTGCCTTCAAGCCAGGGCGTTTTATTATTTAGCATAGAAGATGCCAGGGGAAGGATTGAAGCGACGGTTAGCCAGGACGCCAATGACAGGATCAGGGCGATGACGGTGACACGGGTGGATATGATGGAAGCTGGAGTACGAAGGGTGGTGGTTTTGTATTGGGGTAATAACAGACGAATAAAGTAGGTCAAGACTAAAGATATGCCTTTCCAGGTGTGTGTTCGCAGGGGCGGTATGAGCAGCAACACCAAGATGCCGATTGGGATAACTGTCCAGATGGGTTGGTTATTTTGGTGGGTGATTATATAAGGGATGGTGAGGATTGCTAATGCCAGGAAGTCGAGGAGTCGTTCGTAGGTGACGATTAAGACGGTGCGTTCTAAAGGGGTGTTGGAATGGCGTTTCACCAGTATCGATTTCAGGGCGATTTCGCCGACGAACAGGGGGATGATGGTTTGGGAAAATCCGGATAGGTAAATGCTTAGGCTGATGCGGGTGGGGATTCGGATGTCGGACTGTCGCAGGAAATAATGCCAACGCCAGAAGCGGAATAAGAGCCCGATGAATGTCAACAATACCAGTAATGGTAAGATGGCAAGGGCGCGGGGGGTTCCGGGCTGGATGTGGTAGTGTTTGAATAGAGCGATGTTGGCGATGATGCCGAGTGCCAACGCAAAGAATAGGCAGATGGAAAAGGTTATAATCAGGCGTTTATACATGAAAAAAGTGTGAAAGTTAGAAAGTGTGAAAGTGTGCAAGTATTGTCGAATTCCATGTGGAATTCGACTAACATGGTTTGATATTTATTCAATAAAAGGTTATAAGCGCAGGAGTGATTCAACACTAAAGCTTACTCGTCGGGGAGATCGTTTTTGGAGAAGGATAATTGATAGCGCTCGATGCGGGAGTTGCCGCGGTCGCAGATATATAGGACGCCATTGTGGTACGCCAAGCCCGAGGGCTGATCCAGCAGGTCGGCGGTTTCGACGATGATGACGGTGTCACGGGAGACGTAAGATGTGTCGGGCGGCAATCCGCCTCCGGGATAGGTGACGATAGTGTCGATCCAGGTGGTGCTGGTGGGGACGGATGTGACGGCGGCGTTACTCCGGAAATTGCCGTCCTGGTTGAATACCTGGATGCGGTTAGCGCCGGTGTCGGCGACGTATATCCAGCCCAGGTCGGTTTCGGTGAGGGGAGCTGCGACCACGTCTAAGGGGCTTGAAAAGCGTTCCAACTGCATGATATCGCTGGTGAAGGAGAAACCTATGGTGAAATGCATGTCTTCGCCGACCATTACCATGCGCTGCACCAGGAAGTTGCCGTCGATTTGGGCGAATAGGACGCGGTCGTTGTCATCCACGGAAATGCCCATGGGGGATGCGGCGGTACCGGCTCCGGTGCCGTGGGTGGCGACCAAGCCGTTTTCATTAGAGGTGAAGGAAAAGCCGAAGCTGCCGTTGCCCAGCAGCAGGAATTTATCCCAGACGATTTCGATGCGGTGGATGCGGTCACGCCCGCTGTCGGTGACATAGATTTCCGGCAGTGAGTTCGAGGCAGCGACACCCTGGAAGGATGCGTTGATGGCGGTGTAGAACGGTAGAATGCCGGTCAGGGAATCAATTGCTTCTTGATCGGATTCCCAAGTGACGTCGAATAATATATAGTGGTCTTCGATGCTCTGACTGTTAAATACCAGTTCGTATAGGGTGAAGAAATCCACCCAGACGGTGTCGCCGGTGACGGTATCTTGAATTACAAAGGACTCGGCGATGGCATCGACACCGTACATATTGATGTATTGATTCCAGCGGTACACGGTGTCGGAACCGTTGACGATGAATACGTTTAGGCGAGGGTCGATGCCGATTCCCACCGGGGATGAGATAGGACCGATTTGGTCGAGATTTCCGTTGGTTAATATGTTGCCGGCGACGTCTAAGGCGGTGATGTAAGGATTGGCTTGGTCCACGACGAAGACGACGCCGTCGGGACCGACCGCTACATCAACGGGATCGGTGAAGCCGTCCCAGGATGGGTTCAGGCGGACCAGAGTGGTTTCACCTGCAGTAAAGCCTCCGGTTCCGGTGGATGCGGTGGGTAGTTCCATCTTATCGCCGCAGGATAGGATTAGGAAAAATGCGATGGGGATGATGAGGTATATGTAACGTTTCATGGTTTCAGTAAACCGCTGAAGCGGTTGGGTTTATTTGATAGTTGCGTTTTAACACCACAATGAATTGTGGTGCTATTCTTAGAACTGTCAGGTGAGGAATCGAGATTCGTTGAATCGAGATTCGTTGACACCTGACAGCACGACACTATCTTTATACGTAGATTAATCATAGGATTATGGTTAGCGATGACCGGTACGACTGGGTTAGGATGCCCATATCGGAATAGGCGAAATCAATTTGGAATCGCCGTCCGCTGAAGGGAAGGATTACTCCGGCTCCGGCGGACCAAGATGCTTCGCTTTGATTGATTTTGTATCCGGCTCGGACAACCAGTCGCTGCAAGTAAGTTATTTCAGTGCCCAGCGATAGGCTTTCTTCGGTGTCCACCGGGTGGTTTAATTGTAAGCTAAGTATGGATTTAATGGCATGTTTTTGGTACACGGTCATGACGCCGCCTAAGCGGAATATGGTGGGGGGCGAAAAGGCTTCGTACCGGCGTTCGATTTGGTTGCCGTCCTGGTCGGTGATGGTGGCGCGCCCTTCCGGTCGGAGGTTGGGACCTAAGTTGACCAGGGTTACGGCGAATGTCAGGTCGTGGAATCCGGTGTAATAACAGGTTCCCAAGTCGATCATGCCGCCCCACATGTGGATGCCGGCTAAGTCTTCACGGACGATTTTTAGCCCGACGCCGGCGGCGAAGCGGTCGATGAATAAATAGGAGTAAGATACGCCGGCGAATACGTCACTGAAGACAAAGGTGTTGCCAGTGCCCTGGGGGTGGTATTCGGTGCGCTCCGTCATTTCATCAGTGGATAGGCTGCCCAGCGTCAATCCCAAAATGCCCCAACGCTGCAGTGGTATAGCAGCTCCGACAGCAACGTATTGGATGTCAGCGGGATAGGACAGGTAATGGAAGGCGACTTCCGGGCGTTTCAACCAGCCGACTCCTGCCGGGTTCCAGAATAAGGCATCGGCAGTGTTCGCCATACCCACGAAGGCGCCGCCCATGCCTTCTGCGCGGGCACCGATGCCGATTTTCAGGAAAGTCATGGATGAGGTGCCGGCGCGCTGCCCACCCAAAGCTGGGATTATTTGAGCGTGGGTATTTGCGAAGATGCAAAGGAGCAGGATTGTTAGTACAATTGGAATTGCGATGTATTTAGGTTTGGTCATATAAGTTAGTAAGTTGAAAAGTTGACAAAGTTAACAAAGTTATTTGTCGGGTTTTCCGCCGGTGGGCGGACTTTCAGCTACTACCGCTTCGGAACCCGACCTACAATACTGGATCCCGGTCTTTCGTCAGTAGCCGGATAAGTTCATTAGTTAACAAAGCAAGTTTAAAAGACCCCCCCCCCTTTTATATTCCCCCCCGGGAACCGGGGGGGAGGGTCAAAAGCTGATGGTGAAGCCGGACAGGAACTGCCGAGGAGCGGAATAGCGTGACGGATCATCAGGAGGTAAGTCCTGAAGATCGTCATGCCAACTCAAGGGGATGTCGTCCCCGGGCTCGTAAGCTCGACCGGTCAAAGGATTAATTGTATTGGGTCTGCGTGAGTTTAGCAGGTTCTGGCATTCCAAGAACCATCTCAATCTTATTCCACCCACCCGGAAGGCTTTATATATGGATATATCCCACAATACCTGGCTGGATGCCAAGGCGCTGTAGCGTTCTTCGTCGTATACTTCGGCGCCGTTGGGCAGCCGGGTCAGCGGGGTATAGCGTTTACCGGATTGGAATTCCAAGCGGCTGCGAAGACCGGCGTCGTTAGGGATCGGGATGCCCCAGGGTCGGGGGTGGTCATCGGGTCCGGTGTGGAAATGGGTTGTCAGGGCGAAGATGATGGGTTTGTCCCATCTCATGTACTCCTCGCCGATGGTTTTTTCTGCGATTTCGCCAGCGGCTACCAGCAAATTGGTGTTGGCGGATGATGATTTTCCAGAGACGATACTGTAGGTAAATTCCAGGCTACCAGTGAGGTAACGGGATGCTTGTTGGCGCAGGCGTAATTCGATTCCCCGGGCACGGGCGTAGTCCTGGTTGAAGTACATGAAGTAGGAGATGTTCCCGTACCTGGGGTTATCATAGGTGATGCTTTCACTGGTTGGGTAGTCGAATAAGTCCTTGTAGAAGGCGGTGACTTCCAATACCTGGGTTTGGGAAAATTTATGTTTGAGTCCCAGTTCGTACGCTACGGTGATAGATGAGTTCAGGTTCGGGTTGCCGAACAACTGATAAGTAGCGGCGGACTGGGAACGCAAGTGGGCGTACACGTAGGAATATCGCGGGCGTTGGGAAAAATGTCCATAGGAGAAGAATAACATGTCTCGGTCGGTGACGGGGTGGGAAATTCCGATACGGGGGGATAAGTGTCCTTTTCCCCGGGCTCCGAATAGCTCGAAGGTATCTTCCTTGAATTGGCGACGGGCTTCATCGGTCAAGGTGGCGACGGCGGGGTCGTCGATGACGTCCTCTACGTATTCACCGGGGAACCAGTAGTCGAACCGGAAGCCGACATTGGCGATCATGCCTTTGTATTTGATTTGATCCTGCAGGAATACGGACCCAGCGTTTGGATAGACGTGGTACATGTCCCAATTGCGACCGAGCCCGGAGGTGCCTACCCAGGGAGCGTTGATATGCACCAACTGCAGTTCGGTGTATTCGCCGATCCAGCCGGCTTTGATCTGGTGCATCTCGTTCAGGCGGCAGGTTATCTTGGTTTCCAGACTGTAGGTGTCACTGAAGTGGTCGTGCCAGGTTTCCGGATCGCCGCTGTCCCAGAAACCGTCACCCTGGAGGATGATCAGGTTACCGCGGGCATCGGGGATATAGAACACCGGGTCGGTGTCCTGGTGCTCGATGTAGTCAGTCCAATGCTTGTTATCGGCGGCACTGTGTACCCGGATGAAAAACCGGGCGAGGATGGCTTCGTAATAGGTTTTTTGGGACAGGGTGTGTTTCCAGTGAATCGCGGAATGGATGGATTCGCGGGTAAAGGTGTTGTAGTTGTCCAGAATGTTCAGGTATTCGTAGGGGAAGTATTCTTTATCTTCCAACAAGGGTTCGAAGTAACCCTGGTTGATTTGGAGGGACCTCCCGTAGCTGACGGATAGTTTTCGTTTGGGGTCGAATTCCCAGCGGTGCTTGGTGAGGATAGACCAGTTGTTTTCCTCCCGTGGTGCGAATAGGTCATAAGATGATTTCCTTGGCTGCAGGGAAGAGGCGTGGGGTAAATAGGTGTCGGAAACGTAGCCGTAGCAATTCAGGAAGAAGTACGCTCTGCCGGGCAGTCCCAGGGTGCGATGGAATATGGTGGTGGCGACGGGTTCGGGTCCGCCCAGGTTGAATTCGACGATGTTGGTGCGGTAGTTTTTGATGTTGTCGGTTCCCAGATGGTCGCTTTTGAAGGTGATGGAACCGGAAACATTATCGCTGCCTTACTTGGTGACTACGTTGACCACGCCGGACATGGCTTGCCCGTATTCGGCGTTGAAACCGCCGGTAATGATCTCGACTTCTTTGATGGCATCTGCAGACAAGTAGGTGCCGTAGCCTTTTCCGGAAATGGGGTCTCTGACGCGGATGCCGTCGACGATGGTCAAGTGTTCATCGGATCTGCCGCCGCGGATGTGTAGTTCGTTGTCCTGGTCCACCACGCCCAATTGTTCGGAGACGATGTCGCCGATGTCCTCAAACTGGGCGGCGGATATGTCAGAGGATGTGATGCGGACACCGGAACTGGTGCGGTCGGTTTCCACCAAGGGACGTTCTCCGATGATGATGACTTCCTCGCCGGCGGCGAGGATGGTGGGCTGCATTTGGAATTCGACCACGGTACTGATACCGGGACGGATGATGATGCCGGTGTGGAGCTGGTCAGTGTATCCGATGATAGTGCATTGTACGTCGTAGGGACCTGGGGACAAGCCAAGGATGGCGTATCTGCCTTCCAGGTCGGTTGCGGCACCTTTGAAGGTGCCCTTGACCACCAGGTTAGCGGAAGACAGGGGTTGTCCGGTTTTCGTATCTACGACAATACCTTCAATGGAGCCCGTAACCGCCCATGTGATGGCGGGGATGGTGAACACAAGGATTGTGACTATTTTACGAATCATTGCTTAGGAGAAACTCCACGGTTTTATGCCCTTTAGGGCTTTACCCGCCAGGTTACTCCGGCGGTTGCCGGATTGAAACCTGGCGGGAACAGGGAGGGATATGAAATGCTCATAAGGGGTTATTCTACATCCAATCAGATGTCAGGATCACAGGGATCCTGACCTACTCGCTGAAGCACGCTTCAGCACTCAAAGTTATAATCCAAGTCGTGACAAGATGCTAACTCGCTACTGGAATTCGGTGTTAAGAATATAACCCAACATTTCACCGGCGGTGTTTTGCCCGTTTAATTTGTGTAAGGGGAAGTCGCAGAATATCAGCCTCGCCGGACCGCCGGTGGGGTAGCGCAGTCCCACGATGGGATTGGTTTCCTTTATTAATATGTACAGGGGTTCGGACAAGCTGTCAGGTATAAAGCCAAAGCCTGTTTCATCCAAGTGGGGGATGAAGGCGGTGGATTGCAAGTCCGGAAAGGGTGCGATTTGTGATTCGATTATGTTGTTGTTAGATATGCGGTTCACTTCGTTGGTGACGCTGTCGATATGAGAGAATTCGAAGGGTGGGTCGTCGTAGTTGTCGCCTTCCCCGAGGTCGGTGGAGAATACCACTACGTGCCCGCCGGCTTCGATGTAGTTGGTTAAGGACGATGATGCGCCCATCAAGTGTGAGTTGGGATCGCAGAACCAGACGGCTTTGTCGAAATAGGATAAACTGGCGATGATATCCGATGTGGAATAGGGCAGGGCGTCTTCGATGTCCCACAACGAGTATTGCCCACCGGTGATGGAGTCCAACAGCCCTTGGTAGAATTGACGTGCCACGTCTTGGTTTATGCCGGTTACGCGTTCGTCGTCGTCCACCAGAACCACGTCGCCGATGGGTTCCAACACCAGCCAGTTATTGGGTTGTTGATGATTAGAGGTGTCCGGGAATTGCAGGGTTTCGCTGACTGCGCCAGCGGTGTCTCGCGCGAACACGTAGAAGGTGTGGAATCCCGGGTCGATTTCGGTCAGAGTAATCGACCGGCTCCAGCCAGGTACGATATTCCATTGGGTGGTGTCGTCCATAGCCCAGAACAAGCCGACGATGGTGGTGTCGCCGTCCAAGTCGGAGACTTCCCATATGAAGGTGCGAGTGGGGAAGGTGGTAGTGGTGTCTTCCGGGTCGCCGTCGGGGTTGGAATTGACACGGAAACTGAGGGTAGGCGGAGTGTTGAATACCGGAAAGGTCAGTTGTGCCGGTGAGGGGTCCAATGCGTCGTCATTATCTATCGAGCGTACCCGGAACATGAATTGGTCGAAGGGTTCCCGAAGGGGCAGGTAGAAAATGGTATTTTCTTCGGTGGTTAGCGTCCAGGTGGTGTCGAAATCCCATTTGTACTGGTAGGCGACTACTTCGCCGTCGGGGTCCTGACCCCACCAGAATATTTCCTGGCGGCTGGAGGTGGTATCCGGTAAGGTGGTGGAGTCCGGCATTACCAGGAACAAATACGTATCCGGCGGTTGGTTTCCCACCGGAGTTTGAGTGGGTTGATCGGCGCAGGATAAGAATAGGAATATTACAGTTAAGAATGGAGTTAGACTGTATTTAATGTAATGTGATGTTGATGACATTTTACTATTTCAGGAGTAGGAGCTTCTTTACCTCATTAAAATTGTTGGTTTCCATTTTGCAAAAGTAAATTCCTGAAGGCAGATCGCCGGCGTCCCAGACCACCGAATAAGATCCTGGTGTGGCTCGGTGGTCAACGATGGTGGTAATTCTCTGTCCCAGGAGATTATAGATATTCAGGCGCACCCATCCGCTGATTGGCACGTCATAGGATATGGTGGTTGCCGGGTTGAAGGGGTTGGGATAGGGCGGATGCAGGGTGAATTCATTTGGATGATGAGTGGTCGGATTATTTTCTACAGATGTTTCACTGGCGAGGCGAATCAACCAGACATCCTGCAGCCCGGCGCCATAGAACAAAGTCCATCCCACAATGACATATCCCCCATCGGTGGTCTGCTGAACGCTACGGGCCTCATCATAATTGCTTCCCCCGAAGGTGCGGTTCCACTGGTGGTTGCCAAGGGAATCGGTCTTGATCAACCAGACATCCCAATTGCCGGCGCCATAGGACCAAGTATATCCCGCAACGACATATCCCCCATCGGTGGTCTGCTGAACGCTGTGGCCCTGATCATATCTACCTCCTCCGAAGGTGCGGTTCCACTGGTGGTTGCCAAGGGAATCGGTCTTGATCAACCAGACATCATAACTGCCGGCACCATAGGAGACAGTCCATCCCGCAATGATATATCCGCCATCGGTGGTGTGCTGAACGCTGTGGCCCTGATCATAACTAGTTCCTCCGAAGGTGCGATTCCACTGTTCGATTCCATTGGCATCGGTCTTGATCAACCAGACATCATAACCGCCGGCACCATAGGAGACAGTCTCTCCCACAATGATATATCCACCATCGGTGGTGTGCAGAACGCTGCGGCCTCGATCAATGCTACTACCCCCAAAGGTGCGGCTCCACTGTTGATTGCCATTGGCATCGGTCTTGATTAACCAGACATCACCATCGCCAGCGCCATAGGAGAGTGTGGTTGCTGCAACGATATATCCACCATCGGTGGTCTGCTGAACACTGTAGCCCCGATCATCATCGCTTCCCCCGAAGGTACGGTTCCACTGTTCGCTGCCAAGGGAATCGGTCTTGATCAGCCAGACATCATAACCGCCGGCGCCAAAAGAAGCAGTCCACCCGGCTATGATATATCCCCCATCGGTGGTCTGTTGAACGCTGCTGCCATGATCCCGATGGCTTCCCCCGAAGGTGCGTGTCCAGAGGCTGTCGCCATTGGCATCGGTCTTGATCAACCAGACATCATCGCTGCCGGCGCCATAGGAGCTAGTGATTCCTGCAATGATATACCCTCCATCGGCGGTCTGCTGAACGCTGAAGCCTAACTCACCACTGCTTCCCCCGAAGGTCCTGGTCCATAAGGTGTCGGGGGGTTGGGCGTAAGTGGTGGAAATCGCCAAAGCAAGCAATGAAAGAACAGTCAGCACGGTTTTAATGGATCGAGTGTTCATGGTGAATCTCCTCCCATGGACTATCACATCCTGGCAAAATACGAGATTGCCATCCCGAATATTCGGGACAAGCTGTCATGCCGAGATTGCCACATCCGGCAATTGCCGGATTCGCAATGACGGGGATTCATCGCAATGACGAAGAGTATGCTCTCCCTTTTATTCCCACCGGGAATCCGCCAGTAGGCGGACAAGCCGGGGGGGAAATGGAAAAAGTGCCAGTTTATCGGAGCAGAACCATCTTTTGGGAAAGATGGGTGGTTCCGGATGATAAATGCATGATGTACAAGCCGGATGATACCGGGACACCCTGTTCGGATAAGCCGTTCCAGATGACACTGTGAGTGCCGGCTGTTATTTGTGTATTCACCAGAGTTTTGACGCGCTGTCCCAGTACGTTGTATATTATTAACTTGATATTCGCTTGATGGGGAACCGTGTACGAAATCAGGGTTTCGGGATTGAAGGGATTGGGATAGTTGGGCGCCAGCGACCACTGTAATGGTGTCACCGGATCGTTGTCATCGCCAATTCCCTGGATGCCGTCAAAGTCGTTATCGTCCCGGGGTTCCAACTTGAAGTCGTTGTTGGCATATTTTGATAAGCCAGTGAGGTGGTCGATGGTGTGACCGACACCCGGTACGTAGGTGTAAACGCCGTCATCATCGATGCGGCAGGAATCGCCGGAACCATCACTCACTTCCCATTCGCCGTAGCCGAGGTCTGCATTGGTGACGGTGAGATTGGAAAGTCTGACCAACACGCCTTCGTAATTTTCGGCTTCGGTGCCGCCGGTGCGGATTTGAGCGCAGGTGACATCCACCGGAGTGGGTAACGGGTTGCCCGATGATTCGATAGTGACGGCTGTGATGGTGGTTAATTCCGTCAATCCATAGTATTCTTCCACCAGTCCGGTGAGAATGAGTCGGTCACCCCGTACCGCCTGGATGGTGGCAGGATTTGAGGAGCTATTATAGACATAGATTCCGTTCCAGGCGCCTCCGGTGCTGTAGGGATCATCGGTGTCCTGGATGTAGTACCGGTATCCACTGGTTAAAGGGAAGTCGTTAGTGTCGGCGGTGACTACGGCGGTGACGGTGGCGATGGTGCCTTCATAGGGTGATGCCCCGCTGGGATTGGTGGTGTATTGGATTTCGTAGATGGTGCCTGCGGTGGCGTTGCTGACGGTAAAGGAATAGGTGGAATCGGGGGCATCTTCGGGGTCGGTGGCTTCATTTTCCTCATCGTCCATCGCCCAGATGTAGTATTCGACGAGGGTCTGGTCGGGTTGAGGGTTAATATGAGCCCGGTAGGTGATTTCCCCGACGGGCCAAAGGACGGTTTCGATGAATGTACCGCCGTTCAATCGGTAGAACAGGGATGCTTCATCGACGCCGCCATCATCCATAATCGAACAGGTTACGAAGATGGTGTCATCGGATGTGGGGGCTAACGGATCATGCTGGGTACCGGAAATCAATGGTGGTCCGGTTGCCAGGATAAGGTCAGAGGAGAATCTGGGCATGAGGGTATAGTTACCGTACACCTGATATACCAGACCGGTGATGGATTGGAACGGGGTGCCGATGGGGGGCTGTCCGTAGCTAATTAAGCTGTCGGAATAGGTACGGATGATGCAATCTCCAGTGGCGTCGCCCACGTTGAATTGGCGGTAGAGTGATGAGTTATCGGTGACGATGACATTTTCTACCCGTATAAGGCAGCCTTCGTACTTTTCCGCTAAGGAATCGGCGAAATTGCTGGAATCGAGTTCACCGCAGGTGACAACCAATACCTCGGGTAAGGCGAGTTGCTCTGCCAGGATTTCCACTTCGGCGATGGTAACCAACTCCGTCATGTTAGATTCCCGAAAGGAGACTGTATTGTACTCGTCCACGATAGCAATGACTTCTACAGAATCTCCGATCAGAGTGGCGAATGCGCTGTTGTCTTCGTTGTACACCAGGATACCATTCCAGTATCCACCAGCCGGTTCGCCCATATAGAAGGTGATGTGGCTGCCGGCATAGAACAGTCCAGCGCCGGCAGTTACTATTCCCCGGACTAAGACGGTATCTCCGACAAAGTAGGAACTATCGTCACCCACGGATACTTCCTGGATTTCGTAGATGGTTCTTAAGGTTTGAGAGTAGGAAGTTCCCACCAACAGGATTGCTAATCCGATGATTAAGAGCCATTGTACATTGGATCGGCATGGGAAGTTTGATCGACGTGACATGTTACACCTCTTCGACAACGTAGTTTCAGTTTAATGGATTACTATATAATATAAGCGTTTCTATGGTGGATGTCAAGTGTAAGTTTGCAAGTTGACAATCCGCCAGTGGGCGGACAAGGTTAGCAAGTTGTGTCGGGTTCCTGCGGAACCCGACCTGATATTTGCAGGGTGAGGAACCGAGGTTCGTTGAATCGTTATTCGTTGACACCTTGCAGCATATGAATATTAGAGTATGATTAGTTATTTAATAACCAGGAATTTGCCGACCTGGGAATTTCCGTGGTTGTCTTCGATTGTGAATAGGTATAATCCGGTGGCGATGGCTTGGTCGTGTTCAGAGATTAGATCCCAGGCGTGTTCGCCCCCAGGGAGGGCACGTCGGCTGACACCGAAACCGGTGGATAAGCGTTCGACGTTGGAACCGTCGTAGGTCGCTGCGTTATGATCCATAGTTTTTACCAAATCTCCGGCGAGGGTGAATATCTTGATGGTGCAGTGTTCGGGGAGATTTGCGAACCAGATCAGGCGCTCGCGGTCGCCGGGACCATCCCATGCGGCTGATACTTTATAGGGGTTTGGGTATACGAATGTTTGCCCAGCTTCAGGCAGTGATGGTGTTCCGGGATAGGTATAGGTCAGGTTTTCATTGATGCTGCTTTCCAAGCTTTCCAGATTGTTTTGTGGGTCACCCTGGTCGAAGGCGGTCACGGCAAAGGCATTTCCGGTGGGGAAGCCGTTTAGCACGCCTTCGTTTATATAGCGGTATTGATAATTAATACCGTTGATGATCACCGGTTCCGGCATGGTAATGGAATCTAAACCGGTGTTATAACCGATGTGGTTGATTAAGTCGACCTGTGCCAGTAAGGTGTAGCCGCCTTCGATGCCGGATGTTTTGCGGGATGAGTAGATTCTGTACCCCTCGAAATCTTCCTCCCGGGTGATCGGATCGATGGCGCTTTCCGGCAAGTTGTCCCAATATAGTGTGACGCGACGGTCGCCGGGGACTACGTGGAAGCGGGGTGATGGAGGGGGCGCCGGTAATATGTAGCGATTCAGGACGCCGTCGTGGTTGGTATCCTCGTCGGGCTGCAAGATTCCGTCGCCGTTGGAGTCTTCGCCGTTGTAGGCGATTTGTGCCCAATTGGCGTTTAGAGTTAAATTGGAACGACGTTCCGGGGAATCACCACCAGCGGATGCCCACCGTCCGCACACTATAGTATAGACTACCGTGACACTCTCACCGGGCTGTAAGTCACCTAAGGAACCACAGGAAATCAGAAGCATCCAGCTTCCGGGGTCGTTAATGGGGTCGTTGGGGATTTCCGGCAGGTTGCCCTGGGTGCTCATTTTGTCGTAGCGTTCGATGTCGTCCACCGGCATAATGAAGTCGGGATATTCGAGGGAACTGGCACGATTCCACTGCCACTGATTGTAGTTGACTTCGAGATCTTCAAATCGTGGTTCACTACCGAGGAAACGTACCCCGATATAACTTTCCGCCCAGCCGTCGTCGCCGTCGGCATCATAGGAATATGCGATACGGTTTTGTTGGTCGAATCCGTTCAGGTTATCGTACCAACTCCAGCCACCACCCGGTTCGTAGATGTTGGTGTAATTCATGTTGCCAACCGATACATCGAACCAGTATCCGAAGACCAGGTCTTCGATGGGGTCGTTTGAGACGTTGGTGACTTGTGTATTCAGAATCACGAACGCATCGGCGAAGGAATAATTCCAGGCGTAGGTTTCCATGTGTACGCTGATGCCTAAGGGGGTATGATCAGGGATTTGCACCGGCGGGATGGTGCCGGGAACTACGGTGTTGGTGTCGGTGAAATCACACAGAAAATCCTGATGGGATACGGCGTTGGGATCGAATACGGGAGATGTGAGCAGGGACGACCGGACCTGGATGGTGTCTGCGGCATCGGCGGTATTAGTGTATTCGAAGCCGGCTTCGCCAAATTCGAATACGCCATCCACGATGCCGGTGGATACCCGTTTGATGCCGTTGACTTTGCCTCCGATCCAGATACCGGCGTAGCTGAAGTGCTCCACCTGTTCCACTTCCAGCGCCGGTGGCAGCTTGTACATACCGGATGGCTGATCTTCGCGGCGGTACCCCTGTCCCATCACGCCGAAGTTTGTGATGGTCAGCCCGATGGAGCCGACATCGGTATAATGCCAATAATCGTCCATGGCAATATGGTTCATGGGCGGTGGGGTGTGTCGGGAATAGGAGATGATCGGCGTTAGGAGGGGCAGCAGGATCAACAGGATGAGGATCAGATAGAGAGCAGGGGTATAACCCCGGCGGATAAAGCGATTTTTTCTTTGGTGCATAGTCCCAATGGATAAATTCGAAGCACGAAATTCGAAATCCGAAATTGGATCCCGCATTCCGCCAGCGGGCGGACGGGATGACAGAGAGGGAAATTCGAAAGCGGAAACGCCCACAAAGGGCTATACTACATCTAATAAGATGTCAGGATCGCGCCGTAAGCGTCCATTCGGACAGGGATCCTGACCTACTCGCTATGGGTACGATCCGGGATCGGGATTCCAATCCCGGATCGTGATTTAATGCAGAAGTTTTAAGGATATTTGGCTGTCAGGTGAGGATGTACAGTATCATAAGATAGTTTACAGATGTTTCAGGACATGGTTGACAATT
>CBDVBD010000044.1:0-20701 GCA_965372135.1 uncultured bacterium | reverse complement strand
CGGTTCCCGGGGGGGAATAAAAGGGGGGGCACTTGCTCACTTGCCAACTTACTAATCCTGTCCACCCATTGACGGACTTGTCCGGCTCCTGACGGATAATCTGACGGTTGAGTACTCTGGGTTACTTGTTACCCGGGTTTTTTTCCAACCTCCCCCCCGGTTCCCGGGGGGGAATAAAAGGGGGGGCACTTGCTCACTTGCCAACTTACTAACCCTGTCCCCCATTGACGGACTTGTCCGGCTCCTGACGGATAATCTGGCGGGGTTGGGCGCATTGGGTCTCTCTTTACCTCTCCTGCTACTTGCAGGAGGGGTGCAAGGAGGAGATCACAATAACTCCCCCCCTGCTATTGCAGGGGGGGAGCAAGGGGGGGTCTCTTTAGGTCGGGTTTCATGAAACCCGACACTTGTGACAGCACCCGACTTCAGTCGGGTGTTAAGTTGCCACCCAATCCCGAGGGTGGGCGGGTGGGGGATTGGGTGGCTGACAAACAAGTCACATGGAAACAAACCTACAACCACCCCCTACTTTCCAAATAAGAGAAAACAATCCTAAAACCGCTTGTGAAAAATATCACTACATTGCTCCTCCCATTCCCGAGGCAATTATTACCCTTACAATGGCATGATTTACCGCAACAAACAATACCTTATAGGATAATCAACGATAGGAGTAATTCCAAAATTACAATAACTTAAAGCGCGCAACCCAATTCACTCCTTAACAAAGCATAATTTCCCTATTATGGTATGATATTTGCCATATATTACTAAAGCCCTTATTGAAGTTTCGTAGTCAAGGGATGGCTAATTCTATGCAGCAACGCCGCATCCTATATATCATCACCACTCCGGAAGACAAAATCCTCCACCATATTATCTGGAACCAGCAGGAGCACCCTTCTGCTTTGTTCGCCATTGTAGCTACAAATCCGGTGGTGGATCAATGGCTGCAGCAAAAAAATGTCGAAAGCAGCCTGGTACATGGTAACATCCCTTTTTCCCCAGAACGCTTGGAAAATTTCCTTCGCGTCATGGAGGCTCCGTTTTTCCGGAACTTCATCATTCCCGACAGCCGCTTCGCCTTTATAGAAAACATCCCCATCGACCGTCTGCTGCAATTTTTCCATCATGAATCCCGGGAAAAGGAACGCGAAGTTATGGGTACGGTGGATTTCGACGAACTGGTCTGTTCCTTAGACATGAACGTCCCCTTAATCCATTTCCTGCTGCGAAAAGCCATCAAACGCAGCTTACCCACCACCGCAATCCAATGCAACGAAATCCGCCGTTTCGAAATGCTGGACATGTCGCTGCAGTTCTCAAAATACCTGGTCGACATGGATGAAGACCGCGACTTCTTGGTTCGCGAATTGGGCGTCGAGGCTGACAAAATCGAAGTCATCGGAAAAACCCTGTTCGATTCCCTGGAAAACGTAAAGGATCAAATCCTCAGAGTATCCCAATCCATGGCGAAGGAATTGCAGTTAAACAATCACTCACACGGCATCTTCCTCGCCTACGATCGGCGGCACAACTGGGAAATCCGCCGACTGCTGCGCATCATGAATCGCTTAGAATCCGAAGACCCCGGTCGGTTGGTCTTGCACATATATTGTGAAAATGACGCCGACACCGATGAATTCCAAACCTTGTTCCAAGACGAAGCGGATCGGATTACCTGTCAGGTACTCAAGGGCAAAATCGACACCACTGTCTTGAATCACTGCTTCCCCGTGTACCTGGGTTTTCGCTGGAATCGGAACTTAGAGATCGCCGGAAGAATAAGCCGTCACGTCATCCTATTCGATCCTTACGATTTCAACTGCACCAGTCGCATGGGTATCGATGAAACCATCTACAAAATTGCCCAAAACGACGACGCACTCTACGACTTACTACAAAAACTTCCGGTGGAGGTGAACAAATGAAACCCCTGGAAGGTAAAACTGGCATCTGCTTTTCCGGACGCGATCACCATGCCAAAAAACTGGCAGAGCTGATGAGCTATATGGAGGAACACGGCGGTCTCCAAATCCGCTTTGTAACCAGTGCCTTCAACAGCTACAACGTGGACAGCTTCGAGCGCCCTCTAATCGACCAGGGCTTATCCTACGACCTGATCCAGGACTGGATGAACCAAGAACTAGTCAGCGAAATGCACCAGCATAACCGTGCCGTCCAGGATGAAATCACCTCCCGCATGTTCAACAAAGACAACAACATCCTTGACGATATCAGCACCATTTGGACCCGGGATGCTTTCCGCGACACCATCGAATGTTACGTCCTGTTTCGCGAATACCTCAAAGACGTCCAACCCGACGTGGTCTTTGTATTGCACGAAGCAAACTTTTGGACTAAAATCTTAGCCTATTGGGCGCATGAAATGGGTATTCCAATAGTCAGCTTCCAGGAGGGCTTATACCGCCCGCCCGGTGGCAATAAATACTTCAGCTATTTCTACCAACACGCGTTGGTGGATTATTCGACACGGGTCTGCCTTTGGGGCAATTACACGAAAGACATTTTCCTTAACTGCGGGCATACTGCCGACAAATTCGCTGTCGTTGGCGCACCCCACTTAGACAAGTTACTTGCTAAGCCCGCCGGTGAGCGTATGAACATTCGGGAACAAACCCGTGGTGACTTGAACATCAAACAAGATCAAAAAGTAATCCTGCTGCTGCTAACTCCAGCCCGTATCTGGAGTGGTGACCTTCAGCGTGATGTCCAAATGGTAGGCGAATGGGTGCTACATCAGCAGGACGTATTTCTGATAGTAAAATGGCATCCCTTGGAGCACGATAAGCTGGTGGAACAGGTCAAAGCTCAAATTGGGGAAACCATCGAAAAACTACACCTGGAAAGTTTCGTCCCCACAACAGAAATCGCCAACCGCATCATCCACGAACACGGGAGGGACATCACCTCCCTAATATGGAGCAGCGACTTGGCGTTGATCCAGGATTCCACATCCGGCTTGGAATGCATGGTCTTCGGCTTACCCCTAATCGAAGTCAAATTCGATTCCAAACCCTTAAAAAATTCCTATTTCTCCGACGGCGTTGCCGAGCGCATCCACAATCCCCAAGACCTCTCCAAGCTATCAGACTTCCTTAATGGCGAGAAGCAACACGTTACCTCAGAAAAAGTTCAACGGTACTTAGAGCACTCTATGCACCGCTTGGATGGACGCACCCGCGACCGTATCCTCGATGTCGTCACCGAACTCATCGGATAACTAAACAAAAAAACCCTCCCGAAAATCTATCCGAGAGGGCTTCTTATGTTAATGAATGTCCATTAGTTTAGAAAACTCCGAACGATGTAAAAATACTGTACATCGGTAGTCAAATCCGCCGTTGGATCCGTCCACTGGTACCTGGGTGTCATCGGATCCTCATCCGAAACGTCCAACCATGTATTGTCCAAGGTCGTCAATCCCGCATCCAGGTACCGGTACACGTTATACCCATCACGCAGCGCCACATCACTCCAATCCAACATCACGCTGGTTCCGTTGCGCACAATCACCAAATCCGCCACCGGATCAGGATTTCCGGCAATCACCGTGACCCTGCCGTTGGTTACTGCAGCACACACGTCACCCTCATTGAACAAGAGATTGGTGATATTGACATTGGTATATTGCCCGATTGTTGCACTTGGGTTGACATAAAATTCCACAATAACCAGTGTGGCATTCCCGCCGGATAACGGACTGACGCTTGCCATCGCAAGATCAGCTCCATTCACATAGGTGTTGAGCACTCCCGGAAACCACGAACTAGTCATGGTTCCGGCTTGGATCAGGCTGTCTGCCCAGGCAATATCATCGTTGTAGCTGAGCGTCATCTCAAACGACAGTACTCCCAGACCGGTGGCATCACCCACCAATGTGATGGGTACCTCTATCGCCCGGTCAGACGGCGATTCCACCCAAGCCACTTCCAGAGTAAAATCACAGACGGTAATCGTTTCCGATGAATCGGTAAAGCCAAGGTCATCCACCGCTGTCACCAACACCTCCCCACCGGCAATCGCATGCAGCATTCCGGAAGATGTGATGGTCGCCACCCCTGGATCCGTAGTTCCCCAGGTCACCGGTGGTGTGGCACCGCCGTACAAAGTAAATTGCAATGAATCGCCAACCACTAAACTAGCGGTATTAGGTGAAATATTGAGATTTGGTGCCGCTGTAATGGATATATACCCATTATCGACATTGGATTCGATCACCTCGTTAAACAGCGGATTCTGTATATACATCGTGAAGCCACCGGAAGGCGAAGTGATCTGACACCTTAGGATCATCAACACTCCAGAGCCGGACAGAGGTGTAGTTCCCGCAAAGGATACGTCAAGCTGTCCGGGCAAGATATTTTGAGTAACATTACCCCAGGATGCCACCATCGTCCCGGTTTCCAGGACATCTAAGACCTGCATGTAGCCGGAACTCCAGGTTACAGCGAATTCGCCGCTCAATATTCCCAATCCGGTCACATCCGTCGCATACACCGGCAAATCAAAAATCTGACCGGTCAGGATTGTGGTATCACGAATCGTCAATTTCAAATCACGAACCACGATGTTACCGGTGGTATCCCGTATGCCCACGACGTCCTCGCCAGCAACACGTGTGATTCCGCGACTCAAGGCATGTAACCAACCGGTATTGAGATCAATGGACGCCACCGATGGATCAGTAGAATAGTATGTATACGGCGGCGTACCGTAATTTGTATAAAACAACAGTGAATCACCACGAGTCAACGTCGCGGTATTAGGATTAACGGTAATGTAAGGTGGATTGCTAATGCTCACATGCCCATCATCTAAGGTGACTTCCGGAGTACCCTCATTGAACATTCCGTATGTCAGGTTCAAATTTGAACTCCCGGTTCCGGTAAGCGGAGCCGTCATCCGTACATAAAACAGGACACCGCTGCCTGTCAGGGGCGTGATACTCGCAGACACAATCCTCACTTCACTGCCTATAAGACTCCAGACCGCATCCCCCCAGCCCGAGGTCAGCGTTCCAGCTTCGATGACATCCACCGGCTGAATATTAGTGGTTGTGATGATGAAATGCACTTCATAAGCCACTACACCCAAACCGGTTAAATCCTCGGTATAAAGAGGAATATCGATGGTATCTCCCCGGGTCATGGTTGTATCCGGGAATGTCAACTGAACACCCCACCCTGGGGCGCTCAGCGCTGCCAAAGTCATAATAACCAACCCGAGGACGATGGGTAGGCGTTCCGCAATTCTTGCGGTTGGCTGTTTTCCAATCATAACTCGTTCCTCCAGGTTGGATTACTTCAACAACGTCATTTTATGTACTTTACTGAAATCGGCTGCTTGCATGCGGACAAAATAGATTCCGCTTGCCAAGGGGATGCCGTTACTATCCCGACTATCCCATACCGCAACGTGATTACCTGCTTCTTGATGCCGGTCAACCAGCGTCCGTACCAACTGACCCTGCAGGTTGAAAATCTTGATTGACACCTGTTCCGTACTGGGCAGTGCATACGGAATATTGGTTACCGGGTTGAAGGGATTCGGGTAGTTATGACCCAGCGAGTAATCCGTAGGCAAACCGACCACGAATATCCGACCGGCAGTCCCGCCCAATGTGGGCTGCTGTTCATTATACATCACATCGGTGAATGTCAGGGAGGTCTCGACCTTCCCATGGACGTCATCAGCGGTTCGGAACTTCAAGTGAATGATTTCGCTGCTGGCGCTGAGCGGATACGTTCCCGCCATCACCACCCGAATCTCGCCACTATTATCAATGGTTTGCATCAGGAAGTCGGACGTGGCAGACGCTGTTTCCGCACCCACGAATTCCAAGACTGACGGATTATAATGCGCCGTGAACTGCGCCGAATACAGGTCGCCGGTGAATTCCAGCGCTACCGGAATCGTGGTAACCTCATCCAACTGTACCGTGGCATCATTAGTCGAAAGCTGCCCATCTACTGAAGCTACTACCGGCGATGTCGGACGTATTGTTGGATCGAAATGATCGATCTCCGCCGGGAACACGTCGATCAACCCCGCTACATACTGCAGGATCAATGAAGCATCATAGGCGGTAATATAAGCCACACCAGACACATCCGCCACCATCTTCTGTATATCTGTCAGCGGATACGTTAGTGAATCAGATACAAACTGCAGCACCAGCGTGCCGTCATACGCATGCACCGAACCATTCAGTGACACATCGCCCATCAATGGGCTACCGGATTGCGTTTGCCAACCGGAATAATCGACATGATCGCTAACTGTTTCACCCAATCCAGTGGGATTGTATAACGCCGGGAAGCACACTTCCGCAGCATTCGAATTATCGTAAGGTCCCGAACTGGCGCCCCACCAACTGTTGGTGGCGTCGATACAGAAGGATGCGCCGGTATTCTGCACCCCGTAGTGGTAGTTATTGTAGAAATCATTATCCGTCAACACCGGGTTGGAGTTCCCGGATGCCACCACTCCGTAATAGTTATCCGAAATTCGGCTGTGCGTAATGGTCGGCGATGAATTGACACAATGAATGGCGCCGTAGGAGCTATACCTGGCGTATCTGACAACACAATGCCGCATCGTGCATTCCGGATCCAATGCTTGATCGTCGAATTTGATATAGTCCCAATCACCATATGCTGGCGATGTAGCATTGGAATCCGAGTTAGTGTCTCCTCCGTAGAAGTCATCACGATAAGAAGTAAAAACAATCTGACTGTCCGGAGTAGCACCTCCGATCGCATGCAAACCCCGCCGGACATTGATGTAGCTATTATAAAATTTTATCACCACACCGGGATCGATTGTCAAAATGGCATTAGTGCCGACTGTCAAAGAGGTACTACGAAGTAGATACACGATATTGGAATCACCGCCCACCGTCCGAAGTGGAATAGTGGCGTCCGACGCCATGGTTTCCCCGATCAACCCTAAGGCTTGATACTGGTTGTCATGGAAATCATTATCCTGAAAGTTGGGATTAGAGGTTAAGGATAACATCGCCGGTTCATAACAGGATTCCCGAACTTCATTATCAATTAGGTCTGGATCCGAATTCCCTGCCAGGTAGAATCCTAAGTTATTGTATTCCAGAATGGAGTTCTGCACCGTACCTCCAGCGGAGTTGAACCATACACCGGTACCAGCATAGGCGATGAGGGCGGAATCAATCAGACAGTTGTCATCATCGGAAATATCATCAAAGTAAAAACCTTGCCAGTTATTACATGCCGGTGAGGTTCCGAAGCCGTCATTGTTGGTATCCAACGGATTCCCATACCTGTCATCCTTTACACTGGTAAACACAGGCATCTCAATCCCCCCGTAACCAGGACCCAGAACTTGTAGAACACCATCCACTATAAAACCAACACTGGAGGAATAGAATTTCATCACTACGTCGGCTGGGACGGTAATCCATGTTCCAGAGTTTACCGTGATATCCGCCCAGATGAGATAGGTGATGTTGGTGAATCCTCCAAAATCACGTAACGGCACCGTGTTGTTCAGGGAATAAGATTGACCCCGGATAGCCAATGCAGAGTACCCGCAATTGTAGAAAGTGTTCCCGCCAAAAACAGGCTGAGAAAACATGTCCATGTAAATGGGTGCATAGTTGCAGGCATTGATCAGGTTGTTGGAAATCGTAGGCGCTGCATCTCCATAAATTTCAATACCAAACTTCTGGAATTCGATGAAGCAGCTATCGATGGTTGGAGATGCATCCGCAATCTCAATGCCGGCATCCTGGTAGTATCCCGAGGCATACAGCACGCGGCAGTGTTTCATGCTGCAGGAATCATCCACCGAAGAATCGCCAAAATAGACGCGCTGCCAGTTACCGATAGCAGGCGATGTGGAATTACCATTGTTATTGGTATCTCCGCCATAAGCATCATCATGAATCGAAGTAAACACAATCTGGCTGTCGGATGGTGCCCCGCCCTCCGCAATCAGGATTCCGTAAACATAAAGGGACCAAGACCAATGGGGCCATTTCCACACCACGCCCGGTTCAATCACCAGAGAGCCGGATGCTGATATGGTGGTGCTGGTAGAGGATAAATAGGCTATGGGAGTAAAGCCTGCAACATTTCGCCGCTTCATTACCGCAGGTGAGTTCAGAGTTCCTTCAATCACTCCAAGTGCGTTGTAGGCACAACTGGTAAACGTATTTCCCGAAAAATCGGGATCAGACACCAGAGACATCATAATCGGCGCTTCTCTGGTATTTCGAATGTCATTATTCCATACCCGAGTATTGGAATTCCCGGCAATATACACTGCATTATCGCCATTGGAAATATAGCAGTTATCAATCCTCGGTCCCGAATTCAACGTGTAAACACTTTCGTCTCCATAAAGAATTATCGCATTCACAATCCGGCAACTGTCATCGTCCGAAGTATCCAGGAATCCAATATAATCCCAATCATAGTAAGAGGGCGTAGTGGAAGATCCATCATCATTGGTATCTCCCGGATTCCCATAATTATCATCCTTCACAGAAGTGAATACTACCGGTTGCGCCGGAGGAGTATCTACCACAAATGTACCCTCGATCTTCATCCGAGCATTACCTGACGTTAACTTAATCACCACGTCAGGTTCCACATCCACCCGAGTCGCGCTGGCGACAATCCATTCACCATTCAACACGTACGTAATGTTGGTGTAACCGGCAAAATCCTTCACCCGGATAGTGCCGTCCACTGCCACCGTTTCCGGTAGAATTCCCAGCGCGAAATATCCCACATTGGTCATGGTATCCCCACCGCCGAACGTGGGATTGGACGATGCGGACAATTCAAGTGGTTCATACGTGGTATTTACAAATTCATTATCAGCAATGTAAGGATCGGAATTCCCATACAGCGTGATCGCACGCTGAGCATCAGAGAAGTAGGAGTTGGTGATAGTAGGGCTAGCGAATTCAACCTCCACTTCCGCACGATTGTAATAGTAAGTATTACCACCATAGGTAACCCGGCAATAATCCAATATCCCACCGGTGTCAAATAATGGATTATCAAATCTGATCCTCCGCCAATCTGCCGGGGCAGGCGCCGTAATGGAACCATCATTATTGGTATCCCCGGGATTCCCGTAGTTATCATCCTTTACAGAAGTAAATACAATGACGCTATCCGCATTCCCATCAGCGACTAATTGACCCAGCACTTCCAGGCTGTGCGAGTAATGCGTAAACTTTATAACACATCCGGCTTCGATCGTCAATGTGTACACATCAGGTACAGTCACCGTTCCCAACATTACATAAGTAATATTGGGTATCCCAATCACATCCCGCTGCGGCAAGTAAGCATTAGCCGTCAGCGTTCCCGATATAATCCCGATGGCATCATATCCGTTGTCGGATGAAGAAAAACTGTTGTCTACAAAGGTAGGAAATGATTCAAAAGTCATTGCAATCGGCGTCTGGTCTGAAATCCCAATGTTGTTATACGAAATATCCGAGGTGCAGACTCCTGTAATCACGATTCCATAGTAACAGTTGTTGATATCGCAGTTGGTGATATCGGGATTGCAGGTTTGTATTTCAATACCACCACCATTGCCCCTTCCTGCAAATCTGAGTTGCACATAATCCATCAAGCAGGAATTCGTCGCAGTTGTGGTAAACCGAACACCATCCCAGTCGCTAACTGCCGGTGCGGTCGCCGATCCATCGTTATTAGTATCACCTGACCAGTTATCATCTCTGTAGGACGTCATGTAAATCGGGTTCGCCAAAGTAGCGTCGGCAATCAATGTTCCGTGTACCAACAGTTCCCGATACGTATCGAACTTTAAAATACAATCAGGATTAATGGTTAACTGCGCCCCGGAAGCAACCGTCAAGTCATATCCACGCATTGCATAGGGAACGCCGGGATCCATCATGGTCTGAGTCCCGTTTACCGTCCCTATCTGAGTCCAAATCCCATCATTTTCGTTACCGGTGAAATCATTACCGGCACCGAAAACAGGGAACAATGATCCATTCAAACGCACCGGCCAGCCACAGTTATAAATCTGAGTATAGGAGACCTCCAATTGCGCCGTAGTATAGGTATATATCCCCTCATCACGGTTACCTGATGGACCGCTTTCACGGATAACACTGCTATCTATTACCACATTCGCACTGCCCCTTACATACACCGATGTATTCCAGGAGTAACCTCCATATTCGATCAAGCAGTTATCCAACAAACCATCCCCATTGTTAAAATATAGACCACGATGATCATCCCCTGCCGGTGTGATCTGGTTAGACGTAAAAGTAATGGTATTCAACGCATTACCATCCGCATCCATCGTTCCGTTAATCTCAATGTAAAGTCCGCTGTTGAATTTTACCATTACTCCCGGATCCACGGTCAATGTCACTCCATTGTTGACAGTGACGTTTCCGGTCACGATATAGGGACTCCCCCCGATGTCCCATGTGCTGTCCACACTGATGGTACCGGACACATCAGTTGCCCAACCTGTGGACACAAATAAAGCACTCACCATAAGTAATGCGAGTGCACTCTTAAAACAACGAAGAGCTTCCATAATGCCTCCGCAAATCCTTAAAATTGTTAGAAATGTTTTTTTGGCTACAGTTCCTGGCTCAATATCTTAATTATGGTTAGTAATTTAACCAATAAAATCTTCAAAGTCAAGTGAATTAATTACTCTAATAAAAAAATCTCTTGCTTTTTGAACATTTGTGCAGTATATTATAGGAAAGACATATCAGACACGCTGCGGTCTCTAAATCTCTGCGTCTTTCTTATTTAAATTATCATATCTCTGCGCACTCTGCGCCTCTGCGTGAGGAAAATGATCAATTTCTTGTACATAAAACTTATCGACTTCCCCATCGCCATAGAACGCCGGTTGAACCCCGGCTTGAAACAACGTCCGGTGGTGGTGGCGGACAGTATTGACGAAGAAAACCGTCTGATTGCAGTGTCCCAGGAAGCCCGAAAACTTGGTATTACCTGCACATCACGGGTTAGCGATGCTAAGCGCTTAAAAAAAATCATCATAGTGCCTGCCGATTGGAGCCGATACCGGAACATGTCGGATATGATCCTGCACCGTTTCGAATCCTGGCTTCCCACCGAAGCTGAGGATACTCCAGGCGCATACACCCTGTACCCGCAAACCCGGGATCTAATTCAATTGGACAACACCATCAACCATATCTTGAAACCACACTTTACTTTCCGAGCCGGATTAGCGGTACTGCCGGTAATTTCGAAAGCCGCTGCTAACCGTGCGCACAAAAACAAAACCAACATCATCAGACCCGCTCAGGAAAGAGCATTCTGGAACACCGTTCCCATTACCTGGCTTCCGTCGGTGGGACCTCGCAGGAAAAAGGACATGTTCGAAATGGGTATCCGCACCGTGGACGATTTCCTATCCCTGGATCCTGCGATAGCGCAGGTTTTCTGGGGTCCGGACGTCTGGAAACTCCGGCAATGGTTGACCTCTGAGAACCCAAACCCGGCAACACCAAAAATCGTAACCCGCCGTTTCGAACGGGTATTTCCCCGCGCCACTTACGGAAAACACCTGGTACTGGAAGGGTTGGACAGCGCCTGCCAACAAGCGGCGGCCTGGTTGCGCCAGAGCGCCTACACCCCGTCAAAATTGGGATTGGCGGTCCGATATCCCGACGGCAGCGGTAAACGGGCACGAATTCCACTGCCGGTTTCGGTGGACGACCGGGATTTTTTCTATCGCAGCAGGATGTTGCTAAAGCAGTTATGGACCCGCAGGCTGCGGCTGGAGCGGCTGGAGATCGTCTTCACCGCCCTGCGTGGAACCACCGGGCAGCAGTCACTTTTCGACCACTTGAACAATGACCGCACCGACAACCTGGGCGCCGCCATGGATTGCGTCCGCACCCGATACGGCTTTTCCGCCATCAACTATGGAAGTTCCATCGCCCTATCTGCTTAATATTCAAAGACACACGTCATTGCGTGGAATCCCGAATCGTCGGGATTGGGCGTTCCGGACAGCTTGATGTCCGGAATCCACGCAACACAGCCTCTAATGGGCGTTGCTTATTTGGGATTACCAACGCTTGCTTCAGCTTTAGGTCGTTTCCGACCGGTTCGGAAAACTCTTTTTAAGGGCTTTAAACTCAGCCTCGACTAAAACGCGAAAAATCTGCACTATCGCCAAGCAAAATCATAGGACATCGAAAGAGTGTAATACAATTACATGTAATTTTATAACCGCATTACGGTTTCCATTTTTTTCACGTTTTTTTCGCTCTTTTTTCGCTTTTTTTTCACAATTCTTTCGCTTTAGGGAAATAAATGTCCAATTTCGTCCACCTAAACGTCCACAGTTCCTACTCCTTCCATGAAGGTGCTTCCACTGTGGAATCCCTGGTAAAACAAGCAGTTACACTGGGCATGACCCACTTAGCACTGACCGATACCAATGGGATGTACGGCATCGTACAATTCATGCAACTATGTAATAAATATGGAATTACACCAATTCCCGGAATTGAAATATCCATACCCGATTCCAGTTTAACTAACATACTTACAAATACTTATCGAACAATACTCCTGGCACGGAATATTGCAGGATACCGCGAACTCTGCCGCATCACCACCAGCCACCAACTTGACCAGGACTTTACTATAGAATCTGCTCTATCCAATGTGTCTGATAATATTGTAATTATAACGCCTAATCAATCCCTTCTCGAACAATTATTCAGCCATACAGTACCCGGGCAGCTTTTCGGGGAACTTACTCCTCCGCAAAACCCACAAAACCCCCATTCAGCACGGCTTCTTAAGTGGTGCCGCCAACACAAAATCCCGGTAGTAGCCACCAATCGGGTAATCATGGCGGAACCTCAAGATTATCATACACATATCGTACTGCAAGCCATTGGCAACAACAGCACCATCGACGCCACCAAAGGCAAAACTACCGGCAATATTAACAATTACTTAACCTCACAAGATCAGATGGAACAGGCGTTTCGGAACATTCCGGACGCACTGGAAAATACTGTTCGTATTGCGGAGAGCTGTTCGGTTGATCTCAAGTTGGGTCAACTGAAATTCCCCCCCTTCGATACGCCCAATAGCCAGAGTCCCTTCGATTACTTAAAGTCCTTAGCTAATAAGGGATTACAGGAGCGATATGGAAGTGATCCACCCTCAGAAGCACGCTCGCGATTGACCTATGAATTGGGGTTGATCGACCACTTAGGTTTCACGGAATACTTCTTAGTTGTACACGATATTGCACGGGAAGCCCGGTCGCGAAATATTCCAACTATCGGGCGGGGATCGGCGGCTAACAGCATCGTATCTTATTGTTTAAAAATGACTCACGTCTGCCCGTTGTCGTTAAATCTGTTCTTCGAACGTTTCCTGAATCCGGAACGGAAATCCCCGCCGGACATCGATTTGGATTTTTCCTGGCAGCACCGCGACGATATCATCAACTATGTCTATGACCGCTACGGGCACGACCGGGTGGCGATGATTTCCACCACCGTTACTTTCCAGGGTCGTTCCGCCATCCACGAAATCGCCAAAACCATGGGAATTCCGGAACCGGAGATCAAAGCCATCACCAGTAAAATCCCTTCATGGGGAACGAAAGACCTTTCCAATCTGCGTGATAAGTATCCGGAATGCAGGGACTTACCATTGGACAGGGACCCGTGGCGATTCATTATGCAGATCGGTCAACGGATCATCGGATTCCCCAGGCACCTATCAATTCATGCGAGTGGAATTGTGATCTCACCGGGTCCCATCACCGATTGGACTGCGCTGGAACGGTCGGCGAAGGGATTCGTCATTACCCAGTATGACATGCATCCCATTGAAGATTTGGGACTTGTGAAAATTGACCTATTATCCCAGCGTTCATTGGGTGTGTATCGGGATTGCGTAACACAAATAAAATCACAGGGAAAGCCCCCGCCGCCCACCGAAGATCTCGATGCAATTCTGGCGGATGAACCCACATTATCACTGGTGCGGGAAGGTCGTACCATGGGGTGTTTCTATATTGAATCGCCGGGTATGCAGGCACTGCTGAAGAAGCTGGGTGTGGATACGTTTGAGATGCTGGTGGCTGCCAGTTCGGTTATTCGTCCGGGGGTGTCGGAATCAGGAATGATGACGCAGTTCATCGAACGCCATAGGGATCCGTCGATAGTGGAATATTTACATCCTGTTATGGAAAAGTTGTTAGGGGATACCTACGGCGTGATGATCTATCAGGAGGATGTGATTAAGGTAGCGCACGGGATGGCGGGACTGAGTTTGGGGGAAGCGGATTTGCTGCGGCGAGCCATGAGCGGCAAGGGTCGGTCACCGGAAGCGATGCAGAAGTTGAAGGATCAGTTTCTTCGTGGAGCTAAAATCAGAGGAGTCAACGATTTAGTGGCATTGGAAGTATGGCGGCAGATCGAGAGCTTTGCCGGCTATGCATTTTGCAAGGCACACAGTGCATCATTTGCGGTGTTATCCTATCAGGTGGCATATTTGAAGGCTCATCATCCGGCGGAATTTATGGCGGCGGTGCTGTCCAATCAGGGTGGATACTATGGTCCCGCGGCATACATCGAAGAAGCCCGCCGATTGGGACTGCGGATTCTGCCGCCGGATATCAACGAAAGTATCAGGGAATTTCAGGGGCGGGATCGTGAGATTCGCATAGGATTGATGGCGGTCGGAAATCTGACGGAGATGTCAATTCAATCTATCTTAGAAGATCGGGAAAATCATGGTCAATACGGTTCTCTCGGGGAATTTCAACGGCGAGTGAAGTTGGACCCAAACCAGACGGAACTTCTGATCAAATGCGGGGCGATGGATTGTTTTAAGGACCGGGAACATCCCACCAGACCGACATTGTTGTGGCAGAGCCGGATGGTTAGCCGCTTAGGACATCCCGCCACTACCGAACGACGTGACCTGCCAACACTATTCGATCGGACTGATTTCTTAGCGACGCCGTCATTTCCCGAGTACGATTCCATGGAACAATTCCACATCGAAAAGGATATTTTCGGATTTCCGGTTACCATGCATCCGTTGGATTTCCTGGATCCCAAGCAGCGACGGGGGATTGTGTCATCGGTGGATTTGGAGGCTAATCGTGGAAAACGGGTTCGGATGATCGGTTGGGCGATCACATCGAAACGGATCAAGACGCGTAAGACCCAGGCATATATGAAATTCCTGACGTTGGAAGACGCAGCCGGGACGTTCGAAGTCACCCTGTTCCCGGCGGTGTATCATCAATATGCCCATGTGACGCTGGACAAGGGACCGTATCTTGTGACCGGGACGATTGAGGAAGATCATGGGGTGTTGTCGTTGGTGGGGAAACATATTGAACCGTTGCAGATTCAACCACTTCAGGGATTTGGAAAGGATCGCAGGCGGCGACGCGATTCCTTATCCCGATTACGGAATCGTCAGCATGAACCTTTTATGGGAAATAGGGCAATTCCCGCTTGATATTTGGATATCTATATGTTATATTAGAAAAGTAAAAAAGATTTAATCACAGGTTTTTCAACAACCGGAAAAAAGCATTTCTTCAGGACCGGTCAAGGGCACCAGTGCTCCTGGAAAGTTCAGGAAGTTAAAACAGCCGTTTGGATTAAGATTCATAATTGACTAAGCTTTTTGGAGAGACTATATGGACAAAATAAAACTAACAATTACAAAGCTTCGAGAAGAGGCAAAATTATTTTCTGAAGCTGAGAGTAAACATCATGAACCAAGTTTGTACGGTGTAACTGATGGGAAAGCGGTGGGGACATATCTGGAACATAAATTCCAAGAGCATCTAAGGCAAAAGTATAAGTATGATCCCGGAAGTTCAGCCAGAGGAATAGACTTCCCTGGGCTCGGTGTTGATATAAAAGTAACGAGTATTAGACAGCCACAGTCATCTTGTCCTTTTAAAACTGCTCGTCAAAAGATTTATGGACTTGGTTATTCTGTTCTCCTTTTCGTATACGGCAAGCAAGATGATTCGGGTACAAGAAAGGCGAATTTAAATATACTTCACACAATATTTATTAAATCGAATAGAACGGCAGATTATCAGATAACGCGCCTGATAAGGGATATAGTTCAAAACAACGGAAATAAAGAAGATGTAATTGCTGCAATTAGAGATAGAAATTTACCAGTTGATGATATTTCAGTCAACAAAATAGCTGAAGAAGTATTAAAATCACCTCCGGAACAAGGATATCTGACCATCTCTAATGCGCTACAGTGGAGGCTTCAGTATAGTAGGATTGTTGAGGTGGCGGGAACAGTAAAAGGAGTTATACGCATAAGGTAATTTACATATGTCATTGAAGAAAAAGGCAAGTAGAATTATTGAGTTTGGCGATTTTCAAACTCCTGTTTCTTTGGTAAAGCAAGTCACCAATTTGCTGTACAGATTAGGGGTCCGACCATTTTCGGTCATTGAACCGAATTGCGGAGTTGGGAATTTTATATTCGGCGCTTACGACAGATTCCCGGATGCAAATGTTTTTTATGGATTAGATATTAACAAACAATATATAGATATCCTTTTGAAAAAAATAAAATCCCTTGACTTAGAAAAAAGGATAATTTTAAAGAATGGTAGCTTCTTCGATGTCAATTGGTCAAATGTAATTAGAGACCTTCCAGAGCCTATTCTGTTTTTAGGGAATCCCCCATGGGTTACCAGTTCTGAGCTTGGTGCTATCAGAGGGAGTAATCTTCCAAAGAAAACAAACTTTCAGAATATGAATGGTTTTGATGCCATTACAGGTAAAAGTAATTTTGATATTTCGGAGTGGATGTTAATTAAAATGCTTGATTCTATAAATAGACGAAATGCTGCAATGGCTTTTTTGTGTAAGACAGCTGTAGCGAGGAAGGTTTTCAAGTACGCAAAAAAAAATAAAATAACGATATCAGAATCTTTAATCTATAAGATAAACGCTAAGAAGCATTTCAATGCATCTGTTGATGCGTGCTTATTTGTTTGCCTTACATCAAAGCAAGGTGCGAATTATGATTGTGATGTATATGATGGCATAAATGACGAAAAGCCATCAACAGTAATTGGTTTTAAAGATAATACATTGATTGCTAATGTTCTAAGCTATAATAGACTGAAAGAGCTTAATTGTGGCGGTAGTCCTTACATCTGGCGATCGGGAATAAAGCATGATGCCTCTAGAGTTATGGAATTAATTAAAGAGGGCGATTTTTACAGAAACGGCTTCGGAGAACTCGTCAAAATAGAGAGAGAATTGCTATATCCACTTCTTAAAAGTTCGGATGTTGGAAATGGACGCGTGAACGAGCCAAGAAGGTGGCTCATCGTTACGCAAAAAAATATAGGACAAGATACAGGGCATATTAAAAACATTGCACCCCTTACATGGTCATACCTGCAGGAACATAAACAGACATTATCAAGTAGGACGAGTCCAGTTTATAGAAAAAAACCCCTTTTTTCTATTTTTGGAGTTGGACCTTACTCTTTTTCCGCATGGAAGGTTGCCATATCTGGTTTATATAAAAAGTTAGCGTTCCAAAAGATCGGTCAGTATGATGGCAAGCCATTCGTTTTAGACGATACATGTTACTTCATCCCTTGCTACTCTGAAAAAGAAGCAATTACTGTACTGCGTTTACTTGACTCCGGTATCGCTAGAGAATTCTTTGAGTCAATCATCTTTTGGGACAATAAAAGGCCAATTACAAAAGAAATCCTGCAACGGTTAAACATCTCATCTTTAGCTAAAATTTGCGGTGACAAAGACATTCTTTTCTTATTAAGCAAAAAGGGATTCAAAACACAACAAACTCTTTTTTAGCTTTTTCGCCTGTTCGAGCATATAGGCGATATGGGTAAATTGGCAACACGGCTTGATTCATAAAGATATATTAAGAGGATTAGAGCTAAAAAGAAAATGGGGCTAAATCAGGGAGGTCGGAATGAAGCTTAAACCATTGGCATTGGGATTGGCGGGAGGGATCCTATGGGGTGTTGGGTTATGTTTGGGCACACTGTGGATTATTATCATCGGCAGCCCGGGAATAACATTGGGTTTATTGGGGAAGTTCTATCTCGGGTATTCCGTGACACTCCCGGGTGCATTTATCGGACTGGTGTGGGGGTTTGTGGACGGGTTTATCTGCGGGGCGATTTTTGCTTGGTTGTATAACCTGTTTATTCCTTCCGGGAAGGAGTCGTAGATCCGAACAACGCGCGTCGATTAATCAAATTCCAGTAGTTTTTCATCTCCGTCTCGGTCAGCATTTCCGCTTTGAAATAGGGATCCGGCTGGTACCAGGGCTGCTTATCGAAGAAGGCGCGAAGGGCATGTTCCGACTCAAAAACAAAGCCATGGCGTGCCAGGATTTCATTCTGCCTTAGCCATAGATAGGTACGGGCATATACCGCGCGTTCCGGCGCCGTTCCCAGTTGGCGAAATTCCGGCATCCACATGTAACCGTTCAACAACGAATCCCCATATTCTTTCTTATCGCCGTAATACTCATCCAGAAGGTGTATTAATCCGGCTTCCAACAGCTGGACTTCCTGAAGAAACGGGCGATACGCACTCACCTGGACTGTAAGGTCCTTATTAGCATCCCATTTGCGAAATTCCCACATTACAGCGCCGTTACTCATCTGTTGATGGGGGGGATCCGCTGAAAATTGGAATCCGTCTTTATCGATTTCCCAGATTTCCTGCAATTCCTGGGGCAGATTCAGTATAACTTTTACCCGGTCAATGTTCCCGGACCAACTGGTTAATGCCGCTGTGGGCAGCGTGGTTTCCCAGGTTTCGTATTCGCCGATTCCTCCGGTGGAGACGGGTTTCCAGGGGTTGGGGGTAGTAGCGGAAAGGGTGTTCAAGGTGATTGTATTGGCGGGGAAGACGATTTCATATAACGATAGGACAGCGCGTCCTTGATCGCCCGGCAGCAGGCAATTCGCAGCAATCGAGGTTGGCGTGGTGTCGATCATCCCTTTGATTATCATCGATTCGGCACCGGGAAGCCCCACCCATACAGAAATATCCTGAGCAGGTGATCCCCCCAGCCGGAACAACCAGTTTAGTTTCCCGATAGTGTCGGTGGTCACAACCAATTCATAGATAGCGATGCTGTCCTCAGTGGTGGGTACGGCGGTTTCGCCGGTGACTTGAAAGGGAATCAATCCAGCCAATCCGGAGTTCGCCAACACCAGCATTGCAACTATCATCCCACCATATCTACGCATTATACCCTCCTTGAATCGTTTTATCAGTATCTCGCTCAGTGTTTAGTTCGCCGATTTACTAACTTGCAGGAACTTCAACCATGGTATCCTGTTTTTCCGGTTCCAATGCGGCTTTTAAGGCGGTGATGGCTACTTCGAGTTGGTCGTCATCAGGGTCTTTAGTTGTGATACGCTGCAGCCACATCCCAGGGAGAATCAGGGATCGAATCAGGGCTTTGGATGCATGTTTTCCGGACGCCTTCAGGACTTCGAACGACACACCCACCACTAAGGGCAGGAATGGTAAATGAGCAGCCAACCGCCACCAGACATTGGGAAAATTCCCGAACAGGGCTACTACGATGGAGTCGATGATGGCATAGGTAATCAAGACCGCTATCAGGGTGATGACCAGGAAGCTGGTGCCGCACCGAGGGTGGAAGCGGCTTTGTTTCCCGGCGGAACCGACGGTGACTTCATCCCCTTGCTCGAAGGCATAGATGGATTTATGTTCGGCGCCGTGGTACTGGAATACCCGGCGGATGTCCTTGGCGAAGGAGATCCCCCACACGTAAAGTAGGAAAATAAGAATTCTGGTTCCGCCGGCAACCAGGTGAAACCGGAATTGGTTGACGCTTTCCTGCTGCATCCACTGAGACACCGCATAGGGGATGCCCATGAATAGCCCCAGCCCAATCACCAAAGCGACGGTGATCATCAGGATGGATCCGGCTTTTTCCCAAAATGTGGGACTTTTCTTATCGGCATTTTTGTCTTCAGTGGCGATTTCCGCAGACCAATTCAGGGCTCGGATTCCGATGATCATGGCTTCATAGATGGATATCACGCCGCGCAGGATGGGCAATTTCCAGAATGGAACCCGTTTGGAACGGGATACGAAAGGATAGCGGTCGATGGCGATGGTGCCGTCGGATCGGCGGACGGCAGTAGCTACAGTGTGGGATGACCGCATCAAGACGCCCTCGATGACAGCCTGCCCGCCCATCGCCAGTTCGGTGCCCACCGCTTTACGGTCTTCGGGGGTCGAGGGAACTGAATTTTTGGATTGATCGGTATGCAACAATTTCCTATCCGGCAATATCAAAAAAGCGGAACGCCTTGGCGTTCCGCTGAGTTTAGGCTCCGCAGAAGGTGGTTACTCGGCGTTTTTTGCTTCTATTTTGTACCTCTTCAGGAACTTTTCGACACGACCGGTGGTGTCCACCAGTTTTTGTTTGCCGGTAAAGAAGGGATGACACGCCGAACAGATTTCTATCTTTATGTCTCCAACTGTGGTGCGGGTTTCGAAGGCGTTACCACAGGCGCACGTAACGGTTGCTTTTTCGTATTTGGGATGGATTTTCGCTTTCATGGTATCCTCATG
>CBDVBD010000043.1:0-20719 GCA_965372135.1 uncultured bacterium | reverse complement strand
GATCACTCTCTGTTATTATTTTCAGGATTCTACACTAATTGAATTTATTTATGAATTCATCGGAAATTGCGCTATGCTTAATTATAATCTCCACCCTACGGTTTTTCGCTCGATCTTCTGGGGTATTGACATATGCCGGTCGATACTGCCCGTATCCGATGGCGGACAGTTTTTCCGGGGGAATATCTTCCTTCTCGGCAAAAAATTTGACCACACTTAATGCGCGTGCCGCCGACAGCTCCCAATTAGAAGGAAACTGCATGGTTCTGATGGGTAAATCATCTGTATGTCCTTGCACCACTATCTCGGAGGGAGTTTTAGTTCTAATCACCTTGGCAATTGCTGACAAAATCGGATATACATTTTGCTTCAGATTTGCCTCACCCAATTTAAACAGCACCGGATCGTTCATCACGATGTGTACCCCTTCCGGTGTCATTTCCCACTGTGTAAACTCTTGCAAATTCATCTCTTCGAACACTTTTTCCATTTCTTCCAACGCTTCCATCATCTGCGATTCAGGGGCTTGCCGAAACACTGTAGGCGATAATGATAGACCAGAAATACTGGGTAACATCCCCAAAGCACCCTTTAAAGAGCCCATAGCTTTTTTAAATTTATCTTGTTCTACCGACGAAAATGCCAATATCAGCACAAAGAAGCACAACAGCAGCGTCATCATATCCGCAAAAGTGGTCATCCACAACGGCGAACCGGCTTCACTTTCTCCACGTTTAGCGTTTTTATTATTTCTATTCGCCATCGTCTCTATTCCTGTTTACGAGCGCTGGGTGCTAGGAATGTCATCAACTTCCCTCGAATAATTCGTGGGTTATCACCGGACTGGATTGCTAATATCCCCTCAATAACTAATTCTCTTTCTAATACTTCTTTTTCTGACCTGGTTTTCAGTTTCCCGGCAATGGGCAGAAAGATCAGGTTTGCAGCTACTGCACCATAGAATGTAGTTATCAATGCTACTGCCATTCCAGCACCAATCTGTGTAGGATCATCCAATGTCCGGAGCATCTTTATCAACCCGATTAGGGTACCAATCATTCCGAATGCCGGTGCATACATCCCCATTGCAGTGAATATTGCCTGCCCTAATTTGTGCCGGTTCTGTAAGTTATAAAGTTCATTTTCCATAATATTCCGCATCACTTCCGGTTCAGAACCATCCACCGCAAGCTGAATCCCGCTTTTCATGAATTTATCATCAATTTCATCGATGTGCCGTTCGATAGCCAAAATTCCCTCACGGCGAGCCTGTTCTGCCAATTCCACCATCTTTTCGATCAGACCTTCCGGATTGGGCTCTTTGCCGAAGAACGCCTTCTGTACCACCTTCATCACTCCAATCACATCTCCAAGTGGGAAGTTGACGCAGGTGGCAGCTAAACAGCCTCCAAAGACGACAAACAGTGATGGAATATGGATAAACGTCGACCCGCCACCGCCGGCAAACGCCACAATGACAATCATCAACAAACCAATGCTGATACCTAATATTGTCGCTATATCCATTGTGATTTCCCGGTGAAGAACTAACCGTTAATCTGCGTCTGAACCTGTGAATTCGACTCCGCACCGGCACGCACTGGAGCCGCTGTATACACCCGCCGCCGATAATCGATAACCTTGTTCATTATCTCATCGTGGTCGTTTAAGACCATCAACTTTTTTCCGTTAGTCAACGTTACCAGCGTATCGGGACAACTTTCTACAGATTCAATCAGTTCGGCATTCAGAATGAATTCTTCACCGTTGAGACGTCGAATTAGGATCATCATAACCTCATTCTGGTTAAGAATCGGTCCCTTAGATCCGGGGTCATTTCGGAGTGTTTTTTGGGTGGGGGAGCCGGGGGGATAGGGTGTTTCCTATCCCCCCTTTATGTTAAGGATTACCGCTTCAGATTGATGATCTCATTTAACAAATAATCTGAAGTAGTAATCACGCGGGCATTAGCTTGAAACCCGCGTTGGACAACGATCATCCTGGTAAATTGCTGGGAAAGATCCACATTGGACATTTCCAGATAACCGGAATGGATCGTGCCTCCCCGTTCATCCGAATTGATCCCGATCAAAGCTTCACCAGAATTCATAGTTGCCCGGAACAAATTCCCGCCCAAATTTTCCAATCCGCCGGGATTAATGAACCGAACCAACGAAATCTGTGCCAAGGACCGGATAACTCCGTTGGAAAAATTACCAAGCACTGTGCCATCAGTGCCGATGGTAAAGCTTTCTAAAATCCCCATACCATAACCATCCTGATTAAGTGCTATGGTAGTGGATGGGGATGCAAATTGTGTAATACCTTCAAAAGATCCTTGAGTACCACCATTTAGGTCTATTTCCATGGTGGTGGCACCGGGAGGTGAAAATACTAAAGGTCCACCGGCAAAGGTGGCAAGTGAACCATCGGAATTGAAAGTAGCGGTACCACTGTCTCCACTGGTGGGAGTGATATCACCGTTGTTCACCTGCACCTGCCAGGTCCAACTGTTATCCGTGGTCAGATCTTTGAAAAAAGTTATCTCGATCCGATGCTGCTCTCCCAACGAGTCGTACACATAAATAGATGCAATATGTGATTTTAAACCTTCACCTTCTTGTGTCTCCGTTAAGGAGGGAAGTGTTATCGCACCTACTGTAGAACCGGCATCGACAAAGCCTAAGTTGATGGTAGTTTCCGATTCCCCGGTTGTGTTATCTGCCAAAACCAAGGCTCCGGTAGCATCTAAGGTACAAGTCGATCCGTCCTCTAAAGAGGTGCTGTCGAAAGCAGTGTTAATAACGGCAATCAGATCTCCCAACGTAGTGCCGTCGGTACCGTAGGTGAAAGTGGCTGAAGCCGGATTACCTTCACGGTTAGTGCCGGTGATGGTGATTTGATCACCGGTATCCAATACGGCAGTAACCTGATCAAGCGTATTGATTTCGGTTGTGGTCAGCGCTGGATTAGCGCCACCGCCGGTGGTAAATGCATCACTCGCCGTCAATATCTGCTCCTGCCATGAGGCATCTAAGTTGCAGAAATAGGCAATTTCGGTAGTGGCACGGGCTGCTGCTTTTTCGTTAATGGGTAACTGGATTGCCATTTCATTGCCGCCAATCTCTCCGGCACTGTCCGCCATCCTTCCCAGTACATGTAACCCACCGCCTTGCGCGATCAGGTAACCATTAGCATCCATTTGGAATGCACCGGCTCGGGTATAGAAATTCTGTTCGCCGTCACTCAGGATAAAGAATCCGTCACCCTGAATCGCCAAATCGGTGGTGTTCCCGGTGGCTTCCAGGTTACCCTGATTAAATTGCTGATCGATGGATGCTAATCTCATTCCCAATCCGATTTCAACTGGGTTTCTTCCGCCGTAACTTCCACTGGGTCCTTGCGCCCCACTAATTCTTTGAACCAGCGTTTCCGCAAAAGTTGTGCGTCCCCCTTTAAATCCCACCGTATTGATATTGGCAATATTATTACCAATGACATTCAGTGCAATTTGATGATTTTGGAGTCCCGCCACTCCTGAAAACAATGCACTTAGCATGATTGCCTCCTCTTTACGCGCTTCAGTCGATCCGCGCGTTCGGGCTTCCTCGAAGAGGTCCAGCCCTGTTATTTCAGGTACTTAGGGTCAGGATCGCTGTCCTGCCCGGTTATTTACTACACAATTACCGCACTGTCAATCTGGGTGAAGATGTTCCCTTGTAAAGCATCGCCCGACATTGCGGTGATGACGGTACGATTGGGAACGGAAACCACTAACGCCAACTCGTTTATCAACACCAATGATTCACGAGCCCCTTTGTTTTCCGCTTTTTGAATACCGCCGTTGATCCGTTCCATGTCATTCGGAGTCAACTGGATATTCCGCTGAATCAATCGGTCCCGAGCGTGAGCGGAAAACAACACCTCCTTCGCTCCGTCCACTTTTTGCTTCAATATCTCATTGAAGGATGTACCTGTGGGCTTAGCGGGTGTCTGAATTTTCGAAGGCTGCGGTCGCTTCACATGGTGAGGTCCCGTAACCGGCGCCACTGGGTTACCGTGTGATATCGCCACGAAATTCACCTCCTCTCAAACAAGTCACGTTTCTTATTGATTTATTGATACTCATGATTTTATCCGCCAGGAATCCAGCTCGGTGTTACCCATCCTGAAGAGCCGCTTTCCCCTTCCAGGATCTCTGTAACATCTGACAGATTCAACTCAATCTCTCCCACCAGCAACACCGCCATTCCGCCTACATACCGTACTCCGGTAATGATTCCTCGAATAAACGGTGACGCTGCTACCGAATCCCCTTCCGAATCCGTTGCCGACACAGTGAAGGTATATACGCCGTCTTCTACACTGTTACCATTGCTGTCAATCCCGTTCCAGGTATAGGACTGATCTCCCGCCGGTAGATTCGACAATGTCGCTGTCTTCACCAACGATCCGGCTTCATCGTAGATATTCAGCGTGATGTCGGCAGCGGCTTCATCCAAGTTGAAATGAAACTGCGCTTCCCCGTCTGATAGATACGAAGAAGCGGTTGATGCCACTACAGTTTTGCCGATCAACGATGTCGCCAAGGTATTGGTGATGGACTGGGTTAAAAGCGTTTCAGTCGAAAGCGAGGCATCCAGACTCGCACCCATCGCCTGCAACTCTTCCAACTGGGCGAACTGGGCAAGCTGTGATGCGAACTGTTCGCCACTTGCAGGGCTCATTGGATCCTGATACTGCAGTTGAACCATCAACATACGCAAAAACGCATCCCTACCCAGGGCGCTTTCGATGCCGGTGGTATTATTCGATGCAGGATTTACAAACGGATTTATTGATGCAATAGGGGTCATAATCTCACCTCCTTTTCACAGTTTAAACTTCTTACTAATGATGTCAATTTCAATCCCTACTCTATCGGAATATGCGATTATCTTACGTCAAATCATACAACCTGAGAAATTCTCGACTCAAGGATTCTTTGGATGCAAGCAACCGATGCAGTGCAAATGATGTCTTACTGGTGGTTATGGTGGTATGACATCGATCGCAGTTGACCAGATACTGTACCTGGTTGCTTTTAGTGCCGTATTTTTGCTGCGTCCCAACCGGGGTAAACCGATTATTGCCACATTTACATTCCATAAGATTACCCGAAAATAAATATTTTGAAATTCCTGAGACTCCCTTAAATCACAGGTTATAGCGTTAAACTGATTCTATCGACCTCCAGGCTATACTTATTCATATAGTGAGATAGCAAAGTTGGTGCCATTGTTTTGGTACTTTTCCAGGGATTATAATACATTGAATTCTCGATATTTATCATCAGCTACTTCCATCACTACTTTCAATATCCTTAAACAATAGGCAAAAATAACCCGGCTCATTACGCCACCCAAACCATGCTGCTGTGTTCATGGGGGAAATTCACGGTATTAACCGGGGAAGCCAGCTCATCCTCTTGATCCAGGTCTTCGGGATAGTCCCAGTTGTTATCAATCGGAACTTGCGAGTTGAACGTACGATGACCATACCGGTCATCAGCTTCCGAAAACTTCCGGAACCGTCCTTCACCATCCGCCGAGGATGTTGACACGTCGATATTCACCGTAGAAGCCCCGCTGTCTTTTAATATCTGCGCCAGTTCCGCTTTGTATAAATGCATCATCTGCCGTGCTTGAGGGGTATCCAACGCAAACCGCACATCCACATGATTATCCGATACCGATATATGCACCATCAGCTTCCCCAGCGTTTCCGACACCATCCGGACCCGAAGTTCCGACAGACCTTCATGCCGATGTTGAATCCGGGCATTCTGCATGATCCGCTGCACAAACCGCATCAAGCTGTCCCAGCGGGAATGAGACTGTGCCGGTACGGTATCTACAGGAACCGCCTGCCCATTCGAGGAGGAAGTGATGCCCGCGTTTGGCGAAGCCACACCATCAATCTGCACACCGACTTTCGGTTTCGCACCCTTTTCAGCCGCCATCACCATGTCGGAAATTTCCTGATTCGGAACCTGTTGCTTCGCCGCCTGCTTTCCGCTTAATGCAGCTTCGGATTTTCCCCTACTCCTGGCTTTTATATTGTTGTTTTGTTGGAGAAACGCACCGCTTTTAGTCTTTCCGGTGTTTTTCTTACCTTTGCTAACTACGAATGACGCTTTCGATGAGGTGTTCCGGATAATATTAGCTCCAACCGTTTCCTTGGCAACCTTCAAAGTATCAGTCGATGTCGCTATGTTTGGAGTTTCCTTGCCATTGGACTGTAACGGTTCAGCGTTGGGATTTGATGCTGGATTCTGCGTTCCTTTCTCGTTCGCGACCGGCTTTTGAGCGGATTCATGATCTTTCAGTGTCAGCGCTATATCCTGCACTTTCGAGGCGAGCTTACTGTTTGTGGTTGATCCATACGCATTCTGCGCAACCCTATCCGATAAGACACTGTTGCGCGTATGCAATAATGCACCATATCTATCTTGCCCACCCTTCGCCATGATTCCCGGTTTCGACAGCAAATCATCCATACCACTCCACATTCTCGCTTCAAACCACATCATCGGGGATTTCATACCGTTACTCAGTACTCCGACCTTCGGTTTCGCACCTTTTTCAGTCGCATTCTCCATCTCGGGAATTTTCTGATTTGGAGCATGTGACTTTGCCGAATGCTTGATATTCACGGAAACTTCGGATTTTCCTTTACCACTGGTTTTAATGTTGCCGTTCCGTTGAGAAAACGCATTGCCTTTGGTTTTTCCAATGTTTTTCTTACTCTTGCCGACTTCGGATGATGCGTTCCGGGCATTATTAACCCCAACCGCTTCTTTAGCAACCTTCGAAGTATCAGTCGATGTTGCCGTGCTTAATGCTTCCTTTACATTAGACTGTACCTGCTCAGCGGTAGTATTTGGTAGTGAGTTCTTTGCTCCTTTATTGCTCGTGACCGGTTTTTGTGCGGGCGGAGAATTCGTTAATCCCGAAGCTTTATTTTGCATTTTCGGGACGGTTCTGTTGTTTGTGGTTGATCCATAAGCGTATTGCGCGACCCTATTCGGAATGACGCTGTTGCGAGCATTCAATAACATCTCTGACTTTTCATTACCGTCATTTAATACGACTTCCGGTGCTAACAACTCATTCATGCCGCCCCACATTCTTGATTCCAACGAAGTCATCGGAGTCGTTAACCTCGTCCTTGGCGTATATAGTGGATGAATGTTTTTACTCCTATATATATCACCGACCTTACTCTGAATCCCTGGGGGATTAACTACTTGAGCTGACTTCGAAGGAGTAGTTTTAACATCAGCCATTTCCCACCAGGCATTTTCCATCAACGGCATCTTGAACGCTGGATGTTTGACATAAACAGTGCTTTTTATATCTTTTGGTATCTGATATTCACCAATTCGCGTAGCCTGCGCACTTTTCCTATCGATAACATGATTTGCTTCAACCCTATTTCTTGGATTGGGAATATTCTCAATTTTCTTTCGATCCTTAACGCTAATATCATGCGACGTTGACAGGTTGGGTTTCTCGATATTTTCCCGACTTTGTCGATAAATCTGTCCATTACTTCTACTACCAAGATCCGGATTGTGTCGGTGTTGCTCAGTATGGAGAACCGGCGCTGTTCGGATGTTTTCAGTGCCCATCGTTGAGGGCAGTGTCTCAAATACTCTTGGTGTCGTTGGCACTGATTTCTTGGCAACAACCTCACCCGGTACTCGCCCGGGTGATTCAGGAACTGTTGGTTTCAGAGATCTATGCCGGTTTCTTTTTGGAGTATCACTTGAAATTTGCAGATCCCGAATATCGACTTCCCCCTTATGTACGGACACTTTTTTCTTCTTGAGTGATTCCAACAAAATCTCACTACTCTTTTTAACTGTATGGGAATTTTTACTTTGATCATGCATGGAGAGCATCACATCGGGGAATGCACACGAGGCACCCTTTCCCCGATTGGTAGCTGATTTGGGCCTAATCCGCTTGGCATAATTCCCGTCGGACTGGACACGCACCTGCAGTAATTGTGTGTTACTTCCCATCATGATCGACCGTTTAGCTTTCTAATACTTTCTGACTAATGCGTCTGCTGATCGCCGCTGCCCGTGACACCGGCATTTCACTTAGGATTTTCCCTGCCGGACGTTCTTTCATCTTCATCAATATCACCACATTCAATTCATCCGTCAACTGCCCCATCACCGGTGCAGCTTCCTGCGGTTTCATCGATTCGAGAATCTTTGCCAAGCGGGTGATTCGCTTCCTGTCTAAGTCTCCCGCCAACGCCAGCAATTCCTCAAGTTCATTATTTAGCGAATCCACAGCTTCTGTTTTCTCATTCAGATCTCCCCGAACTTCCGCAACTTGATTATTCGCATCCTCAATTCTACTCAGTAGTTCCGCCATTGCTATTTTCACCTGATCCGCAGGGATCAAAGAATCTTCCGGCAATCCATATTCCGTCAAATCAATATCCGGAATCGGCGGCACTGGTATACTGTCTAAAAGAGAATCCGCAAACATGACGCTGTCGCTGGTGGTCGTTTCCTCAGCCAATTCCAGCGGGACCTCCGGCTGCATCATCTTCAGGACAAAATACATTCCCACACAGATTACCGCGAAGGACAGCAGAAAACCGCCAGCCAAGAAAAGGATCGGCATCCCTTTTCCTTTACCCTCCTTTTTGGTTTTCTCTTTTTTCTCTTTTTTCTCTTTTTTCTCTTTCTTTTCCTTTTTCTCTTTCTTTTCGCCTTTAGCCATGATTCCTATTCTCCTACAAACCTTTATTCAAGTTATCTGATCTTTCTTGGTTTCTATTTTTTTTTCAAAGTCTGCCAATTGGCTATTTCGTTCATAACTACCTGATCCAGGCGGTTTTCGTTCCACAAGTACTCTTCATAATCCTGATCTCGCAGGATTTCCATCGCCCTGCGTTCCCGTCGAGATTCCATCAATGCCTGTCTTTTTTCCGCCACTACTTCCTGCTGTTTTTCGATGCGGCTGTTCACTGCTAAATTCAAGCTTTCCAGCATATCTAAATAACTCTGTATTACCTTCCAAGAAATTGCTTGCGATTTTTCCTCTTTCTTCTGATAGAACTGTTTTCGTTGTTCCGCCATCTCATCGGTGATTCTTTTCTTTTCCTGTTGAAGAGCCACCAGTTCGTTTCGGGATTTCATCAATTCCTTTTTCCGATTTTTTTCGATTACTTCCCGAGCATCAAGCACCTTCTGAAACTTAAACTGAAATTTCGCCATAATTCACTAAATACCTTACAATTTCGCAGCATCTCCCACTAATGTCATTAGTTGGTCTCGGCTGTTGTTCCACCCACACCCTTCCGCAATATCCTGGCGCATAAACGCCCGAATGGGCTCGATCATTTCCATCGACTGGTCAATCCTCTTGTCAGACCCCTTGGCATAGGCACCGATATGGATCAAATCTTCCGCCTCGGTATAATGAGCTATCATTTCCTTGACAAACTGTGCCGCTTTTATATGTTCCGGCGCCACCACATCGATCATCACCCGGCTGACACTCCCCAGTACATCCACCGCAGGATACATCCCTCGGTCGGCGATCCGACGCGATAACACCACATGTCCATCCAGAATCGACCTCACCGCATCCGATACCGGTTCGCTAAGATCATCGCCTTCAACCAATACGGTATATAATCCGGTAATACTTCCCCGGTCTGATGTCCCAGCCCGTTCCAGTAACTTCGGAAGCATCGCGAACACCGACGGCGTGTATCCTTTTGTGGCAGGCGGTTCTCCAATAGTCAGTCCGATTTCCCGTTGTGCATGTGCCACTCGGGTCACCGAATCCATCATCAATAATACATCCTTACCTTGATCACGGAAATATTCGGCAACGGCGGTGGCGATGAAAGCTCCTTTAACCCGTTCAACCGACGGGCGATCAGACGTAACTGCTACTACCACCGACCGCTTAAGCCCTTCTTCCCCCAAGTCCTTCTCCAAGAATTCCCTCACCTCACGCCCCCGTTCTCCCACTAACCCAATCACGCTTACATCGGCTTCGGTATACCTTGCCATCATGCCCAGTAGCACGCTTTTTCCAACCCCCGATCCGGAAAATATCCCCATTCGCTGCCCCCGTCCACAGGTTAGCAGCGCATCCACTGACCGAATTCCGGTGCCTAAAGGTTCAGTAATCCGTTTTCGCATCAACGGTTTGGGTGGTTCGCGTCGAACAGGAATCTGAGCTTTGACCTGAATGGGACCTTTACCGTCGATCGGTTCCCCTAATCCACCTATCACACGCCCCAAAAGTCCATCCCCTACTCCAATCATTAGCGACTGCTTTTTAGTTACCACCTCATCGCCCGGAGTTATTCCGCTCATATTGCCCATGCACATAAGTAAAATCCGATGATCGCGAAATCCCACTACTTCAGCGGGAATCGAGGTACTGCCGTTCCCTGGATAGATATAGCATAAGTCATCCAACGACGCCTGGGGTCCATCGGATTCAATCAATAATCCCTGTACCATCCGTACTTTCCCGGAATATCTAAGGGGATCCCGATCCGCTATTAAGGCAATCTTATCTTCAACTATGCTCATGCTGTTCACCGTTTTCTGCAGTCGCTCCAGGTTTTTCAGGATTCGAAGTCTCCTGATTTATATCTTCAGGTTGCTCTGGATTCGTAGCTTCTTGGTCCTGATTATCAAGCTGCTCCGGTTTCGAAGCTTCCTGACCCAGATTGATATTTTCGTTTTCCTCGCCGAACACTTCACTACACAGTTCTTCCAATTGAGTCTTTATACGTGCATCAATACTTCCACCCGGAGTATCGATGATACATCCACCGCGATCTACTTTGACGTCGCCTTCCACCACAATGTCACCTGTAGTTCCATGCGGCAGCAATTCGTTCAACGACATCGATTGAACCATCTCTAAATCTTCCGGATGCACCCGGATAATAACTTTCCCGTTATGGCTGACTCTCGCTAACGCCATAGACACCAGGTTTTTCACGACTTTTACATCCTGACGGATTTCCCGCGAAATGATTTTCTCGGTGATAAAGACACCAAGCTTCAATAAAGATTCTTCCAGGTTCCGGAAGAATTCCTGCTTTTCTGCATCCAGCACCCGAACCCATTGCTGCAAAAGTTCTACTGCCGGTGCGATTTCCTGCCGACCGGTTTGTTGTCCAGTAGCAATGCCATTTTGGATACCCTGATCGTGTGCCTGTTGAATCATTTCCTGCCATTTTGCTTCCTGCTCGGCAATCCGGGATTTGATTTCCTGTTCGATATCTTCCTGATATATTTCCTTGCGCTGATCAGGGAAATCGCTGTCTTCGCACCCAAAAGCATCACCTGGCTTCCAAACAGGATAATACCTGGGAAGCTTGATACTGTCCAACCCTTGAATTTGTTTGTTCTTTTTATGAATTTTCACCATATTACTCAACCATCTCTTCCCCTCTGGTGCCTCCGACAATCACCACCAGACCGTCTTCTTCCAGCTTGCGGATAATATCTACAATCTGCTGCTGGGCATCTTCCACTTCACGCAGCCTGACTGCTCCCATGTATTCTATTTCCTCCTCAATAATCTGAGCCGCCCGGTCGGACAGGTTGGAAAGAAGCTTCTGTTTCACATCATCAGACACATGCTTCAGCGCCATCGCCAACTGACGGTTGTCAACCTCCTTAAGCACTCGTTGGATGGACTGGTCATCGAGGTTGATGATATCCTCAAACACAAACATCAGGTTCTTGATTTCCGTCGCCAATTCGGGATCCTGTTCGTTTATCCGCGTGAGGATGCTGCGTTCCGCCGACTGTCCAATCAAATTCAGTATTTCCGCTATGGTTTTTACGCCACCAAGTTTCGACGATGTCTGGGAAAAATCCACTCGAGATTCCAACACAGTTTCCACTGACTGAATCGTCTCCGGAGACACCCGCTCCATATTGGCAAATCGATACACCACATCACTTTGTATATCGGGTGGTAAATCCGCTAATATTGAGGAAGCTTGAATCGGATTCAACTGTGTCAATACAAACGCGATCGTCTGCGGATGTTCCTTTTGTATAAATGACAACAACTGATTGGGATCCACATTCTTAAGAACGTTGAATCCCTTTACTTTCATCAGGTGCTCAATACGCTTGATAATATCATTGGCTCGTTCATCCCCCAACGCTTTTTCCAGCACCTCCGTTGCATAATTAAAACCACCGGCAGCGATAAACTCCTGTGCCCGCGTCATCTGATAAAATTCTTCAACAATAACACCAAGGGTTTCCGAATTCACATTCTGCAGAGCCACAATTTCCTTGGTCAACGCCTCAATTTCACCTTCTTCCAGATTTTTGTAAATCTGGGCGGATTCTTCCGTGGTTAATGACACCAATAATGCCGCCGCCTTTTTCATACCGCTTAGTTTTCGGATTCTGCCTTGCGCCATTTCGTTATCCCTCAATCATCCAGGAACGCAGTAACTGCGTTGCTTCATTTGGTTTCTCTTTTACGTAATCTTTGATTCTGCGATGAATTTCCACCTGCCGTATGTGTTCCAAGGGCAATTTCTCACTTTCCAACTCTGCCCTGATAGCATCTACGTCAGTCGATTCCATTATTTGCTGTGGAGCGGATCCGGGTTCAAGTGCCTGGGGGCGTTGTACCGGTGCCGGGGGAAGTAGCTGCCGCGCAAATCGTTGACTTTTCTTTACAACCGATTTCAAAAACAATAATGCTAACACCACTAAAATACCCAAAAACAACCGTTCCGCCACCGACATCCAAAATGTCCGCTTTTCCGCGGCAGCCATCGCTTGCCGTTCTTCTTGCATATAGGTGGTATCAAATGGATAGCACTGCACCGAAATCTGATCGCTACGCGATGCATCATATCCGATGGCATTTTTCACCACTTCGGTAATGATTACCATTTCACTGGCGGGTCGTTCCTCAAATTGTTGAGTTTCTTCACCCTGAGCATTGGTCACCACCTTGTACACCCCGTCCACTAAGACCGAAGCCGACACCCGTTCAATTTCCCCCACTGATTCCACCAAATGCTCGATAGTCTTATCTATTTCATAATTAGTAATGTTGGTTTCCTCGGATGAATTCCCACCCGACTGCTCTTGCTGTCCGCCGCTGGAAGTGATTTCCGAGCGTTCCTCACTGCGCACCACCATTCGTTCTGGATCAAACATTTCCTTGGTCTGTTCAATCCGATCGAAATCCATCACCACCGAAATCCGGACATGCGATTTTCCCGGACCTAAAATCCCATCCAACAACGACTGCGCCTTTTCTTTCAAATAGCTTTCCACATTCCGCTGCAGTTCCATTTGTCGCGATGTGACCTGAATTACCTGCGACGGATCCATCGATTCGGTCAACACATTCCCATTGGTATCTACAATATTCACATTATGAGCCGATAATCCCTCCACACTAAACGCCACCAAATACGCAATCCCTTCCACCTGCTTCTTTGTCAAATCGGCATGGGGAGAAATCCGGATCACTATAGACGCGGTGGTTAGCTTCTTATCCTCTTCGAACAACGCTGGTTCGGGAATAACGATGTGCACTCGTGCCTGGTCAATTTCGTCCAATTGGCAGATAGTACGCGACAATTCCCCTTCAAGCGCCCGGTGGAAATTCAGCTTTTGCACAAATGACGTCATTCCGATATTGGTTTTATCGAATACCTCGTACCCGATTTCCCCGGAACGCGGAAGTCCCATACTGGCAAATTCAATCCTGAGTTCGTGCATTCTGCGGGTAGGCACCAAAATCGTAGTGCCGCTATTCTCCAACTGGAAATCGACCTTCATCTCCCTGAGCTTCTCGACAATCCTGCCGGCATCCTTTCCTGTCAATCCCGAATACAACGGACTGTAATCGGTCCTGCTCGCCCAGGTCATCACCGCCACCAACGCCACCACCGACACAATTGTCACTGTAATCACCATGCTCCGCTGCAGCGGCGTCATGCGGTTGAATATCTTGCTGGTTTGCTCTTTAAAGTTGTTCCAGAATGTTCCCACTATCTACCCTTTTGTATTCCACTGAATTATTTCCGACGAGTTACACCTGCATTCTCATCAACTCCCGGTACGATTCCATCATTTTATTGCGAATCTCCACCAGAAGCTGGAAACTTAAGTTGGCTTTTTCCGCGGCAATCATCACCTCGTGAACATTACGTAGATCGCCGGTAGCATACCGTTCAACCTGGAAATCCGCATTCTTCTGCATCTGATCCACGTCATGCACAAATTCTTTCAATGTATCCCCAAACGATTTTCCCTTCTCTACACCTTCTGTGGGACCCACAGTCAAATCTTTCCGAGCCTGCTGAGGAAAAGGAACCTCACGGGGTAATCCAAATGCGGCAATTTTATCCATAGTACTTATCTCCTATCCGTGAATATCGATCTTACCACCCAGTGAAAACGTGTCCAGTTTAGGATAAGTCGTAACCGTAGAACTACCCACAGACCCAGGAATCGTCCCCGGCTTCGACTGTGTTCGTACCTGCACTTTGCTTTGATTCTGCGCCGGTGTTTTCGCCTTCACGGTCGATGTCGCCTGCATCGCTTGTGTATAACTGGAAACTCCGGAAACTGCTGGTTCAATACTCATAAGTCTACTCTATCCACGGATTGTTGTTATCAATATTACTCAAATTGATTAAATCTCCAAAGCCCGCCGCGCCATTCCTTTGGCAGCATTAATCACTGTCACGTTCGCTTCGTATGATCTCGATGCCGCAATCATGTCCACCATTTCCGTCACGATATTGACATTAGGCATCTCCACATATCCTTTTTCATTGGCGTCGGGATGATCGGGGTTATAAACCAACCTGGGCGGGGATTGGTCCTGTACCTGCGACGCCCACACTCCCTTCAATAATTCCTGATCGCGGCGATGGTAGGTAGGCGCTAAATGGTCTCCCTGAGTCGCCATCAATTTCATTTTTTCCCCGGTAAACAATGTCTTGAATTCAGTGGATCTACCCAATTCCGACAACACCGTAATTTGCCTTCTGTAAGGACCGCCTTGCGGTGTTCTGGTAGTTTCCAAATTGGCGATGTTCTGCGCGATGGCGTTCATTCGATTTCGCTGCGCCATCAATCCCGTTGCCGATAAATCTATTGCTGAAAAAATGGTACCGCCTGGCATAAATCTTTACTCCCGACTTTAAGAATTTCTAAAGTTTCACTGAAAGCTGCCGATAATTTCACTGAAGAAAGAACATGGTTCGCAAAATATATGCACCGAACATATCGGATAAACAAAAAAAACAACCATTACTGACCACCGGCGCCACGACCTAAAGCGATACGAAACCGGGAAAACTCGTGCCGTAGTAATCGAGCAGCCACCGCAAAATCGATACTGTTCTTTGCCAAATCCGCCATCTCACGGTCCAGATCTACATTGTTAATTCCATTGGATGCACCCTGAGATTTGTCCACCTTTAAATGAGGTCGCACAACTTCTACATTCCGTTCCCTGCCGCCGATATGCTTTTCATTGGTAGTAGCCAATACTTTGCGTCGATCGAACAATGCTTTGCGCAGCTTATCCTCAAACTTCACCGTAACCCGCTGATATCCAGGCACTTCGATATTGGCAATATTGTTTGCGATCGCCTTGTGTCGTAGGGAATAAGCGTCCATACACCGGTGAAGCATTGGAATTTTCGACTTTCCCACAACCGCATCATTTAACATACTTAACTCCTGTCAGTCAAAACACTGCGGATTATTTCTACTAAAATGTAGCGCAAAACACGTGGTTTATTTGCACCAATTTGACAAAATCGTAAGTTTTGTTGCCCAACACTTTACAAACACTGTGCCTTAAATTTGAAAATGAAAGGAACACTTTAATTATTATTGTTCTTACTCTAAAACTTTGCTCATCGCCATTTGGCTAAAACGGCAGGTTCGGGCAATATAAATCGGGTAATTTTTTCCGGTTTTCCCCTTAGGCAAAATCCCCAAAAAGACAGACTCAATGGCAGAGTCTATAACGTTACTCATGATTAGTTTCCATGCCAAATCCGATATTCTTCATTGTCCTTTCTTCATATATCAGAACTGCCTGACCACCCATTTAGATCAAAAACCCAGATTCTTTGGTTTCTAAAAAATCCGTCACAATCCTGATAGGCAGATAGTCATAAAATTATGTTATTTAATATCATATAACACGATTTCAAAAAGTTACTTTTTTCACTTGATATTTCCCGGGAATCTTTCTATATTCTTTGAAAGTTCAAAACACCACAAACACCCGTGAAAGGTTCCCATGCAGCAGGTCATTCTCACCATCCTAATCATTGCAGCATTCGTACTCTTCTTCTTACCAATACAAAAACGTTTAAAGATCGTCCAACAGGGGAAGGGGGAATTTTCTCTTGACGACCTGCCCTCAAGAATCAGCCGATTTATCAGCGAAGTCGTTTTCCAGAGTAAAGTTATCTCCCAGCGTCCAGCCGCCGGTTTGATGCATGCCTTCGTGTTCTGGACGTTCATGGCGTTCATCCTGGAGACCCTGAACCATTTCACCAAGGGCTATGGCTGGGAATATCTCGGTCACGGTATCATCCATTGGATCATCTCCGCTGTGGTAGCGGTTTTCGCTGTCCTGGCACTGATCGGCATCATCTATCTATTCATCCGCAGATTCATTTTCCGACCGGACGCCTTGGGCGAACACCTTTCCTATACTTCCGGACTGGTGGCTTTGTTTATCGCCATCTTGATGGTTACTTATCTCTTAGGACTTTGCTGCTTCGAGGATGGCACAAACGCAGATCAAATGAACTGGTGGATCCACGCAATGACAATCCTGGCGTTCTTAGCACTAATCCCCCATTCCAAACATCTACATTTAGTCCTGTCCCCTTTCACTACTTTCCTGAAAGATTTCTCCCTGATCCGCATCCGACCGTTGGATTTCGAGAAAGAAGAATTCGGTGCCGAAGCGTTAATCGACCTGCACAAACACACGTTGTTAGGTGCCTTTTCCTGTGTGGAATGTGGGCGGTGCTACGATCATTGTCCCGCCAGATTGACCGGAAAAAAACTGGATCCTAAACAGTTAATGTTGGATCTCCGTGCAGGACTCTTGAAAGACCCATCCCAAACCGCTGTGGGGGAAGTGATTTCCGAGGAAATCCTGTGGCAGTGCACCACCTGTGGCGCCTGTACTTTCCAGTGTCCGGTGGGCATCGATCAAGCTATCCCAATCATCGAATTCCGCCGCGGATTGGTAGCCGGAGGACAGTTCCCTGCCGAAATGCGACCCCTGTTCGACAACCTGGAAAAATCTTTCAATCCCTGGAAGTACCCGGAAAGCCAGGCGGAAGAATTCCTTGGAGAAAACAAATTCCTGGAATACGATGGTCAGGACGTCCTCTATTGGATGGGATGCATGGGGCGGTTCGATTTCTACTACCAGAAAGTGGCACTGGCATTCAAGACCATCTTAGATCAAAGCGGTATTTCCTGGGGTATCTTGAAGGACGAAAAATGCACCGGTGACGCAGCTCGCCGTGCCGGCAATGAATTCCTGTTTCAAATGTTAGCTGAAACCAACATCGAGATGTTAAACGCCGCATCCCCATCGAAAATCGTCACTACCTGCCCCCACTGCCTGCGCTCCCTAACCGAATACCGTGACATGGGATTGAAGCCTGAGATTGAATTAATCCACCACACCAAGTTCATCGATGATTTGATCAGGCAAAACAAGCTGGGCATGTCACTCAGCGAAAAAAAACAAACCGTGGTGCACGATGCATGCTACTTGAGCCGCTATCTCGGTAAAGAATACTGCGATCTGCCGCGCCGGAACCTCCGAGCTGCAGGCGTTACTCCCACTGAAGTTCCCCGGTCCGGGCAGCAATCGTTATGTTGTGGTGCTGGAGGAGCCATGTTGTTCGCGGAAGAGACCGAAGGCACACGCATCAACCATGAACGGGTGGACGAACTTGTCGCCAACGGCAGCCAAACCATCGCCACCGCCTGCCCCTTTTGCCAATTGATGTTGCGGGATGGCTTAGCGGATAAGGAAAAGGAAAACATCCAAGTCCGTGACGTCGCACAATTCATCGCGGACGGTATTTCCCCATAGCTTTTCCAAACAAGAAACACAAACGCGAGCCCGTGCCACTCGAATGCACGGGCTTTTTTCAGCAATCGCTATTGCCATAATTTATTTTTCGGGACCGGCAGAATATGCTTGACAGTGATGAATTTATTTATTATATTGCATTATGATAGATATATTTACATAGAGAAAGTTTTTAGACTAATCAGAGTGTTTCAGGGGGTAACTAAGTTTGGAGGAAATCATGAAAACAGTGACACTGTTTATTGTGATAGTGGCATTGGTGGTGCCTTCGGCCATTGCCCAGCCGCCGGACATCTTATGGACCAGAACCTTCGGGGTAAGCGGATATGATGTTGGCAGCAGCGTTCAGGAGACCAGCGATGGGGGATATATCATTGCGGGACAGACTCTTTCCTTTGGCGCTGGCAACATGGATGTCTGGTTGATCAAGACCGATGCTACAGGAACTGAGCAGTGGAATCGCATTTTCGGGGGCAGCGATTCTGATTATGGCCAATGCGTTCAGCAGACCAGCGATGGGGGATATATTATTGCTGGATACACTTACTCCTATGGCGCCGGCGATTGGGATGTCTGGTTGATCAAGACGGATTCTTTGGGCAACGAACAGTGGACCCGCACCTTCGGCGGAACCGATTATGATGTGGGCTACAGCGTTCAGCAGACCACCGACGGGGGATATATCATTGTCGGGACCACTTACTCCTATGGCGCCGGCGAGGCTGATGTCTGGTTGATCAAGACTGATGCCCAAGGCTACCAACAGTGGAGCCGCACCTTCGGGGGAAGCGGTGGTGATTATGGCTACAGCGTTCAGCAGACCAGCGATGAGGGATATATCATTACTGGGTGGACTTACTCCTATGGCGCCGGCTATTATGATGTCTGGTTGATCAAGACCGATGGCAAAGGCAGCCACCAGTGGAACCGCACCTTTGGGGAAGGCGATGCAGACAGAGGTTACAGCGTTCAACAGACCACCGACGGGGGATATGTCATTGCCGGATGGACCGAGTCCTATGGCGCAGGTGATCGTGATGTCTGGTTAATCAAAACCGATTCCCTTGGCAGCGAACAATGGAATCGCACTTTTGGGGGATGGAGTACTGATCGGGGAAAGAGCGTTCAGCAGACCAGCGATGGGGGATATGTCATTGCGGGATATACTGGTTCCTATGGCGCCGGCAGTGCTGATGTCTGGGTGATCAAGACTGATGCCCAGGGCTACCAACAGTGGAGCCGCACCTTCGGGGGAAGCAGTGGTGATTATGGCGAAAGCGTTCAGCAGACCAGCGATGAGGGATATATCATTGTGGGACGGACTTACTCCTATGGCGCCGGCGATGCTGATGTCTGGTTGATTCGCCTTGAAGGTGTACCCAGTATGGGATATGTGTCCCTTATTTCCTGGGGCCCCCCCGACTGGGGTTATCGTCTGCATCACATCAGTGGCGCACTGTCTCGCCTGGTGTTCACCAACTTCTGTGACGGTACCATAGGCAGCATTACCGGCGATGCCACCGCATCGTGGTCTATGCTGCCAAGTGGCGATTCTATTGTCTTTGTGGCCTCGACTCCTCTAACCAGCGGTTCCATTGACACCTTTTGGCTGTCGCATCCCACCTGCAGTGATTTCATAAATTGGGAAGCTGGAGACAGTTCCGGAATCATCGAAGGACCATTACCGGTAGAATTGACCACTTTTGAGGCCATTGCCGGAGACGGCCAAGTCACACTGCATTGGCGCACCGAGAGCGAAACCGACAACGACCATTTTGTCCTCTATAAACGCGTGGCTGGAAATGAAGACTTCGGCACGTTGGCTCAAATTCTTGGGCAAGGCACAACCTCACAGCCACACGACTATGAATACATCGATAACATGGTGGTAAATAGCGTCACTTATCAATACCGGATTTCTGATGTGGACATCAATGGAGTAGAGACCCTTCATAATATAATTGTATCTGCTACTCCAACTGCTGAAACCATCATTCCTACTGAATACGCGTTGTATCAGAACTACCCGAATCCATTCAACGCCAGCACCACTATTCGGTATGACATAAAAGAGACTGGAACCGTATCATTAAAAGTGTTCGACCTCTTGGGTCGCGAAGTCGCCACTTTGGTGGACGAAAAACAAGATGCCAATTCCTACACAATTACCTGGGACGCAATTGGGTTACCCTCAGGCATCTATTTTTACCAACTAAAATCCGGAGATTTCAACGCCTTTAAGAAATTGATACTCCTGAAGTAAAACACAGGCATCAAAACAATCCATAAAGAACGTTACAAAAACAGCACAGCACAAAACCACTAATTAAAGCCCATCCCGATATTCGGGATGGGCTTTTTCTTTTCAGCTGCTCAGATAAATTCTTTCCTCACCACAAAAAACACTTGAAAATATCGATTATAAGTAGTATATTTATACAATAAGATTATGGAAAGAAGAGAATATTCAACCCGTCTGGAGATGTTATTAAGCATCATATTGATAATCTTTGTTTTATCGTGCTGATGTT
>CBDVBD010000042.1:0-21587 GCA_965372135.1 uncultured bacterium | reverse complement strand
TGATCTGAAGTTGAATTATGTGGAAGAAGTGGAAAAGGATGCCAAAGAAGACGCAGGAAAGGACACTACAGAAAAAGATACCGCAGAGGAACCCGCGGAAGAGAAAGAAAGTGACTCTGTTGACGAGCAGGATGATGTAAAAGACCAAGAAAACGGTACTGAGAAATAGTAAAAAAACCTTGACTGAATTTGGAAAAATAGGTATATTTTCAGTTTATGAAGATTCGGCTCGATCGACTCTATATGGGGGAGCACGAGATTGAGCAACAGGAAAGCCCTGAAGCGCTCGATCTGGACAGTGATTGGTATCGTGATCCTATTGACATTATAATGCATTGGGATCGGCGGGATCCGTATATCCGGGTGCGGTTCGATATTTCCTGTCACCGGCAATCGCAGTGTGATCGCTGTTTGAGTGATTTTGAATATCCGGTGGAAGCGCAGGCGGAGTTGTTGATTCAATTGCGGGATGAGGTGATTGACGACAATGACGACCCGGATTATAAAATAGTAATTCCCAGCGAACCGGAAATTGATTTTACGGTGGATATTCGGGATGCGATAATGCTTGCGGTTCCTTCCAAGATATTATGCAAGGAAGGCTGCAAGGGTTTGTGCTCCCGGTGCGGGGTGAATTTGAACCAAGAATCGTGTCAATGTGATATCGAGGTGATTAATCCGCAGTGGGAGGCGTTGAAGAAATTGAAGAATACATGATTTAAATTCGAAATCCGAAATCTTGAGATCGACCTCGATAAGCCAATAAGGTCGGATAACATAAGAAGATTTAATAATTAAGCAATAAACTGAGTAGAAGATATGGCTGTACCAAAGAAAAAGCAATCCAGGACCCGTCGGGACAAGCGGAGATCGCATCATGCATTGAAACCGCCGTCCATGATGGAGTGTCCCAATTGTCACCAGACCAAACTGACTCACCACGCTTGTCCCAATTGTGGGTACTACAACGGTCGTTCCGTATTCATTCCGACAGAGTCGTAACAGAAAAAGGGCTTTAACGAGATCAGCATGTCGATTGTGCGAATAGCCGTAGATGCCATGGGGGGGGATTATGCCCCTCAATCACCGGTTGAAGGCGCAGTACAAGCGTTGAAGGCAGCCGTCCCGGGTCAGTTGGAAGTGGTGTTAGTCGGGGATCAGAAGCAGATTGACGCTGACTTGGAACGGGTGAGTGCGGATCGGTCGAAGCTTACGGTGGTGCATGCGCCGGAACGGGTGGAGATTGGGGAATCCACCACGGAAGCGATCCGGAAGCACCGCCAATCATCGATTTCTATGGCGTTGGATTTACACCGTGATCGGGAAGTACACGGGGTAGTCAGTTGTGGGCATACCGGTGTCCAGTTGGCGTTGTCGGTATTGAAGTTAGGGAGGCTTGAAGGAGTCAGGCGACCTACGATCGGGGCGTTTTTTCCGGGTAAAGACGGGGAGACGCTCTTGTTGGACGTGGGTGCCAACGCCGACTGCAAGCCATATCATTTGGTGCAATTCGCCGCCATGGGGTCTATTTTTGTCTCCCATCACAAGCATATCGAAAATCCACGTATCGGGTTATTATCCATTGGTGAAGAAAAGAGCAAGGGGAACCTGCTGATCAAACAGACGCACGAGTTATTTGCCGTTTGCCCGTTTGATTTTATTGGAAACGTTGAGGGCAGGGATATCATGAGTGGGAAGGCGGATGTGATCGTGTGTGAAGGGTATGTGGGTAATATCCTGTTGAAATTCGCTGAATCGATGCAGCATGTGATCAACGGTCATATGAAAGGGATAACGTCCGATTCGGTATCGAATAAGAAAAGCACTTCTTACTATGAATCTTTGGAGAAGATATTCGATTATCAGGAACGGGGCGGAGTGCCTTTATTAGGGGTGAATGGGGTGTCGTATATATGTCATGGGTCGTCGTCACCGAAGGCGATCTGTAATGCGATCATGGCTGCCAAGGAAATGGTGGAGGATGGAGTGGTGGAGAAGATTCAGCTTGCGATCGAGGAGTTTCATGTAGGGTTATTTACCCGCGGTATGGTGCGGTTGAAAGATTGGCCAAGAGTGCGAGAATGGCGTAAAAAGATAGAATTACGCGATCTGGAAAGGAAATAGTATGCCTTCAAAGGCGGTAATTACCGGTGTGGGACATGCGGTTCCTGACCGGGTGTTGGATAACAAATATTTTGAGGGCATTGTCGATACATCGGACGAATGGATTGTCACCCGAACCGGCATCAAGGAACGCCGGATAGTAGAGCCGGGGACAGGATTATCTGCGCTGGCGGTTCCGGCGGCACGGGAAGCGATGGAAAAAGCCGGTATCGGTCCACTTGATATCGATGTGATCATGGTGTCGACGGTATCCGGAGATATGCGGTTCCCATCAACGGCGATATTCGTACAAGCGGAGTTGGGAGCCACTAATGCGGCAGCATTTGATATCGGTGCAACTTGTGCCGGCTTTTTATACGGCTTGCATTTAGCAAAGACGTTCATTGAAGCGGGAACCTACGAGACCATCCTGGTTATCGGCGGGGAAATATTGAGTTCCATGACCGATTACCAGGATCGCAGTACCTGTGTGTTGTTCGGGGATGGTGCCGGTGCAAGTGTGGTTCAAAAAAGCAATGGGGAGCGGGGGATTTTGGCAACTCATATTGCTTCAGACGGGCGATTAGCCGACTTGCTGTACAGTTGGGGTGCCGGGTCGAAGCACCCGATGTCTCCGGAAATTGCAGAGAGTCGAGATCACTATTTGAAGATGCAGGGTAACGAGGTGTTTCGTCATGCGGTGCGCTTGATGGCGAATGCGACTGATATAGTGATGGAGAAAGCCGGGATTAGTTCAGAAGAGATAGATCTATTCATATCTCATCAGGCTAATATTAGAATTATCAAGGCATTAGGTAAGAAACTGAAATTGTCGGACGATAAAATATTCGTCAATATCGAACGGTTTGGGAATACCTCGGCGGCTTCAATTCCAATTGCGATGAATGAAGCGATGAAAACCGGTAAGCTTAAACAAGGAGACATCTGTGTGATGGTGTCGTTCGGCGGCGGATTAACCTGGAGCGCAGCGGTAGTACGGATGTGACGCTATGGGTAAACTGGCATTCATATTTCCGGGACAGGCTTCGCAGTACGTGGGGATGGGGCAGGATTGGTATCAGAATCAGCCGTTCGCTAAAGAGATGTTTCAGAAAGCGGATGATATTGTTGGATACGAGCTGAGCAAGATTTGTTTCGAAGGTCCGGAAGAGGCGTTAAAGCAGACCCGAGTCACCCAACCGGCGATCTTTGTACACAGCTTAATGGTGGCGACCTGGTTGCGGGAACAGGGGATCCAACCGGATATCACCGCCGGGCACAGCTTAGGGGAGTATTCGGCGTTGGTGGCTGTGGGAGGCGGTGTTTTCGAATCAGTGCTGTCGGTAGTGCAGACCCGTGGTGATTTGATGCAGAAAGCCGGGGAGGATCAACCGGGCACCATGGCGGCAATCATCGGATTGACGTTCGAAGAAGCGGGCGACATCTGCCGGGAGGCGTCGTCGTCGGGGGTTGTAGTACCGGCTAACGTCAATTCTCCGGAGCAGGTGGCGATTTCCGGAAGTATCGATGGGGTGCATCGCGCCATGGAAATCGCCAAGGAAAAAGGTGCCAAGCTGGTTCAGGAGTTGGTAGTGTCCGGAGCATTTCATTCGCCATTGATGGAGTCGGCTCAGGACGGCTTAAGCCGGGCGTTGGACCAGTTGGAGTTCCGGGATTCGCAGGTTCCGGTGGTAGTGAATGTGACTGCCGAGCCGGAGTCGTTGGCGGAGGGACTCAGGCAGTCATTGAAGAACCAGTTAGCATCTCCGGTGTTATGGGAGGCGTCAATTCGCCGGATGGTGGAATTGGGAGTTGATCGAGTGGTGGAGGTCGGTCCCGGCAAAGTATTGCAGGGATTGGTACGCCGGATCAACCCGGATATAGAGCGTCTGGGATGCGACACGGTGGAACAGACATCCCAGGTGGTGGATCAATTACGGTAACTGTGGGCAAGAGTCCTCTTCCCCATGGTGTGTCCCGTTCCGGGGCATGATAATCCCCAGAATGTATTGTTAAGGTGTGAGATGACTTCCTTTTCTTTAGACGGTGAGGTGGCGGTTGTCACTGGTGCGGCAAGAGGAATCGGGCGGGCTATTGCCTTGGAGTTGGCGAAAAACGGCGCTGATTTGGCAGTGGTGGATGTGTTAGCAGACGAAGCCCAAAAGGTCGTAGAGGAAATCAAAGCGTTGGGACGCCAGTGCAAAGCGTTTAACACTGATATAACCGACGCGGAATCGGTGCAACAGATGATTTCGGAGGTTGTGCAGAATCACGGTGGGATGTCGATCCTGGTCAACAATGCCGGTATCACTAGGGACGGGCTGTTGATACGGATGTCCGATGAGGATTGGGATCTGGTGCTGACAGTCAACTTGAAGGGCACGTTCAACTGCATCAAAGCCGCATCCCGCGTGATGATGAAAGCCAAGAAAGGCAGGATTATCAACATCGCATCGGTGGTGGGGGTGATGGGGAATGCCGGTCAAGCCAACTACGCATCGTCAAAAGCGGGAGTGATTGGGTTGACAAAGTCAGCGGCTAAAGAATTGGCAGCCCGGGGGATCACTGTCAATGCGGTGGCTCCCGGGTATATCGACACCGAAATGACTCGGGGATTGCCGGATCAAGCCAAAGAGAGCTTTCTGCAGGGGATTCCGTTGAAACGCGCTGGTGTGGGGGAAGATGTGGCGGGTGCGGTGGCATTTTTAGCCAGCCCGGCGGCATCGTATATCACCGGTCAGGTGTTGCAGGTGGATGGCGGATTATTAATGTAAGTATGAAGAAATAAGACAATAAAACAAATGATTAACAATCAATGAGCCAATGCCAAGGAGGCTACAATGGTTGATGTCAACAAGGTGAAAGAAATCATTGTCAATCAGTTAGGAGTGGATGCTTCGGAAGTGACGCCGGAGGCATCTTTTATCGATGATCTCGGTGCGGATTCCCTAGATACGGTGGAGTTGGTGATGGCATTTGAAGAGGAATTCGGGATTGAGATCCCTGACGAAGATGCCGAAAAGCTAACCAGTGTGGGAGCCGCAATCGATTATTTGGACAAAAAGCTTTCTGAAGCGTAATTTCAGAATAACCCAAAGGAAACATAACTATGATACGGCGGGTGGTAATTACCGGCATGGGGGCGGTGACGCCGCTTGGCAATAGTGTGCCATCTTTTTGGGATGGATGCGTCAACGGTCGTAACGGGATTGCCCGAATCACGCATATCGATCCGGAACCGTTTACCTCGCAGATTGCCGGAGAGGTCAAGAATTTCCAGCCGGATGATATCATTGAGCCCCGAGAAGCCCGGAAGATGGAACTTTTTACCCAATATGCAGTAGTCTCGGCACAAGAGGCGGTGACGTCAGCGGAATTGGATCTGGAAAAGGTGGATCGGGAGCGAGTAGGAGTGATCGTGGGCTCTGGGATTGGCGGGATGAATATTTTCGAGGAACAGCATTCCAAGTACCGAGACGGCGGTCCCCGCCGGATCAGCCCTTTCTTCGTGCCTATCATGATTGCCGATATGGCGAGCGGTCAGATTTCCATCAAGTATGGATTCACCGGTCCCAATTTTTCCACAGCTTCGGCATGCGCCACTGGAGTGCACGCCATTGGAACGTCCCTCAGGTTGATCCAATATGGTGATGCCGATGTGATGATCTGCGGTGGTGCGGAAGGGGCTATTTGCGCCATGGGACTGGGCGGATTCTGTGCGCTGAAAGCCCTGTCAACCCGGAATGACGAACCGGAGAAAGCCAGCAGACCGTTTGACAAGGATCGCGATGGGTTTGTGATTGCCGAAGGCGCGGGAGTAGTGATGCTTGAATCACTGGAACATGCCCAGAAGCGTGGTGCGCCTATCTTGGCGGAATTGTTGGGAATCGGTTTCACCGCCGATGCTTATCATATCACAGCACCGGATCCGGAAGGGAGAGGGGCTAAACAGGCGATGGAATTAGCGGTGGCAGATGCCGGAATCCCAAAGGAAGAAGTGGATTACCTGAACGCCCACGGCACATCGACAGATTTGAACGATCGGTCGGAGTCGCAGGCGATCCGGGAAGTGTTCGGTGCTCATGCCGACAATATGCCGGTGTCATCCACCAAATCCATGACCGGGCACCTGTTAGGAGCAGCCGGTGCCATAGAATTTGTGGCGTCGGTGATGGCGGTTAAGGATGGAATAATTCCACCCACAATCAATCTCGATGTACCCGGCGAAGGCTGCGATTTGGATTATGTACCCTACAAAAGCAGACCTGCAGAGTTGCGATATGTGCTGAACAATTCGTTCGGGTTCGGCGGACACAACGGTTGTACATTGGTTGCGAAGTACCAGGAATAGGCATAGATGTGATTAGGTATAGAACGGGGTGAGGTGATGATGCATTGGCTTAGCGGTTCCTGGCGCATGGTTCCTCCAGAAAAGCGGCGATTGCTGCAAGAATTCCAGCGGATAATCCGATACCGGTTTCAAAATCCGGGGTTGTTGATACAATCCCTGAAACACCGATCGTATCTTGCAGTGTCGGAAGAAAGCCGGGGCAGCGCAAACGAACGGTTGGAGTTATTGGGGGATGCGGTGCTGAATTTGGTGTCATCGGAGTACTTGTACCAACACTTCCCCCAGAAATTGGAAGGGGAATTGACGCAGATGAAATCAGTGGTGGTCTCGGGAACAGTGTTGACCAGGGAAGCCAGGCGGCTGGGACTCGGTAAGTATCTATTCCTTAGTGAAAACGAGGAGAAAAGCGGAGGGCGCAACCGCAGTTCGATCCTGGAGGATGCTTTCGAAGCCCTGGTGGGAGCCATCTATTTGGATGGGGGATACCGGCAGGCTAAGAAGTTCTTGGTGCGGCAGTTGATGGCGCACAGTAAGGAGCTATACCAGGATGCCCGGCACCGGAATTACAAGAGCTTGCTGTTAGAGTACACCCAAGGCAATGGGTTGGACAATCCGGAGTATATCGTGCGGGAAGAGATTGGACCGGAGCATCACAAGAAATTCGTGGTCGAAGTACTGCTCGGTCAGGAAGTGCGGGGTTTTGGGGAAGGTAGGACTAAGAAAAGCGCTGAGCAGAAAGCGGCTCGGGAAGCCGCTCAGGAACTCAGCTTGATTTCCTAAATGGAAGGGTGATTTTTATGGATTATGGACTTACGGAAGACCAATTAGAATTGCGAGCTATTGCCCGTCGTGTCGCTAAGGAAAAAGTGAAGCCGGTTGCGGCAAAATACGACAAGGAAGGCACGTTTCCGTGGGATTTAGTGAAAATATTTGCCGACACCGGATTTTACGGTAGCTATATTGAAGAGGAATATGGCGGTATCGGAGGCGGCGTGTTGGAATTAGCGTTGATTACCGAGGAATTGTCGCGGCAGTGTGGGGGGATTGCGCTGGCGCTGGCAGCGACTGCATTGGGTGCATTTCCGATTATTATCTCCGGCAACGAGGATCAGAAGCAGCGTTATTTACCGAAGCTGGCTGCCGGAGAAACTCTGGCGGGTTTCGGACTCACGGAAGCGATGGCAGGCAGTGATCCTTCCAATATGACAACCCGGGCGGTCAAACAGGGCGATAAGTACATCCTGAATGGCACTAAGTGCTTTATTACCAATGGCGGGGAAGCCAAGGTTTATACGGTGATCGTATCGGTCAATCCGGATAGGGGAACGCGTGGAACCGCTGCGTTTATCGTGGAAGAAGGATTCCCGGGATTCTCGTATGGTAAGAAGGAAGACAAGCTGGGGATTCGGGCTTCGGCCACTTGTGAATTGGTGTTCGAGGATTGCGAGGTGCCTGTAGAAAACTTATTGGGCAAAGAAGGACAGGGTTTTATCGTTGCCATGAAGACCTTGGACCGTTCCCGTCCCGGAGTGGCTTCCCAGGCGTTAGGTATTGCCCAGGGAGCCTTGGATTTGGCGATAGAATACACCCGGAACCGGGTGCAGTTCGGGCAGAGTATTTCCTCGTTTCAGGGGATTCAATTCATGATGGCGGATATGGCAACCGAGATCGAAGCGGCACGTTGTATGTTGTACACGGCGGCTCGAGCGGTGGACGCCGGTGAATCCAACATTGGTAAGATTTCCGCCATGTCCAAGCTCTATGCCAGCGACGTGGCGATGAGGGTGACCACCGATGCGGTACAGTTGTTTGGGGGTTACGGATACATGCGCGATTATCCTATTGAGAAGTTTATGCGGGATGCCAAGATCACTCAAATCTATGAAGGCACCAATCAGATTCAGCGGATGGTGATTGCCAAGGCGTTGATCCGGGAAAGCGCCAGCAAGGCGAATTAGTAGCGTCTGGATGTGTGTAATGGCAGATTCGGAATCGAATTCCCGGGAATTGTTATTTTGTGCTTACTGCGGCGGTGGTCTCGAGGAACGGCACCTGGAAGGACGGCTGCGGAGACAGTGTCCCGACTGCAGAAGAATCAATTACCGGAATCCAATTCCCGCAGTGGCAATGTTGGTGACTGGGGAGCCGGATCAGGTGATGCTGGTTCGGCGCTCGGTGCCGCCGGCAAAGGGGCACTGGTGTCTGCCGGGTGGTTTTATTGAAATGGGTGAAACGCCGAAACAGGCGGTACACCGGGAGTTGATGGAAGAAACCCAACTTCGATGCATTATCGACCGGTTGTTCGATGTGGGAACGGTGATCGATGGGTATTATGGAGATGTGATTGTGTTGGCGTATATGATTACGATTGCCGGTGGAGATCCCATACCCGGCGATGATGTTGATCAGATCAACTATTTCCCGATGACCGGACTGCCACCGTTGGCATTTCATTGTCATATGCAGTTTATTGAGCGGATGTTCAATGTCCAAGTGAGGCAGAGTCCGGAACATTGACCGGGAACGTAATATCCTGAGATTCAGTTTAAGAGATAGCTGGTTTGCAATATGTCATTATTCGAAATTGGCACGATTAAACGTACGGTAAGAATAATGCGACAGATATTTTGGTTGAGCTTGTCTATTTTGGTGGTTCTGTTTTTGACGGGTTGTACCATCGAGGAATACATCGGCGCTGAAGAGGGCGATTTGTACATCAGCGCGGTGGATGATTCCGGGAATGTGCTGATCGGCGCGGATATCTATTTGAACGGAGATGAGCGCAATGAGATCACACCGGATACATTAAAGAATGTGGAAGTCGGCATTTATCTCATTCGAGTGGAATTGTACGGGTATGTTGGTGTGGAAGATTCGGTGGAGGTGGAAGCAGACACCGTAACCAGCTTTGAAGCTACCTTGGTACCATCCAACATGGGTGCTATTTCGGTGGACGTGATCGGGGGACCGGCGATGTTGATAATTGATGGGATAACGTTGGATTGGGATACGACGGAAGTATTTGACAATATTCCGGTGGGTACGCACGATCTCAGTGTATTTCGGGATGGGTATTTCACATCGCCGGATACGCTGGTACCAGTGAATGTTGTGTGGCAGGAAACAACTCAGGTCGATGTGTCCTTTGAATTGACAGAAGGCGCAATTGGTGTTGCTGCCGGTAACGTTTGTCCTGATTTCACTCTTCAGAATGACAATTTGGATTCTGTTTCATTACACAACTATCGAGGTCGGATTATCTTAGTGGATTTCTGGTATGTGGATTGTTATTTCTGTGTGTTGGAGTTCCCTCATTTCGAGGAATTTTACCACGAATTCAACCCATGGGGATTTCAGATACTGGCAGTGGATCCCTACGATGCATTGCTGGAGATCATTGAATTCCGTGACGAGATGGATTTGACCTTTCAGTTATTGATGGATCCGGAACACGAGGTGGAGCAGATGTTCGGAGTGACCATCTATCCCGCGAATTTCTTTATCGATGGCAGCGGAGAAGTTCGGTATGTGCGGGGACATATCACGTATGATGAGATGGAATCATTGATGATTGAATTGTACGGTGGGCGTCCTTAAGTATATTTAGAGGGTGAAGTTAATTTACATGTGAGGTTACTATGAAGTGGTTACTGTGTGGTTTTTTATTGCTGGTGATGGTGGGGGGGTTACAAGCCCAGGCGATATCTTTTACTTCCGATACGCTGCAGAAGTGGGAAGATCCGATCGGACTAGTGGTGCCGTTCTACTGCGAACTGGAAAATCTATGGGATCAGAATAATTTGGTGGGATTACGGATGGAACCACATTTGCCTGCGGGTTGGGATATTCATATTTGTACCAAGATGGGGTGTGCTCCTCCCGGTGTACTGTATGTGGAAGATCCGTTGGAGCCATTTGAAATCGATACTCTGGTATCGGTGGATTTTCATACTGACAGCACCGCAGATTCAGGATGGGTGATTACCACCGCATTTTCCACTCATGACACCACCTATCGGGACACCTTGACTCATATCCTGTACACTACACCGAATGGGGTTATCATACGTACTGAGCCCGGGATTCCGGAACGGTTTCGCTTAACGCAGAATTACCCTAATCCGTTCAATCCCAGTACTACAATATCGATTTCAATTCCGGAACACTTGACTGGTCAGGAAGGAGTGCTGCAGGTGTATGATATTCTTGGACGTGAAGTGCGGCGCTTGTACCAGGGATCATTGACCACTGGAATGTTGACTGTGATGTGGGACGGCAGCAATAGTGCTAATTTCGCGGTGCCTTCCGGAACTTATTTCTACCGTTTCTCGGCAGGAGAAACCAATATGGTGCGATCGATGCAACTGGTGCGATAACAGATGCTTACAGGAAGGGATATAGCAATGAGACGGACTGTATTGATAGTGGTGCTGTGCTTGATGGTTGGTGTGGTGTGGGCAGGTGACCGGAAAGCTCCGGATTTCCGGTTGAAGACTCTTGATGGTAAGATGTTTAGATTTAGCGATCATTTGGGAAAGGGTCCGATGTTAGTGGATTTTTGGGCGACCTGGTGCGTTCCTTGTAAGCAAGAGATGAAAGAGTTCCAGAAGCTTTACGAAAAGTACCACGATAAGGGTTTTGAGATATATGCCATATCAGTAGATAATCCAAGGACATCCTCAAAGATCAAGCCTACAGTAGCTTCCAGCGGTTGGACGTTTCCGATCCTGTTGGATCCAGATAAAGAAGTAATGAAGAAATTCGGGGGCAAGCAGAAGATTCCTTATTTGGTGGTGGTTTCACCGGAGGGGAATATTATTGCTATTCATGAAGGTTTCAAGGCAGGGAATGAGAAAGTGATTGAGGAGGAAATCCTTCCATATCTTGAAGATACCGATACCAGCGATGTGGATGCAGCAGGATCGTCCGGTACTTCACATTAACCTGGCTATCACGGACAATGCCTATGCGAGTTGCCTGGAGGGTTGTTTTAACGGTTTTGATCCTGGGGGTTTTTAGCTCCGCTGCATTTGCGATTGGGGTGGATATCAGTGTCAGCAATCAACTGCAGTATCAATCGGGGGATGAAGTCAGTCCTTACATTACAGAGGACTACCCACACAATTTGGCGGAACGGCGGTTTTTCGAAAACCAGATGCTGGTGGATTTGTATGTGGGGGATTTCCGGCTGGGGTTTCGCTATTTGAAATACGAGCCGTCGGATGTGGATATCCGATTGTGGGCGTTGGAAGATGAGTCACGGATTGACAAGCGGTTTGTGGAATGGTTCAGCGGTGGTCTTGAATTCCGAGTGGGTGATTTTTCTGCAATTTTCGGTAAGGGCTTAACCTTGTACCTGTTCGAAGATCGGTTATTGTTTCATGATACGGAACTGGACGGGATCAAGCTGATCATGAATCAGGGACCGTTCAGTTTCACCGCGTTGAAGGGGGAAGCGGACGAATGGGGGACGGTTCGCAATACCTCGCTGATAGGATTCAATGCTGAAGCCTATACCGGATGGTTGATCCTGGGTGTCAATTATGTAAAGATGGATTCGGGGGGTTATTCGGAAGCGGATTTGCCGGGTGGGTATTTAGAAATTTTTGCCGGACCGGTGACGTTGTATGGGGAATATGCTGAGAAAGCGACCAAGGTGGCGGAAACGATTTGGGGTCGAGCGGTGTACTTATCCGGTAGTGTGGCTGGTTCCGGGTATTCGTTGTTCGCCGATTACAAGTATTATCAATATGAGGGTGCCACACTGTTTCAGAATCCTCCAGTAGTGCAGCGGGAACTCACCAGCCGATTAATTCAGAGCCGTGATCCCCATGTGGTGTCGTTCGATGATGAAGTCGGCTTCCAAGTTGAGGGGCAAATCACTCCGGTTGAATGGGCGACATTCACTGCTAACTTCACTCATTCCAGTGCGATTGTAGGGGAAGAGATTTTGCCATCGAATGATCAATTGGACCGTGTATTTATCGAATGGCTGTTGGAGGCTGATGTGACGCCATCACCGGAACATCGGGTACGTTTTGGGATGGTGCATGACGAAGAAGCCCGACGGGGGTATTTCGAAGATAAAACCGGATTCTATACCGAATGGGAAGATTATTCGATGGAGCCATATAGTTCCGTGTTATTAATGGAAAGTCTGTGGGTAAAGGACCGGCAGCGTAATCACCGGTATCAGGATTGGTTGTGGGAAGCTACAGTGACTCATTCTCCAGATTGGTCTTTTTCGGTGACTTACCAGTTTACCACTGATGATGAACTAGCATCCGAGGAAGGGTCGGATTGGTTTTCGCAGGAGATGTCCTATTCGTTCGGAGACGGTCGGCATACCTTATCGGTGTTTCACGGCGCGGAACGCGGGGGGTTAAAGTGTACCGGCGGAGTGTGCCGCCGGGTGCAGGCATTTGAGGGTTGGAAGATTTCATTAGATAGTACTTTTTAGTCTGCCATGGTTAACCAGGAAACATTAGCCCAGATTCCTTCGGTGGATAAGATCCTGATCCATCCTAAGTTAGAACCATGGCGAAATCGCTTGCAGCACGACCTTTTAGTGGATCGGATTCGGGGTGTGGTTGACGAATTCCGGGCGCAGTTGATTAAGTCAAAAGGGGAGGAAAGCGCTCCGGATGAGGATGCGATTGTACGCCGGGTTGAACAAGAATTAACCAGGCTGATGACGTCCAACTTGGGCAAAGTGATCAATGCATCGGGGATAATCCTCCATACCGGATTGGGGCGAGCACCTTGGTCACAGGAAGCACGGGATGCTGCGGCGCAAGTTATTGAGGGGTACACCAACCTGGAAATCGACTTGCAAACTGGGGATCGTGGGGAACGGCTGAATCATATCGATGAGCTGATCTGTCTGTTGTGCGATGCTGAAAGCTCTGCGGTAGTTAATAACAACGCTGCAGCGGTGCTTTTAGTGTTGAATACGTTAGCCGCAGGGAAAGAGGTTATAGTTTCCCACGGGCAGCTGGTCGAGATCGGCGGCAGTTTCCGGCTGCCGGACATTATCACCCGTTCCGGCGCGCAACTGGTGGCGGTAGGAACCACCAATCGCACCCGAATCAGCGACTATCGAAAGGCAATTACCGATAATACCGGTGTGCTGATGACCGCACACACCTCCAACTACCGGGTGCAGGGATTTACCGAAGATGCCGGAATGGCAGAGTTGGTCGATTTAGGGCGGGAATTTCAACTCCCGGTAGTATTTGACTTAGGTGGTGGGATATTAAAGGACTGGAGTGAATGGGGATTGCCGCCGGAACCGGTGGCTGCCGACAGTTTGCGCCAAGGAGTGTCGGTGGTGACGTTTTCCGGTGATAAAGTGTTGGGAGGACCGCAAGCTGGCTTGATCGCAGGCGATAAGCACATCATCCAGCAGGTGCGCAGGAACCCCTTGATGCGTGCTTTGCGGTGCGACAAAGTCACGTTGGCTGCGCTGGAAGCCACTTTGAGGTTGTACCTTTCGCCGGACCAGTACCGGCAGCAGATTCCCGCTTGGAGGATGTTGACGGAAACGGTGGAAGAAGTTCGAGTGCGTGCGGAAACATTAGCTAATGATTTACGGAACCTTGATGGCGCCGATTCATTCAACATCAATATCCGTGACACTCGAGCACAAGCCGGGTCGGGCACTATGCCGCTGGAGACGTTACCCAGTGTAGCGATAACCATAACTCCCCATAAGGGATCAGTGGAAAAGGTTGCCCGGCGTTTCGGCAGTTCGGACATTCCGGTAATTGGATATTTGAAAGACGATACATTTTTACTTGACCTAAAGACTGTCACCGTGCAGGAAATTGCGGTGTTGGTGGAACAAGCCGCCTCAGTATTCGCATCATTTTAGCAAAGTGTTTACTCTCTCTTGCATCTGTGGGATTTGTTTTTTATATTTAGTATAGTTATTCAGTTCGATGCATTGAATGGCTGGAAGAAAGAGGTTAACATAGAAGTTGTGAACGAGGAGGTGACGACAACCCTGAAGATTTGGGGTGCGTTTCACGGGCAGTAGGGATTCGGAGGTTAAGTAAAGGCAATGGCTTGAAATTTGATTTTTCCTGAAAGTTAGTCCCATAGAGATGTCCCAAATAGAAAAAAATAGAAACATCACATGGAGAATATGGCTGGGTGTGGTAGTAAGCTTAGCGGTGGTTAGTCACGCTGTGAATGCTGGCACGGTTACTCGGATTGAGATTGATGGAGTGATTAATCCCATTGCAGCCAAATTCATCGAGGAGTCAATCAGGGCGGCAATCGACGACGGTTCCGAACTGCTTTTGATCGAGATGGATACTCCCGGGGGATTGATGAAATCCACCCATGTGATTGTGAAGGAAATCCTTGCATCCGAAGTACCGGTGGTGGTATATGTGTCGCCATCGGGTGCCCGAGCGGGCAGTGCAGGGGTTTTTATTACCTTGGCGGCGCATATTGCAGCGATGGCGCCGGGGACACGCATCGGAGCGGCGCATCCGGTAAGTTTGGGGATGACGGGCACTCAGGAAGATACCTCCGGGAAGTCGGTGATGGATGAAAAGGTATTGAACGACGCGGTGGCATTTATTCGGTCGATTGCCGAAACCCGGGGAAGAAACGCAGACTGGGCGGAAAGCGCAGTTACGGAAAGCGAATCCATCACAGATCAGGAGGCGCTGGAAATCAATGTGGTGGATATGGTGGTGCCCAGTGTTGACAGCCTGTTAATAAAGATTCACGGTGATACAATTATTCTAAACCTCGGCGAGAAGATTCTGGACACGGAAGATGCAGTTATCGCGACTCGGACCATGAGCTTCCGTTACCGTCTTCTGAACATAATCAGCGACCCCAACATTGCCTACATCTTAATGCTGCTTGGCATCTACGGCTTGTTCTTCGAACTGTATAATCCCGGTTCCATCCTTCCCGGAGTGGTGGGCGGCATCTCGTTGATACTGGCGTTTTTCGCGTTTCAGACGCTGCCGATAAATTATGCCGGGGTGCTGCTGATTCTTTTTGCCATTATATTATTTTTACTGGAGATCAAGGTGACAAGTTACGGAGTGTTATCCATAGGTGGAGTCCTGTCCTTGATCTTGGGTTCCATCATGCTGGTGGACTCGCCGATTCCGGCTTTCCGGGTGTCCTTGGGGGTGATTTTCCCGGCTGCGTTGGTGACGGTGCTGTTCTTTCTGTTCGCTATCGGTATGGCAATTCGGGCACAACGGAAACGTCCCACCACCGGCACCGAAGGCATCATCGGCGAAATCGGGGTGGTGGAGAAACCGATGACACCGCGAGGTCAGGTGTTGGTACACGGCGAGTTGTGGACGGCGATTAGCGATGAGGAAATATCGGTAGGCGATTCGGTGGAAGTGGTCAGTGTGAATCGCTTAGTAGCTAAGGTAAAGAAAGTATCATCTTGATTTTTTTAAATAACATAAAGTCAGCGAACGAAAGCCGTTTGCAGAAATCTGCTGGCAAGACGTACGAAACAGGGAGGTTGAAATGCCAGGTTTGATAGTAGTTATAGTACTGGTGTTCTTGATTTTAGCCAGTGCGGTTCGAGTCTTGAACGAGTACGAACGGGGAGTGATCTTTCGTTTAGGTCGTTTGATCGGTTTCAAAGGTCCCGGTCTGATCCTGTTGATTCCGATCGTGGATAGGATGATAAAAGTCAGTCTGCGAACGATCGTGTTGGACGTGCCGCCCCAGGACGTAATCACCAAGGACAATGTGTCAGTACAGGTGAATGCGGTTATTTACTTCCGGGTAATGCAGCCGGATCGGGCGATAGTGGAAGTGGAGAATTACATGTTCGCCACATCGCAGTTGTCGCAAACCACGCTGCGTTCGATATTAGGGCAGGTGGAACTGGATGACCTATTGTCGGAACGGGAAAAGATCAACATGCAGTTGCAGGACATCATCGACCGTCATACCGATCCCTGGGGAATTAAGGTATCCATGGTGGAGATTAAGCATGTGGATCTACCCCAGGAAATGAAACGTGCGATGGCAAGACAGGCAGAAGCGGAACGGGAACGCCGTGCCAAAGTGATTGCCGCCGACGGAGAATTCCAGGCGTCAACCAAATTGACGGAGGCGGCAACGGTGATCGAAAAACATCCGGTGGCGTTACAGCTTAGATTCCTGCAGACGTTGGCGGAAATTGCTACGGAAAACAATTCCACCACTATATTCCCGATTCCGATTGATCTGTTTAAGCCGTTTCTGGAGATGCAGAAAAAGCAGCAGGGCGATCAGGCAGGTGCGGAATAATCTCCGGATAGGAACCCGGCGAAATTAGTCAGAAGATCAAACATGGCATAGAGAAGTTTACTTTGTTTGGACGTAGGATGTTAACGAAGAGAAATTATTACAGATATGGAATGATACTGGATGTTCTCAGTAGGGAGACGTATGATGAAAGCTATAGCACCTTCATTTGCAACTCAGGGAACACGAGGCAAGCGATTGAGTTTCTTCTTTAATTGGCAGACCGGATCACGGCGGAAAATCACCGCTTCAAGCCGGGCAATGGCGAAGTTTTACCGACTATGTGGACTGTGGATGAAGTTCCTCATCCCGTTGGTGATTATCGGTGGCGTTTTCTATTATCTGGTAGTATCCCGGTCTGAAGGTACCGGATCGATCCGGATCATCACAGATGTGCCCGGTGCGGAAATACTGTTGAATGGATCACCAATGGGCTGCGTTACCGACACTACATTATCAAGAATCCCGGTGGGAAAAGTAACGGTATCGGTACGCAAGAGCGGTTATCGACCCAATCCACCGTTTGAGACAGTCAATATTTCCACAGGAAAGATTAAGCAAATACGATTCCAGATGGAGGAGGAATACCTGTTGGCGTTCTACGACGGGGTGGAAGTGCGCGAAAAATCCATGTCGATACCGGCACAGATGTACGAAGCCCTGCCCAAACCGGAACGGAGGAGGATTACTTCAATACCGACGCAGAGACCCAGAAGGACCGAACGCCTCAACCTATCCAAACAGATTATGGGATCGATTATCGTATCGACGAACAAAAAGGATTGCGAAATCTTCCTTAATGGACAATCTACCGGCAGGCTCACCAACGCGACATTGGATGAAATTCCCCAAGGGACCTATAGTATCTCGGTGGTGAAGGAAGGATATTTAGTCGAACCTCCGGTGGTTGACGTGTCAATCGAACGCAACCTGCAGAGTGAATTGGTAGTTTTTAACCTACGCCTGGAAAAAGAAAGGCCCACTCCGCACCTGAAGGTTACCACAGAACCGATGGCTGGGCAAATATATATCAATGGTCGTGCCGTGGGATCCGGTTTCTTTGAGCAGGATATGGAGCCGGGGACGTATTTGGTCGCATTTGGATCGGTTCCGGCGTATTTCGATCCAGCGCCTCATGAGGTCTTGTTATCAGAAGACAATCCCACTGCGGAGATTGTGGGAACCTATGTCAAAGCCAGGGGAAATGCCAAGCTTGCGGTAGTTCGACCGACACAAAACGGCATCATCGAAGGCAGTAAATTGAAGGTGTCGGTGGATGACGATCCGTACTTCATTTCTCCGGGCGGAGAACACAACTGCGTTTTGTTGGACAATCTGGTTGCCGGGAATCATCACATCCAGATTGACTACGATGGTAAATCCAAGGACATTGACCTGATACTGGCGGATAACAGCATTGCAACGGTCAGTTTCCGGATCGAGCGATTCCTGAATTTCCGTTCCCTGAAGTTGAATTTCGAGGGGATGAAGAGCGTGCTTGACTGGGAAAAATATTCCGAGAACCTAAACGTCCTTGCAGTAGAATAGTTCGGGATTGATAAGCCCCCCGATTCGGGGGGCTTTTTGTTATAGGAGAATTTAATATAAGATTGCAGAAATACCTTGCTGAAAGTGGGATCGGTTCACGCAGGCACTGCGAGGAGATAATCCAAGACGGCAGAGTGCAAGTTAACGGACGAATTGTCCGGGAGATGGGGCTGCAGGTAGATCCGGAACACGATCAGGTAATGGTGGATGGACAGCCGGTTCCCGAAGTGGAATCGAAAGTTACAATTGCCTACCATAAACCGGTGGGCGTAATCTCCACCTGTCGCACTTCGCGGGAAACCGGTCCCGCTATCACCGATGCTATTGATTTGCCTTTCCGGGTCTATCCCGCCGGCAGGCTCGATCGGGACAGTTCCGGGTTGATGGTGCTGACCAATGACGGTGATCTGGCACTAAAGATCACCCATCCTCGCTATGGGAAGGAAAAGGAGTACGTAGTTCAGCTTTCAACACCGTTATCGTTGACGTCCCTGGAACGGCTACAAGCTGGTGTCAAGTTGGACGATGGGATGATTGTGCCGGTGCGAGTATGGGAAACGGCGGATGGTTCGGTGGGGGTTGTAGTTACTGAGGGTCGTAAGCGGCTGGTTCGCAGGATGTTTGAGGCTATCGGAAACAGGGTTGTAACCCTCCATCGGGTTCGGATTGGGGATATGGTGGTGGGAGACTTGGCGCCGGGGAATTGGCGGATTTTATCTGACAGCGAAATCCGATCCCTGCAAAAAGGCACAAATCCTTAGAAATCACTTGCTTTTTTACCAATTTTCCGTTATGTTTATTTGGTACTACATTATGGAGGTCGGTAATGTTTTTGATAGATGAGGAAAATCGGATCATCCACGATATGTCGTTCGTGAAGTACGAGTGCAAAGTGAAGGAAATTCCGCAGGATAAACAGCGCAAGGTGTACACAGTGGACCAGATGAAGCGGATGGTTGATGCCGAGGCGCATCCCCGGTATTTAGGGTGCAAATACTGTCTTTCGGAATACTATGAAATCGATTTGACCTCTTTATTTCAGTAGGATTATAGAATAACATGCAACCTATCAGGTGGTGTATTGTAATTGGGTTAGTGTTGCTATTGGTGTTGAGTGGATGCCAACGGCGTGATGAAACTACGTCCGAAGGGTATCAACCACCCGATTCGACGATGGTGAAGGCGTCGATGCTTATGAACAAGGGAGTGGAGTATTACAATGCCGGACACTATCTTAAGGCAGTCGAGATGTATCAGAAGGCGTTGTACGAATATGGGGATTTTCCGGAAGCGCATTACAATATGGGGTTGGCGTATCGCAAGTTGAATCAAATCGATGGTGCTGTCGAATCCTATGGCAAAGCATTAGCGTTAAAGGGGGATTATCCGCAGGCGCTGAACAATCTCGCCTTTATATACCTGCAGTATCAACCTGATTTGAACCAGGCGCTGCCGTTGGCGCAGAAAGCGGTGGATTTAAAGCCACTGAACCCTGATTTTCTTGATACTTACGCCAGGATTTTATTCGGGTTGGGCGAGGTGGACAGCGCCATTGTCGTCCTGGAAAAGGCAATTTACTTATTAGAGGATCCTACCGAATTACAACTGCGGCTGGCAGTGTTCCAGTCGGTGCAGAAATAACATCACAAATTAAAGGGTTGGAAACATTATCGGATGAGTCACGTAATCATTGGGACCGCCGGGCACATTGATCACGGGAAAACCGCTTTGGTACGTGCTCTCACCGGGATGGATACCGATCGACTCAAGGAAGAACAGGAACGCCAGATCACCATTGATCTGGGTTTCGCCTTTTTGGGGAGTCGAGCTGCCATAATTGATGTTCCCGGTCATGAGCGTTTTATTAAGAATATGGTGGCGGGAGTGGCGACTATTGATATGGTGTTGTTTGTGGTGGCGGCGGATGACGGGGTGATGCCGCAAACCCGTGAACACCTGGATATCCTGCGGCTGCTGGGAGTCAGAAACGGCATTATCGTTATCACCAAGGCTGATATTGTCGAAACGGATTGGTTGGAATTGGTGGAAGCGGATGTGCAGGATCTGATGGTAGGGACATTCCTGGAAGATGCTCCTATCTATGTAGTGGATTCCCTGTCGGAACGCGGGATTCCGGAATTGCTTGCCGGTATTGAGCAAGCGCTGGATACGTTGCCGGTGAAACAGGATCGCGGCATGTTCCGGCTTCCGGTGGACCGCGTATTTTCCATCAAGGGGTTCGGGACGGTGGTGACCGGTACGGTGCTATCGGGTTCCACCCGCCCGGATTCGGTATTGGAAATCCAACCGGCGGGGATTAAGGCTAAGGTGCGCGGCGTACAGAGCCACGAGCAAACAGTTGATGAGGTACGTATAGGTGACCGGGCGGCATTGAATCTACAGGGCATCGATGTTTCTGATCTCAAGCGGGGTTACGTGGTGGGCGAGCCGGGATACCTCCAACCCTCAAACCTTTTGGATGGTCGCATGATGCTCCTATCATCGGCAGAGCCCTTCAACCATCGTACCCGGGTGCGGGTGCATTTAGGGACACAGGAGATCATTGGGCGGGTGGTGTTGCTGGATCGGGATGTGTTGGAACCGGGTGACGAAGCACCGGTGCGGCTGCGGTTGGAAAACCCGGCGGTGGCGGCCCGGAAAGACCCGTTTGTGATTCGACGGTATTCCCCTCAGATCACTATCGGCGGGGGTGTGGTACTGGATCCGGTTCCCACCGGACGAAGAAAACGCTTCGATACCAAGGTACTGGATTGGATGGACGCGTTGGATCAAGATGACCATGAAGCGGTGATTCAAGCGTGCCTGAAATCGTCGCCACGGATTGGGATGTCCAATGATAGCATATTGTTATTAACGGGTTTAACCAGAAAAACGCTTGCCGATAAGTTAGAGAGCCTGGTGCAGCAGAAACAGGTATTAAAGATCGGGTCCGGAGAAAAGATGCTGCTGTTGCATCCGGATCGATTAAACGATTCCCGAGAGGTGATGATGGGCAAAGTACGCGATCATCATGTAGCTAATCCGCTGCTCCCGGGGATCTCCCGTGCCGAGCTGCGCCGGAAATGTGAACGGCTGTTTCCACAGCAAGTCTGTGACAATATTATTGAGGGATTATTGCAGGATGGGGAGTTGGTGTCGGAAGATCACTGGATACACGTGTCCGATCACGAAATCCGACTCACTGACAATCAACAGGATATCATTAGGCAAATTGAGAACCTCCTGAGTGCTGCGGATTTTCAGACTCCCAAAACAGAAGAAATAGCAAAATATTTAAATC
>CBDVBD010000041.1:0-21608 GCA_965372135.1 uncultured bacterium | reverse complement strand
CCACCACTGCCGTTCCCATCACCACCATATCCATCCACCCATCATTGTTCATATCGTACAACTGAGTTGCCCGGTAATTTCCAGTGGACGGCAACGTGCCGCTTAGGTCTTCCCACTGATTGATGGAAGTATTAAATCGCCGAACTTCAATCCCACCATCGCTATTTACCCAGGCTAAATCCGCTCCCCCATCCTGGTCCACATCACCCAACGAAAGACCCGTTTGTCCAACCAGTCCCGGACCCGGCAGATTGTAGTCTCCCAAAGTAAAATCACCGGTACCATCCCCAAAGTAAACCGTCCCATACTGTTGACTGACTGTAAAATCCAAGTTCCCATCGTTATTGATATCCCCAAACTTAAAAAAATGTGCGGAATTACCTCCGGTAAATCCGAAACTCTGCACCCAAGTTCCATCTCCTTGATTTAAATAGATATGCACACCTGCACTGGCGCCAAAGGAATTCGATCCCAAATCCAAATCCCCATCATTATCCACGTCCCCGAAATCGGTGGCAAACATCCCGTAGGTCTCCCCGTTGGTTGCCAATCCGTCATCCCATGGAGTCCATGCCATCCCGGTGCCGTCCCCCAACGCCACCTCGATCAACTGGTCTCCGAAATCCGTGCTGCTGTAGTTGTGGTGCATCCCGTAACCCACGTCCATAAACCCATCCCCATTTGCATCTCCAATCGCACATCCCCCATAACCGAAATTGCCTTCCTGATGTACACTCCATGACCCGGCGCCATTCCCAAAATACACCATAATCCCATGTTCCTGGGTGTTGATGTACGGCGACCCATGATCTCCAATCGACACAATATCCAAATGTCCATCGCCGTCAATATCCCCAAATTCAAGCTCTGTTCCACCGCCTTCCCATTGCGGAAACGCTAATCCATTGGAGGATTCCACATACTCAATTGCCCATGACAACCCCCAAAACAACAGCAATCCACCTATCACCATCAGATAAAACACCATTCGAGTCCGTATGGCAGTGATATTCATTTGTCACCTCCTGGTCTAAAATCAATAATTACATTACTATAATCAAGTGATGGTTTCTATGAACTAACAAACATCGCTCTGGTTACCGAAAAATATATATTCCTTTCCACAGAGTCAAGGAAAAAATAAGCTTAATCTGACATATCTCCCAATAATTGAACACAAATGTGTCGTTATCTGATATAAAAACCTGCTAATCTCACTGCTCGGATTAGGTGGAAAACACTTGACTTTTCCTTACAATTTTGATAACTTAAAAGATACTCCGTAATGCAATTTTCGAGAGACGCTGTGATCGATTCCGGATGGAAAAACCGTATCGCCAAATTCAAAGCCTACCTGGAAAAAATTAACGCCGGTGAACACACCCAACTGCTGATTATCGCAACCATTATCGGGATTCTTGGTGGCTTGGGTGCCGTTGGTTTCCGCACCCTGATAGGGTTGGTACAGCAGGCTTTCTATCAGGGTCAATTTTCCCTGGAAGTCGCACGCGCCCTGCCTTGGTACTATAAAATCCTGTTCCCCGCTGTCGGTGGATTCATCGTGGGACCCATGGTGTACTTTTTCGCACGGGAAGCCAAAGGTCACGGTGTGCCGGAAGTGATGGAAGCGGTTGCCATGCGGGGCGGGATGATCCGTCCTCGGGTTGCAGTGATCAAATCCTTAGCCAGCGCCATCTGCATAGGTTCCGGCGGGTCAGTCGGTCGTGAAGGTCCCATCGTACAAATCGGTTCCGCCATCGGTTCCACCATCGGGCAAATCCTGAAGCTGCCGCCACGGAAACTCAGAACCTTAGTCGGATGCGGTGCGGCAGCCGGCATCGCCGGCACTTTCAACGCCCCCATGGCAGGCGCAATATTCGCCCTCGAAGTCATCCTGGGCGAATTCGGTGTTGCCCAATTCAGTCCCATCGTGGTATCATCGGTGATGGCTACCGTGGTTACCCACTACTTTTATGCGGACGTCCCCGCCTTTATAATCCCCGCTTATCAATTCGTAAACCCATTCGAACTTGGACCTTACATCATCCTGGGTGTGTTAGGAGGCTTGGTTTCGGTCGCCTTTATACTCCTGCTGTACCGCAGCGAAGACTTCTTCGATAAAATCCGCTTCCCCGAACCGATAAAACCGGTCATAGGCGGTGCGCTGATCGGAGTCATCGCCCTTCAATTGCCTAACATCTACGGTGTCGGCTACGAGACCATCGAAGCGGCGTTGCACAACCAATTACCCTGGTTAATCCTGCTCTTGTTATTGTTAGCTAAACTGGTTGCCACATCATTAACCATCGGATCCGGCGGATCGGGAGGTATTTTCGCACCCTCACTCTTCTTGGGTGCCATGGCGGGTGGCAGCTTGGGGTCCTTAGTACATACCCTATTCCCCAACTCCACTGCTGTGCCCGGTGCTTATGCCTTGGTGGGAATGGGAGCGGTGGTGGCTGGCACCACCCGTGCCCCCATTACCGCCATCCTGATACTATTCGAACTCACTAACAACTACAAAATCATCCTGCCTTTGATGATAGCATGCATCCTGTCCACCCTGGTCGCCGCCCGCCTGAAAAAGGGATCGATCTATACCATCAAATTGCTGCGTCGTGGCGTCAATCTATCCCGGGGACAGGACATCAACCTCCTGAGAACCATCAAAGTGGAAGACGTCATGTCCCATGACGCTGAAACCATACCCGCCACCACCAAACTATCCGATGTCCTGGATAAAATCTATAACAGCCCCCATGCTAACTTCTTCGTAGTGGACATCCAACAGAAACTCATGGGCAGCATCGGTTTCGGGGAAATTCGAGAACTAATCCGAGACGTCCAATCCCTGGAACATATCCTGATCGCGGAAGACATCGCCAATTACAACGTACCCTCGGTACACGAACACGACCAACTGGACATCGTCATGAGCATGTTCGCCCAGGCGCATCTGGATCAAATCCCAGTAGTTACCCCCGATGATGACCGCAAAATCATCGGTACTATCAACCGCTGGGATGTGATCGACGCCTACCACCGCGAACTAATGAAACACGACCTCACCGGCAGTATCGCAGGTACTATCGAGGAAGCAGACCACGCGCATACCGCCAGAATCAGCGTTGGATACAGCATGCGAAAAATCGAAGTGCCGGTGAGCTTTTATGGGAAATCAATCAAAGACCTGAACCTTCGAGCCAAATTCGGTGCGGAAGTGGTCCTAATCTACAAACCTCACACGGGAATCGCGGAAGAAAGCCGCGTGGTTCCCATACCTGACTATATCTTTTCCCCGGGTGATCTGATGCTGGTAGCGGGAAAAGACCAGGCACTGCAGAAACTATCCCGCACCGGATAAATAACTCAATCCAACATGTGAACAACACTACAAGACGAAAAAGGAATCTGATGACATTGGTAAAACAACATGCAGTTATTGTGGGGGCTTTGATATGCGGTTTGACAATCACAATATCCGCAACTCCACGATTTGATGCCCGGATGGACTTCCCCTATGGCGGATCGGATGCGCAATGCGCGATACTTGAAGACCTCAACAACGACAGCACCGATGACATCGCAATCGCCTCCATCAGCCAGGAAATCGTGTCAATCATGCTTGGGCAGTCCGACGGCACTTTCCAATTAGCACAGACTATCCAAGTGGGAATCTACCCAAAGGACATGCAAACCGGAGACTTAAACAACGACGGCAGCACGGACTTGATAGTTGTCAACCGCTTGAGCAACAATATCACTATCTTACTGAATGACGGCACCGGATCATTCACTCCTCAAACACCACTCACAGTTGGCACACGACCCACCGCCGCCATACTTAGTGACTTCGACGGCAACGATACTCTGGACCTGGCGGTTGCGAAAGAAAGCTCTTCAGACTTACAAATCTTCAGCGGCAACGGTGATGGCACCTTCGAACAGACCGCCAACTACACACTGGGTAACTACCAAATGCAACTGCGTGCCGCCGACTTCGACCAAAACGGTTGTATGGATCTTGCGGTGATGTTGTCGGCATACCAAGAAATCGTTATCCTGTTCGGAGAAGTTGGTGGAGGCTTTACTCCCAGCCCCCCGATACCGACCAACGTTGTGTCCTTAGACCTCCAAGTCCAAATCCTGGACCAGGACAGCCTCCCCGACATGATTGTAACCTCAGCATATGATAATACAGTGCTAATATACCAAAATCTCGGCAACGGGCAATTCGCTCAACCCCAGGCTCTGGACTTGGATTACAACCCCCGGTCGGCAATGGTAACGGACATCGATTCCGATCAGGATCAGGATATGATTATCTGCAATCATGATGGGAATGCAATCTACACCTATCTAAACAACCAATCCAACTATGTCGAGGGCGATACTTTCTCGATACCCTTCTCACCATACCTGTGTATCGCAGGAGATTTGAACGGCGACCTCGAAAATGACATCGTGGTATTATCCAGCAGCGCCGACCAGGTCAGCGTACTATTTGCTACCACACCCGGCAGTTTCCAACTATCCCAGACCTATCCGGTGGGCGGTAATGCCAGCATGATCTTCGTATCCGACCTCAATCACGACTCGCATCTGGACCTATTGACATTGAACTGGAACTCCGGAACTGTTTCGACTCTCCTGAACCAATCCGATGGCACCTTCCCCCTCCCGGCAACCATGCCGATCTTGATTAACGCATGGAAAATCATCGCCCATGACATCAGTGGTGACAATTACCCCGATCTGATCGCCCTTGGTGGCTTAAACCGCGATATTGTGCGTTTGATCAGTCTCGGCTCAGGAGAATTCACTGACGCCATCGCATACCCTATGTCCGCCAACATCGAAGTAGGATGCGCCGGTGACATGGATGGTGACCAGATGGCAGACTTGGTATTGGGTGGTGAAAAACTGATCATCGCATTCAACGAAGGCGAGGGCGCATTCCTGGAATCGGTCACCTACCACGACTTTAACAACTGCCAGGAATTGAAATTAATCGACCTGAACCAGGACCAGCATCTGGACGTCATCTCCGCGCTGGACTACCGGTATTTAAATGTCCTGTATAACGACAGCACCGGAGGCTTACACCAACCTCAACTCATCTGGGAATTCCCATCCTCCAACCACCAGGTTAAAATCCGAAATATCGAGCTGGCATATCTGAACCAAGATTCCTTATTGGACATGATCGTAACCGTTGATGATAACTTCGACTTTGGTCAAACCGCCATCTTCCTGCAGGACAACGGAACCTTCAGCACACCGACAATGATTGAGTTCATAGCGCTCCCGCAGGAGTTGGCGGTGGGCGATTATGACGGCGATCAGGACAACGACATTGCCCTTACCTGCTGGGACGATGATTTTACACCGGTACAACTCTATCAAAACAACGGCACAGGGGAATTCCAACCTGCTGCCAATTGGATAAAACAAGGCGAAATGCGCGACTTGAGCTTTTCTGATATCGACCGGGACGACGACTTGGACTTGGTTGCCATCGACTACTTAGGAAACGCGTTGGTGGTTTGGGAAAATGACGGTCTGGGGAACTTTAATCAGCAATGGATATTCGGCGTGCAGCAGCATCCTGCGGGGATAGTATGCCGCGATCTGAACAGAGACGACTACGTGGACGTTGCGGTAGTCCATGGATTATCCCCAACCCTAACCTTACTATGGAACGACAATGTTACCTGGGTAAAACCCAACCCTAACCGCCGCAACCAACCGCAGCTAACCAATCTCCCGGCTCAATATCAGTTATTATCTCCGTATCCCAACCCTTTCAATTCGCAAATCACCATCCCCTATATCATACGCACTTCGGGATCGATTGCCATCCACATATACAACATCCTTGGACAACGAGTATATATCGCACACCAGAGTCACATTAATCCAGGGAACTACAGAATCACCTGGCAGGGGATAAACCAACAGGGTATCGATGTCGCCAGCGGAGTATATACCATCCGTATTCAATCCGGAAAAGCAACAGCGATAAATCGATATGACACCCCACAAACAAAAACAGTGATACTGATGAAATAGTCACCGATACTGTTTGACATTAGCAGCCAACAAGGTCGAAAAATACTCTTGTCTAATGCCAAAATAATTGTTATATTAGAAGGCTCGCCCCGGGAAACAATTAATGAAAACACTGGCATTCTGGAAATACCACGGTTTGGGTAACGATTTCGTGATGTTCAACGGCTTGCGGGATTCGGAATCGATCCTGCGAAATTTGACCCCGGAAACCATAAAATCCCTATGCGACCAGCACACCGGAATCGGCGCTGACGGCATAATTGTCGCCGGAAAAACCGGCACCGGTTACCGTATGACCTACTTCAATGCTGATGGATACGAAGCGGAAATGTGCGGCAATGGACTCCGTTGTACCGTAGCCTTGTTGACCAGCCTTGGGGAGGACCTGACCCAAGAAACTGAGATCGCCACCGGTGGTGGACCGGTAAGGGCAACCGCCTTACCCGATGGTACCGTCAGAAACACCATGCCGGCGCCAAAATTCCGCGATATTTCCGGTATTCCGGAAATCAATCACCCCAATCTTCGACATGCGGTAATAATTGACAATCAACAGTTTGACGGCGTTATCGTCGATATCGGCAATCCCCATTTCGTGATCAATAAAAAAGTATCATTAGAAGAATTATTGGCTTGGGGACCGAAACTGGAAAAGCACCGAATGTTTCCGAATCGCACCAATGTCGAATTCGTAGAAATCCCGAACCGAAACTCGGTAGAGATATTAATCTGGGAACGCGGGGTGGGACGTACATTGGCATGTGGCTCTGGGGCTACTGCCAGCGTTGTCGCTGCAGCGGCATTGGGACTGGTGGATTTGGAAAAAGAAATAACGGTACAGATGGAAGGCGGCACTCTATCGGTACAGGTATCGTCGGACTTCCGGGAAATCTGGCTCCGAGGACCCGCGCAATTCGTATTCCAAGGGGAACTAACTCTGGAGGGCGGTTGGCATGGGCTGGTTTCGTAAGAAACCCTATGTCCCTCCGGGCATCCAAATCACCGGCACATTCGACAGCGGTTGGGCATTAGACCACCACAGCGCAAAACAACATGGAGAATGGCGCCGGACCACTGTAGGTGAACGCGTATATCGACTGAAATACCGGGGGCATAAAGCCAGCGGTCGATGGTTAGCAAACACCTGCGTCAAATTCTTGAATAACTTGAATCCCCCCTGGACAGTTGACCTGATACTGGCAATGCCGCCTTCGCGTCCGAGATGGAAACCAACCGCCGCTGAATACGTAGCCGGAAAAGTCGCCAAAGCGCTGCGAATTCCATATCAACATCGGGCAATCGTGAAACGTAGAGCCACCCGATTCGTAAAAGAAGCCATATCGAAGGAGCAAAAGCAACAAATCATCCAAGATACCATGTCGGTACCACATCCGGAAACGATCGAGGGAAAACGAATTCTCCTGATGGATGATTTAATCAAAAGCGGGACAACCTCCGACGAAGCCATCCGGGCACTGCGTGTTGCCAACCCATCCTGGATTGGATTCTTAGTGTGGAGTATCGCCGGCTAGAGAAAACAACAACTTGATTAGAAACAATAGCAAAGGACACCATGACCACTTGGCGAATCGCTGACAGACTGGCAAACCTGCCGCCCTACTTATTCGCCGAACTGGAACGAAAAGCGGCAGAGCGAAAACAACAGGGATTACTCACCGTGGACTTAGGGATAGGTGATCCCGATCTCCAGCCGCCAGCTTTCCTGGTGAATGCCATCAAACGACACTTGGACCGTCCCGACGTACACTTGTATCCAACCAGCCAGGGGGACGCTAAAGTCCGTGAAACCATCGCCCGCTTTTTCGCAGGTCGTTATGGGGTGGAATTGGATCCGGATCAGGAAATCGCCGTGATCATCGGTGCCAAAGAGGGCTTGGCGAATCTGACCCGAGCCTTCGTCAACCCGGGTGATATCATGGCGGTCCCATCCCCATGCTATCCGGTATATCAAGGTGCCGGTGCTATACTGAACGGGGGAACCGTCACGGAAATGATCCTGAACCCTGATAACGGCATGCTGCCTGACTTACAGCAAGCAGTAGGCGCTAAGTTGATGTTCCTGAACTACCCCAACAACCCGACCGGAGCGGAAGCACCGGTGGAATTCTTCCAAGCCGTGGCGGCATTCGTGCATGACCACCCGGAAACCGTGGTAGTACAAGACGCTGCCTATGCGGAAATGACGTTCGGAGGTGCTGTATCGCCGTCGCTGCTGCAATTTACTCGGAACGCCATCGAATTCCACTCCTTGAGTAAAACCTTTAGCGCTACCGGTTATCGTATCGGGTTTGCGGTGGGAGCTTCCGAACTAATCAATGGACTGGTGCGCATAAAAGCCCAGTTGGATTCCGGTGCTCCTTTATTTATCCAACGCGCCATGGCGGATGCTCTGGAAAAATTCCAGGGAACCGAACCGCCGCCGGAAGTCCGTGAAGCCCAGGAAATCTATGGGCGGCGAAGGGTCATGTTCGAGAACGGCTTGGAATCCTTAGGATACCGGGTACACCGGTCAAAAGCCACTTTCTACGTGTGGTTCCAGGTGGACGACGACGACGCCGAATACGTGGAAAAAGCATTAAACCAGGGGGTGATACTCACGCCCGGTCGCGGATTCGGTACCGGCGGCACTGGATGGGTGCGCGCCACCATGACCCAGCCCGAGGATCAGTTACAAAAAGCCTTAGAGTTGTTAGCAGGACTATAAAATCCTCGGATGCCGCCTATGCCAATCACAGTACGATTCCTTGGTACCTCAGCCGCCATTCCCACATCGAGTCGCGGACTACCGGGAATCGCCCTAAAAATCGATGGTACTGTCATCCTGTTCGATTGCGGTGAAGGCACCCAGCGGTCACTGATGGAAGCGGGTTGGAAGTTATCACGAATCTGCACCATCTGTATCAGCCACCTGCATGCCGACCATGTGGGCGGATTATTGGGGCTGTTAGCCACCCGGGAACTCCAGGGAATCGAACACTCGTTGACCCTGCTGGGACCGCCGGGAATCGCTGAATATATTGAGTGCGCACTGAAGCATACCTACAGCCATATCCAGTATCCATTGGAAATCCAAGAACTGGATGGGGATAGAAGCACCTGCTTCCAACATGACGAATTTGATATCCAATGGGCGCCGTTGAAGCATCGTGTTCCTACTATCGGATTTCTGTTCGTAGAAAAAGACAAAACCGGCACGTTCGACCTACAACGAGCCGAACGACTGGGCATCGAACCCGGACCGTTATACGGTGAACTAAAATCCGGCAATGATATCACCCTTACGGATGGACGCATCGTCGAAGCAAAAACCATGGTTGGACCCTCGATCCCGGGGAGGAAAGTCGCCGTAATATGGGACACCCGTCTCTGTCCCGGTGCCTACCATCTGGCAAAAGATACGGACCTGCTGATCTTCGACGGCACCTTCACCCAAGCCCACCAGGACGAAGCGGAGGCGTCAGACCATTGTACCGCAGCCCAGGCTGCCAAAGTCGCGCGGAAATCAAACGCGAAAAAGCTGATATTGACACACATCAGCGCACGATACACCGATCATGAAACTCTGGTAAACGAAGCGCAGCCAATCTTCGAGAATACGGAAATCGCCTACGACGGCATGGAAGTAGAAATCAATCGTTAATCATACAACCCAGACTTGTAAAATGGCGAGGATTCTCATGAAAGAAATAGCCATCAATACCTCACGTAGAAACGAATTCGTGGTCATAGATCACCAAGTTCAAGAAGTCGTTGCCGAAAGTGATATCAAAGAAGGTTGTGTGGTGCTGTACTGCCCCCACACCACCGCTGCTTTGACTGTCAACGAAAATGCCGATCCTTCGGTGGTACACGACATCCTGAATACCATGGAAAATCTGATCCCGCCGAACGCAGGCTACACGCACATGGAAGGTAATTCCGACGCCCACATCAAATCGAGCCTGTTCGGTCCCAGCCTGACCATCCCGGTCACCGATGGCAAAATCTGTCAAGGCACCTGGCAGGGCTTATTCTTCTGCGAATTCGACGGACCTCGCCGGAGAAAACTCTGGATTCAAGTCATCGGGGAGAAGTAACTTTAGCAGTTATCGCCAAGCCTAAGTAGGGCGCAACAACAGGCATGAAATGAGCACCAGTACCGGCAAATCATCCAACAGCAAACCCCTGATCGTACAATCGGATCGCAGCGTCTTCCTGGAAACAGATCACGCCCTATACCAAGACGCCCGGGACTCGTTAGTCCGATTCGCCGAACTGGTCAAATCCCCCGAACACCTGCACACGTACACCATCACACCCCTGTCGTTATGGAACGCAGCAGCGGCTGGCTTATCTGCAGACTACATCACCCAAAAACTAATCGAATACTCCAAATACGAACTCCCCGGCAATGTCATCGCCGACATCCGGGATTATATGAGCCGCTATGGCAAAGTTAAACTGCTGGAAAAAGGCGGTGGACAAGTATTAATCAGCGATGACGAACTGCTAATCAAAGAAATCCAACTGCATAAAACCATCAAACCTTTCCTACTGGGTCCCGTCACTGAAAACGAACTGCTGGTTCGCCCCGGCACCCGTGGTCACTTAAAACAAGCCATGATTAAAATCGGATACCCGGTGGAAGACCTTGCCGGATACCTGCCCGGCGAAAAGCTGCAAATCCGACTGTGCGACCGCACTCTAACCGGTAACGATTTCGTGATGCGTAAATACCAGCAGGAAGCGGTGAATGCTTTCTATGCCGGCGGAACATCCGTAGGCGGGTCCGGAGTGGTAGTCCTACCCTGCGGTGCCGGGAAAACCATGGTTGGAATGGGAGTCATGGAAGTTATCGGCATGCATACTCTGATCTTGGTCACCAATATCATCGCCCTACGGCAATGGCGCGACGAACTCCTGGACAAAACCGACCTGAACGACGGCTTGATTGCTGAATACTCCGGCGAAAAAAAAGCCATCCTACCGGTCACCATCTCCACCTATCAAATTATGACCTACCGTCGCACCCGGGAGGAAGACTTTATACACTTCCCCTTGTTTAACGAACACCCATGGGGCTTGATTATATACGATGAAGTACACCTGCTGCCGGCGCCGGTATTCCGTGCCGTGGCGGAAATCCAAAGTAAACGCCGATTGGGGTTAACCGCCACTTTGATTCGAGAAGACGGCAAAGAAGACGACGTATTCAGCCTGATCGGTCCCAAGAAATACGATGTACCCTGGAAGGAGCTGGAAGACCAGGGTTGGATCGCCCAAGCCAAATGCCGGGAAATCCGCCTGCCTTTAGCCCAAGAATCCCGCTTGGATTATGCCTTAGCCGGTGAACGACGTAAATTCACCATCGCATCCAGCAATCCCGCAAAACTGCACGTGGTGGAAAAACTGTTAAAAGAACATCGATCGGATAGCGTACTAATCATCGGGCAGTTCCTGGAGCAACTGGATATCATAGCCAAAGAATTTAACCTGGAATTGATCACTGGCGCGGTGCCCAATTGGAAACGCGAAGAACTCTATAACCGCTTCCGGCGGGGCGACCTCCGCATACTGGTGGTATCCAAAGTCGCCAATTTCGCATTGGACCTGCCATGTGCAAACGTGGCAATTCAAGTATCCGGAACCTTCGGCTCCCGCCAGGAAGAAGCCCAACGGCTGGGAAGAATCCTACGCCCGAAAGCAGGCGAAAATCAAGCCACCTTCTATACCATCGTCACCCGGGACACCCGGGAAGCCGAATTCGCCATGAACCGTCAACTATTCTTAACTGAACAGGGGTATCATTACGACATCGACAGCTGGGAAATATCGTCGTAACATCGCCGGAAATCTGCCGACACTCAGGTCTTGCTTGGCTCACACTCCAGTCAAACAACTGCGTGAGATGGCGCATGCTTGGGGCTGGACACCGAAAAGCACCAAAAAGCCCACCAAAGCTGATCTAACTGCTGGTCTTTCGGACATGCTCAAAGATCCGGTACACCTATGGCATTACCTGATGAACCTTCCTAAACCGGCAAAAGGGCTGCTGTGGACTATCTTATCCTCAGGCGGAAGCATTATATATGATCAACAAAAACCAACCGACGCCCCAACCCATGTACCACTGTCACAATTATCGAAACTGACAGATTACGGACTTACAACCATATACCCCGATGATACCACCCCAAAAGGATGGGAACTGGTGATTGTCCCGCGGGAAATATACCTGCAATTCCGACTGCCATCAGCCTACTCGGATTCCTTAGGCGAATGGCTGTCATTAATTCCTTTAGAAAAACACGAAGACCCACATCTCCCATCCGTCGCACTATGGCAAATTGCAAAACGAAACCGAATAGACGTCAGGCACACTTTCGTGGTACTGAAGGAATTAATCCGGCATAAAATCCTGGATATTCAATACCTGCGCAATATCTATCGCGAGCAATTATCCACATCGGAACAACAACTGTTAAAAATATTGTCAATCAAACAGCGTGCGCTTGGCTTGGAGGAACTGCGCCGAGAATGGCTGCATTTCCGTTGGAGTGTTGATATTCTTGACATGGTAGATATTCTGGAATCGCTCCAGGAACGTGGATTGCTGTTCTTAAGCGGTCCCAATGGGGAAGTCAGTGGTCGCAGAGTTACCATCCCGAATGACCTGGCGATGATAATACGCAATAACTTCGTTAAGGAATACCGATCACCATCGGTAAGGAAACGCACCTTCTTTACCGAAGCTACTCATCCGGTCGAACAGGAATCACAGTCCCCATTCCAAATATCCGACGATGTAACCGCACTGCTGAGCTACCTGTTCAGCGAAGATGTATCCTTGCTGGGCAATGATCCCAAAGACCTAATGAGTGGCCGCGTACATCGCAAGCATTGGCGTCGCATATCCCCAAACTTAACGTATAAAAGTGTTGACGTTATCGAATACTTGAACTTCCTGTTTCACTTCTGTAGATTCGAAGGATTATTGGCAAAACAAGGTGATCGTTTAATAGCTGTATCGGAAAAAGTACACCTTATCCGGGATCATCTACGATTAGCAGCGCGTATGCTGTCCTACTGGCTGCACTTCGTAGATAAGGACGGTAAACTAATTAAAGAACACCCACATAGCCACAAAAATGTACTCCCACTCCCCATCAACCGTCTGAGCCCATCTTGGCAGACACGGCAGATACTATTGGCGAATCTTGCCACTCTTCCTGTCAACCGGATGATAAATCTGGATGACTACCTGGATACCTTTCTTGAGCAAGAGATTACTTTATTCGCAATTGATAATGTCCCGATATCAAAACTGACCAGGGATCAAATCCGCGATGATATTTTAAATTCGCTATCCGGTCCGTTGAATTGGATTAATGTTATAGATCTTATCATAAACCTACATAGCGAAACAACCCAATTCCGGGTATCATCATTCGGCATGAAACTCCTGAGAGCAAGAAAACGCGACACCGAAAAAGCAGCCCCGTCCCCGGAAAATCAATTCCTGGTATTGGCAAACCTGGAAATCATCCTGCCCCCGGATTTAGACCCGGCAGTACGATTCCGCCTTTGCCAAATCGTAGAACTGAGAGGCAATCATTCCGTAATAACCAAAGACTCAATCCGTCGAGCTATGGACAACGATTGGACTGCTAAATCTATCAAAGACCTCTTGATGTCAAATTCCCGTTCCAAAGTCCCTGAAAACGTAATTACCTTTATTGAAGACATCGCCCAACGCCACGGACACATTATCATCAACGCCGGTGAACGTATAGTAGAGACTCGCGATCCATGGTTGATGACGGAAATCCGTGCCCGGCGAACCATAAAACCCTACGTATCCGAACCGGAATCCGAAAATACTGCCCGGATCCCAAAAGGGAAAGACCCTCGACGACTGCTGATCCTGCTTAGGAAATCCGGATATCTCCCGAAATGGATTTCCTAAACATAGTAGCTCGGATTCCAATCCCGCCTGGGCGGGAGCAGAAACCCGACAAGCCATTATTTTCCTAATCCGCCTTCCCGGAGGAAATTCGATGTTCGCAACTAACGGAAAAATCCAGATACTCCCAATCATCATCACCGCAGTAGCTCTGTACGTAATTACATTCTATGTCGTTCTTCCCATCATCATGGTATCAACCATCTACAGACGTATCGAAGCCTTAGACCGCATCTATGATCCGCCCACCGGCACCCCCAATGCCCCGGAAACTTTCTTAGTGCAATCCCAGGATAACACCGCGCTTATGGGCTGGAAATTTTCCATAGATTCCCCATCGGCTTGGGTGGTTATATTACCGGACCCCTACCGAAACCGCGGTGGTATGATGCCTTTGGTGCGCTGGTTGACACATCAAGGATATGGAGTAGTCGCCATGGACTTGCGAGCCAGAGGTGAAAGTGGGGGCAGACACATCTCCGGAGGCGCAGTAGAAGCCCAGGACCTAATCGCCACTGTTAACCAATTACGAAAGCAAATCGGTGACCGAATCCCGATCATCGGCTATGGGGTATCCACCGGTGCGGTTGCCGCCTTAGCCGCCGCCGCTCAAAGCGACGCCCTGGATGCTGTGGTGGCGGACAGCCCATACCTTAAAGCCACCAAATGGATGTATATAGAAGCCCAGCGCTTGGGATGGCTTGAAATTCCCGGACTATACCAGGCAGCCAACTTATGGACACCGATTGTCACCGGACATGCGAAATCAGGGTCATATCTCGATTTAACCCGGTTTGTATCCAGTATTCGGGTGCCTGTACTGATATTATCTGGAGTCAGCGATCCCTATTTCAGCGGTGAAGACCTGGCGCATTTGCGGTCGGTATTGCAAGCCCCAACCACTGCAAAAACCTTTAACAAAGGATACGCCAATTCTACCTATATTTTGAATAGGGAAAAATACCAAGTCATCTTAGCCGATTTCTTAATATCCCACATACCTCAAGAAGAAGTGGAAGCTGATACATCGCAATAATCCATAACCCAACGGAAAAAACTTGAACACTGAAGAATATATCGAACAACTGGCGCCACTACCAAAAGTTGACCTCCACTGCCACCTTGACGGATCGCTAAGGATCGATACCTTGATCGATCTCGCCAAACAGCAAAAGGTCGAGCTGCCATCAAACGATACCAAAACCCTGAAAAATATTGTGGCACCAGACCACAAACGCCCGCTGAACGAATATCTGAAAGCATTCGACATCACGTTATCCGTACTGCAGCGCGAGGACGCACTATGGCGTATAGCTTATGAACTGGCGGAAGATGCCGCAGCGGAAAACACCCGGTACCTTGAGGTACGCTTCTCCCCTATCCTACATTCTCAAAACGGCTTATCCCTTCCACGAATCATGGAAGCCATCTTGAACGGCTTGAAGGAAGCTGAGAAGAACTTCGACATCCGTACCGGAGTCATCATCTGTGGCATCCGTAACATCAACCCTGAAGCCTCCTTGAAACTGGCGCAATTAGCTGTGGCGTACAAAGGCGCCGGTGTTGTAGGCTTCGACTTAGCCGGTCAGGAAGAAAACCACCCCGCCAAAGAACACTTGAAAGCCTTCTACTTGATCCGCAACAACCACATTAACTGCACTGCTCATGCCGGGGAAAACTTCGGTCCCGACTCCATCCGCCAAGCGGTGCACTATTTAAACGCCCACCGCATCGGACACGGCACCCGCTTGGGAGAAGACGGCGACTTGTTGAATTACATCAACGACCACCGTATCCCCCTGGAAATGTGCATAACCTCCAACGTCGACGTTGGTGCAGCAGCTGATTATAAAACTCATCCTTTCCGGCATTACTACGAATTTGGCATGCGGGTCACGCTAAACACCGACAACCGATTGATTAGCAACACCACCTTAACCAAAGAGTACAGCCTGGCAATGGAACACATGGGCTTGTCGTTGATGGATATTAAACACATCATCGTACACGGCTTTAAAAGCGCTTTCCTGCCCATTCGTGAAAAAAGGGAACTGTTGAAACGGGTGTTGGTGGAACTGGGATTTACTCCCTCCCCATTCCCCAACTACTCAGAGGAATCACTAAACAGGTAGGAACAGTAATGCTTAAACGCTATAGTCAGTATTATAATTTCCGCTTGCAAACATAGCTAATAATTACTACATTTAGTAATAATCCAATCCAGTCAGTCACTACCAACCTAACCAATAGGAACGTCAGTTGAAACACCTCAAAAGCCAGTTATCGATACTATCGACTATCATCATCCTGTTGATTACCAGTGCTTCCGCACTTTCCCAGCCCCTGGTGTCGGTGTATGACATCCAATACACCACCGACCCCGGTGGCGCATCCCCCTATTCAGACCAGACAGTTAGCACAGGGGGGATAATCACTGCTACCGAATATAATAACTCACTTAGCCGGTACTTCATCGCAGACCGAGAAGGTGGACCCTGGAGTGGTGTATATGTTTTCGATTTGGCATATCCAGTACTTACTTCTGGAGATTCGGTAGCTTTTACCTGTGTAGTGCGTGAGACATACGGTCAAACTCAACTCCAGCAAATTAGTGATTTTGCCACGATTCCCTCGGTTACGGAAGTACCGCCAGTTGCAGTAACCACCGGCACCTTCGACACATCCGAAGCCTATGAAGGCGTCCTGATCCAATTCCAAGATGTCACGGTAACTCAGGGCTTTTCCGGTGGGGTATGGAAAGTGAATGACGGCTCCGGTGAAGCCACTGTGGACGATCACTGGACTTACAGCATTCCCAACCAGGGCGATCAAATCCAATTCCTGCAGGGAATCGGCGTGTATGCCGGCGGCGAATACCGCCTGGAACCCCGCGACAACAACGACATTATTTTCGGTTATAACCAGCCTCCCCAAATCTCTCAGGTCGCCACAGTTCCATCGCAGCCCACTCACATCGACACCGTCCGCGTCCAAGCCCGGGTCACCGACGACAGCGGCTTGGAATCCGTGGACCTATATCACGCGCTGAACGGCGGTGCCTACTCATCACAACCCATGATCTCCGCGGGAATCCTATGGCGCGCTTATATCGATCCACAGACGGTGGGAACCGAAGTCAGCTACTTCATACGTGCCCAGGATGATTCCGGTGCGGTCGCCTATTCCGATACATTCTCCTACAACGTACTGCAAGGCGAGGAAATCATCCCGATTCGTGACATCCAGGAAAACGTTGAACAATACGAGGGTCAAATTGTGACAGTAGAAGGTGTGGTTACTATCCCTATTAACACAATCTATACCGGACGTACAGATGTTTATATTCAGGATGAATCAGGTCGTGGAATCAATATTTTCGATTTCGATGTAATTTCCGATTTGCAGCGTGGAAACCTGGTTCGAGTGAGAGGTGTAGTTACAGAATATATTACAACTACCACAGTCACAACCGAAATAACAGACCCGGTAGTTACATTGTTAGCTACTGGACAACAGTTGCCAAATCCTCTGGAACTAACCTTAGACCAATCAGGAAACTTAGGTTTAGAAGGTACCTGGGTAAAAGTTGTAGGTATTCTAAGCGAAGATCCATATAGTATTGGCGGAGGATATAACTTAAATATTGATGATCCTTATGGATCAGTCACTATTCGCGTTTGGGAAAGTACAGAAATTCCAATTATGGATGTTTTCTACCAGGGCGATACATTAACATGTTTTGGAGTAGCTGAAATCTATTTGGGGGCGCTTCAGATTGTTCCTGCCCTCGAAGAAGACCTTTATACCGGCGGACCCTTCCTACAGCGCCAAAACGGCACCGGAATCGCCCAATCCGATCCCTACACCGCTAACCCCGGACAAACGATTACTCTGGATGTCACCATCGCCGGTGATGGTCAGAATACATTGGCGGAGTTAATACTTAGAATCCCTAACGATTGGACTTGGACCGGCACCACTCAAGATGTGCTGCTATCCGGACTGGGGCTAACAAACGCAACCGCATCCCTGCAAGAATCACGTATCCGCATCTTGGATGCCGAAATCACCGATGTAAACACCGGCACTATTACATTACTGAACCTAACAGCACCTATGACTGACACTGTATCGGTATTCAACCTGGAAACCGCCATATCCGGCGGTTTCCCCATTGAAATACTCAATTCCCCAGCCATTATTGTTGGTACCGGTGGTGTCTCCGTCACCCCAATTCCCATCTTACGGGGCAACCTATCCACTTATATGGATTCGACAGTATCGGTAATCGGAGTGGTCACCCTGGTACAGCAGTACGGCACCACTTCCGGCGACACGATCACTCAAGGGTACCTCAGCGCATCCGATGGCACCGGTATCTGTATCAACCAATTCGCAAGCTTAAGCGAGTTGGGCGGCAAGGTTGCCCGCGGAAACTTGATCAGGGTGGATGGAGTACTTGGCGAGTACAATGGCGACCTGCAGATTAGCGACTTTGATGCGCAAACCATCATCGCCATCCGCCAGAATCACCCTATCCCCGCACCGGACACGGTACATACCGGGGACGCAACCGCTCAAATGCAGCTACTGGAAACGTCTGACCCCCAATACATCGCATCCGGTACCTGGACCCACTTGCACGGAACCGTGTACCGCGTCGATCCCAATGTGGGCGGCGGTACAAATATATACATGGACGACGGCACCGGATCGACCGTGATCCGATTGTGGGACTACTTCAACGTCACCACAGTATTGGATAGCCACGCTATCCAGTTCTTGGTTGGCAGAATCGTCGGCATCAACGGCATCGCATCCATCTACGATGGATCATTCCAAATGGTAGCCGGGTACAAAGAGGACTTTAGCGGGGAAGCCCTGGATGTCAACCCCTCGGAATCAGCCTGGATCGACATCCCGCCCCATCCTTTCGCACCGGACATGGGACAGACCTTGAAACTCTGCTGGAATGCGCCGGTGGGCGCGCGCACCGTCTTGCGCATATTTAACATGCGCGGGCAGTTGGTCGCTACTCTCCACGACGACCCCACCGGAGGCTTCCGATGCCTGGATCCCCCCTGGGATGGTCGCGATGAACTACGACGAGCACTGCCGGTGGGCGTGTACATAGCCCAAGTACGATCGACCTTAAACGGGAAAACCACTACCGCCGAAGCCCCGGTGGTTATTGGCACCCGCTTAAAATAGACCTCAATTCACCCATGACATGGAGTCAAGATTGACACGGATTACATTCTGGATAATAATCATAACAATATCAGCCACATCGGCGCTGGCGCAAGTCGCCTCATACGGAATCATCCCCTATCCCCGATCCAGCGCATTGGGCTCAAGCTATGCCGGAATCGCCGATGATCCCGGAGCCGCATTCTTCAACCCCGCTGGATTAGCAGGGGTAGAAGGCATCGAAGCCGCTCTGTCTTACCAGCGACCCTACGGCTTGAGCTTCTTCGATGAATTCGCAGGCGCTGTGGTCCTGCCCATGAACCAATATGGAGTCGCAGCCCTGTCAGTGCAGAACTTCTCAGTCAACTACCAGGGCAATGACCTGTCCGCTGAACGGGCAGTGGCGTTATCCTATGGCGCCACAGTGCTAAAAGACATCCATACATCATTAGCGCTCGGACTCACCGGAAAATGGCTGTACTGGAAACTGGGTGACACCGTGCCGGGGGCTTCCGAAACTCCCGTTTCCTTGGGACAGGCTTCGACTTTCGGGCTGGACGTGGGCGTACAAGCTTCCCTGTGGCGGCGCACCAGGGTGGGTGCGGCACTGGTCAACATCAACAACCCAACCCTGGGGGATCCCACGCCCCATGACCTCCCTCAAATATTCCGTGCCGGCATTTCCTATGAACCGACCCCGACCGTCGCAACCGTAATCGGTGCCGAACGGATACTGGGGCAGGATGTGGAATTCGGAGCCGGCGTTGAAGCCTGGATATTTCCGGAATTGGCGCTGCGGGTGGGCATCAATAGCAATCCTAATCGCTTTACCGCCGGGATCGGACTCCGCATTCGGCAATTCGGGTTGGACTACGCATTCCTGACCCATCCACAACTTCCCAGCACCCATCAGGTCAGCATCGGGGTCAAACTACCCAAAAGCTTTCTGGACCTGATTGGCAAGAAATCCCCGGGAGGCTCACTGTGAATCGGCTAATCCATAATGTGATCCTCACAGGTTGTGCGGTCCTTTTGACGTGTGTATGGGTAATTGCGGACATCAACCCGGAAAATCCACTGCCCTTGAATACGGCATCTTACCAAGACATACAACAGTTACCGGTATCACCGGAATTAGCGAAAGAAATCTGGGAACATCTGTATTACCAGGGACCTTTCGAATCCATATACCAGCTCCGCCAGGTGCCCGGCATGGATCAAACCACCTTCAACCGCTTGAAATCCTTGGTGCGTATCGATCCCCCCACCCTGGAGGATGAACGGTCTGAGCGCTTGCGAGACGCTTACGCCCGGCTAGAGGAACTGGCAATCGAAGAGGGAGCCTCCTCATCCCTGGCTGAGGAATGGATCGAGCGCATGGTGGACCCCTTGAACGTCAATACCGCCACTCTGGACGAATTGAATTCCCTGGAAAACGTATCCCCCATCGATGCCTTAGCCATCTGGACTCAGGTGCGCAATCAGGGTGACTTACGCAGCGCTCGTGATCTGCGTTCCGTACCCGGCTTATCGTCCTGGGGCTACCGCAACGCCAGGCGTTACTTGGGTTACGAAGATCCGATTCCACACTTGGAAATCCACGGTCGGTACCAATTCTTAGCCTACAACACCCCGTACTTTACCGATGAAGACGAAGTCATCCGCTGGGAAACTATCACCCATCCCCGACCTGATCTTACCCACAAGTTGCAGCTAACCCGGGGACACCAGTGGAGTGCCGGGGTCCTATACCATCGAAACTTTGGAGAGGAAAATCAATACTCCATTAACGGCAGCGACTTCCGTATCCCGGAAATGAAAATATACCTGTCCGCCCGCGATATCGACCTGGGACCGGTTAACCTGAAACGAACCGTCATCGGAAATTTCCGTGTCGGATTCGGACAGGGCTTGGTGATGGACAACACCGATATCTGGAGCCCTCGACGCACCGGCTACGGCTGGAATCCCCGCCAACAGGGGGTATCGCCCGACTTGTCCCGATCCCAGGAATACGCCCTGCGAGGTATCGCGGTCGAAGGGTCATGGAAAAACCTCACTGGCATCGGATTCCTGTCTTCAGATCTGAAAGACGCTATCTTGAATCCCGACGGTTCCATCAACCGCATGGTAACATTAGTCCCCAGGATGGACTACGACATATACCCGGAAAACTGGGTTACCTTGGAGGGCGACACTTTCTTCGTACCCGCCTTCGAAGGCAACCAATCCATGTTGGACGCGGTGCGGGAAATGGCATTCGGCGGACAACTGCGCTTTCGACCCATCCCCGGCGCACACATTGGGTTGGAAGCCTTGGAAATCCTGTATGACCGCCCCCTCCACCCCACCCTGGGTGAATCGTATACCGTCCGTGCCCAGG
>CBDVBD010000040.1:0-21999 GCA_965372135.1 uncultured bacterium | reverse complement strand
GTTGCACTTTGTTTAAATGTGTTTGGATATGCGGGATGTAAATAAAATGTATTTGTGATTTTCGGTGGTTGTGGGCTTGGAATTGCCTGAGAAACATCGAGAATCTCAAAGAAGTATCTGTCGTTAACATAGGCATAGGAATCACAAATTTCCATCCCAATCGCAACACCCGGTGTATCGTAGTAACCGGTTTCTGTAGGATTAGAGGGGTTGGATACATCTATTACTCGTATGCCGGCGCTTCCATCCGCGAGGAAAGCGTAGTACCCACACACCTCAATTTCCCCGGCAGGACCAGGAATTTCACAGGAACCAACTTCCTGAGGATTAATCGGATCCGACACGTCAAAAACAACAAAATTAGTAGTATCCGAGTAGCGAAGGGTAAAATAGACATAATGATCAAAATAAGCAGCACCATATGTACTACCAATTGGATCATATAAAGCTGCTACGAATGGATTGTTGGGATCGGAAATGTCTACGATAGGCATCTTAGTTAGCGCTGCTATGTATATATAATTTTGATCAGTTGACACTGCAATATCTCTTATCATTTCATCACTTGCATCACAGACTGAAATAACTTCTATGCTTGACGGGTTCGACATATTCATGATCGTAATAGCTCCCCCGGTATTGGCATACCCTAAGTTGTCAAATATGATTAGTTCTTCAACAATCATGAAATCGGATTCATTCCGACCAATTTCGAGCAAGTTATGGGGATCGGAGATGTCGATGGAGAGAATTCCACCAAAAGAACAATAATTGCTATAGCCTACATACAGAAAATGATCGGATATCGTGATTACGGTAATCGGTTCGCTGGTCGAATATGAACTTGTAATGGGATAGATTCCTATTTCATACGGAGCGGAGGGATTGGAAACATCCAGAATTCTCAACTCGGTTCCAAGTGCAGTAAAGGCGTAATTCGAAGTGGTGGCGATGTCTTTGATTGGCGATGGAGAATCAAAGCGTCCAATTTCTTCCGGGTCGATGGGTGTAGATATATCAATGACATGTAAACCACTTGACCAATTAGTTACAAAGGCGGTATTATCAACAATAGTTACATCAGTGGAGGTGCTTGGCATACTGTATATTATCGCTTCATAGGGATTGTATGGGTCTGAAGCGTCAATCACAATTAATCCGCCATGGTTAGGTCCTCCGACCATACCGTAGTCAAATGCAATAAAAACATTGGTTCCGCTGGCGTCGATGCCACGGTTTTGTCCGGAAGTATTGCAGGAACCGATAAGATACGGATTCGAGGGGTTTGAGATGTTTACTACCATCAATCTGCCAGATTGACCAGTGATATAAGCGTACTCACCCGAAACAACTATTTGACCAGCGTCGGTCACAGAGGAGTCGATACCAGTTTGGAATATGTTGAATGGGTCTGAAATATCTAATACATGGAGACCGGATGATGATGTCAAATAAGCATAATCTCCAACTGCAATAACATCCTGGGCATAATCACCAGTGATATATGTATTAATATTTGTCGGTTGGATAGGATTAGAAATATCGAAGATAAGTAATCCCTCGGATCCAACTGTGATATAAAGATAATCCCCTAAAGTGTTCATGTTACTGGGAAATCTTGGTAGAATGACAGTAGTTGAAATATATGGACTTTCGGGCTCTGAAATATCGATGATATACAAAGAGTCATCCTGCCAATTACCAACATAGGCAACATCACCTGAAACAGCAACATTATTGGCTTTCCCTGTTGTGTTACAATAACCAACTTCAACAGGGTCGTTTGGGTCAGAGATGTCTACGATTCGTAGTCCGGATTCATGCGATACCACATAGGCATAATTTCCGCATACAACCAAGGACTTAGGAAGGTCCCATAAGTTATAGCAGGAACCGACCAGTTCCACATTCCAACCTTGGGAGAAAGCCGGAACGGAAAGTGCCAAAAGTAACGCGATGGTCACTACGAAAACTGGGATTCGCTTCATGATTCTTACCCTCTCTCTTTGTTAAACTTGACCAAGCTTACATTAATTCTATCGGTTAGTTTGAGTACCTATTTTAATAGTATCATCTTGTTGATAGCTTGGAAATCAGCGGTTTTCAGCTCGTAAAAATAGATTCCGGATGACAGACCGCCGCCGTCAAAGCGAACTTTATGTATTCCTGCTCGCTGCCGATTGTTTAATAAAGTTTTGACATACCGACCGTTAATGTCGTAGACTTTTAAGCTGACATTGGCCGCTACCGGTATTGAGAATGATAGGGTGGTTGTCGGATTAAAAGGATTGGGGAAAGCAGGATATAGTACGAAATCACGGGGCGTTGTTACACTATAATCGGGAACATTAGAAGTAGTATCTATGATTTCAAACGTGAAGGCGTCGGTATCCCAAACATCATCGGGATAGTATCCCACCCGGGTTTCGAAAACATACATACCAGTGTCAAGCCCGGCTTCGACCGTGTACATGGAATCGAACTCAGAGTAAGTACCCGTTCCCTGCGGAGGTAATTCGAACTCCATAACTGGACCTGTCCACACCGAATCGAGATCCATAATCATCATCCAACCGTCGAAAGGCTCAGAAGCCGTTCCTAAATAGTCGATTCTGAACGTGAAATCGAAGGTGTCACCGGATACCGGGATTTGAATTGGCGGGTTGTGGGGTGTTAATGTGACTTCCACTTCTGGAAGAACATAAACTTCTAAAGGGACTACTCCATCGTGGCGATTGTTGTATTGCCAAACCGGGATCTGGATCGACGCTTCATTGTATGGAACATCCGAGGTCCACACATAGATTTTTGCATTGGTCGATTCATACCGGCTGCCACCGACGATATTCATGAAACCGTCATGATCGAGATCGACTAAGCAGGGCATGTTGAAGAAGCTAGATCCCACCACTTGAAGGGGAAATCCGGTCACGAGAGTACCGTCATGATTAAACGCGAGGTAGATTCCGTTAGGTCCGGTGTTGTCATCGACCAAAAGTTCTGTCATGCCATCGTTGTCAAGATCCGCTAAAGCCACCTGGTTGTTGATGGCATTGATCGGTCCAATCGGGAAACCGGGTAACACCTGACCGTTAGCGTTCCACCCATAGATGTAGTCCGTCGGCGAGGGACTCAAAACCTGATCCCCCACCACAACATCCAGGATGCTGTCGGCATCGATATATCCCACTGCAGGGGGACCATAGATCCAGTAATTGGTGAACCGGGGCCATCCGGGCATTTCGGTGCCGTCATGGTTCAGGACAAATACATAGCCTCCGCCTCCCAAAATATGAGTTCCGAACACGATTTCCCGGAGACTGTCTCCATCCAGGTCCACCAGCACTGGCGAGGAATAGGAATTAACAGCCCCAAAGGGCATGAAAAAGGGAAAACCGGCTAATAGGTTACCGCTGGTATCCCAGGCGTACAACGCATCGTAGGATTCTCCTATGATTTCTGGAACCCCGTCACCGGTGATGTCACCCACGGCTGCACTGGAGGCTGGCACATGTGCCAAGGGTTGGGGCCAGCCGGGATAGACCGTGCCGTCGCCGTTATAAACCCATTGTTCGCCCAAAGGCCACATTCTTTTGTTGGTGATAATCTCCAGGTCATTATCGCCGTCGAGGTCTGCCAATACTACGGTCCGGGAAGCATAACCATGGTTGATAGGGAATCCGGTGACCGGGGTACCATCTAATTCGAAAGCATATATCGCACCATTGGTCATAGTGTATGTTGCGCCCACTACGATTTCCGGAACGCCATCACCATCGATATCACCGAAGGCTGGCGCACCTTCCGCAGCGTGCGGTAGTGTCTGAGGCCATCCCGGAACATCGGTGGTATCGAGGTTCCAGGCATGCACAGTGAACCAGGTATTGTATATGATTTCCAGCTCTGGATCGGCGTCGATATTAACACAAATTCCCCCCTCAAAAGAGTTTCCCGCTACCGTCACCGGCCATGGAGCCAGCAAGGTGTAATCATCTAACTGTAAGATATATTGTTTGGGGATATCACCCGAAGACTCTGCTACATTAACGAATCCCATCACATCTGGGATGATTTGACGGTTGTACTGCTGCAATAAACTCGAAACCTCATCGGCGGTTGATGAAGTCACGATGGATTGCGCAGAATTAACCAAACACAGCAATGCAAAAACTGACAAAATAGTGATTCCCAGGGTTTTTTGCATAGTAAAATCCTTGTGTAGAGAGGTGGAGAGAAAATTATTTCATGAACACCATTTTAATAGTCTGAATGTTACTACCTGACTTGAGCTGACCGAGAGTATCATGGTGGTAAGGGAAACTTATTCCTCATAATTCATTTTGGAAATCATACGAAATGAAAATCCTATCCCGAAGTAGATTTGAAAATACTGCGGGTGAATGGTTTCTGATCCTTCACCGAGCTGCTGCGGTAACGAAAAACTTGTCAAATATCGTACTCCTCCATCAAGGGCAACTGTATTGGAAAAGTTCAAGTCGATACCCAGAGTGATATCATATCCAAACACCAAATGACCTTCACTGCTTAAATTCTGCCGAATTTCATTCTCACGATTGACGTCATCAGGAACCACAACATCAGTGGAAATCTTATAGTACACCAACGCAACATTCAATCCTACATGCGGTCGAATGAATCCGTTACCGTGCCCTCCTACTTGGGATCCGATATACAGCCTGAAGTAATCTTGGCTGGTTTGTTGTTCAACTCTCAATCCGGTGAGGTCATCCTGGAACTCGGTGGTTTCACTCAATAGATTCACTATTTCGAATCCCGCTACACCGGCAAGAATATTCGAGAGTTGCGGAGCAGGAACCACAATATGTATTCCTCCACCCCAACCCGGTCGGCTGTAATCTTCGGCATTTTCACCGTAGGGTACCATCCGAATTCCGTAGATCCCCACCTTCCCGCCTGCAATTACGTCAGAAAATCCAACAAGCAACATCATAATTGTTACGATTACGACCTGCCATTTATGAAACCAAGAAGCGTTTTTTTGCATAAAGATCTCCATTTGTATTAATGAACATATTCTCTAGAAATAATTTTGAGCCTATTTTAACAGCAACATTTTAATGGTTTTGGTGTGATTGGTAGCGTTTAGTTGTGCGAAATAGATCCCGGACGATACGATGGTTGCGTCCCAAATAACACTGTGATGACCGGGTTGTTGTATACCATCAAAGAGCGCGGCTACTTTTTGTCCAAGAACGTTGTAGATTTTGAGAGTTATTTTGCCTTCATTGGATATGGAATATGGTAAGACGGTGGATGAATTAAAAGGATTGGGGTACGCAGGGTGTAGGGAGAATGATACCGGAATTTTGGGATTCTGAGGATTTCCGATCGCTTGGGAGATGTCGAGAATTTCGAAGAAATACTGATCTGCGACGAATGCAAGTGTATCACGCACGCTCACATCACGCGCTGAACCAGGAGTATAGTAGTAACCGATTTCGATTGGATCCATGGGATCAGATATATCCATGATTCTTATTCCTGATCCCCAGGCTGCGAGAATCGCATGTACTCCGGAAATCACTATTTTACTTGCTACGTAGGGAATTTCGCAGCGACCGATTTCTTGAGGATTGGAGTGTTTGGATACATCGAGTACAATGAAATTCGGAATATCTTCAAATTTTGCTGTTAGGAATACGTAATTATCTGAAACCGCTAAACTTGAGAGTTGAGATGCCTGCGCGTTCCAGGAACCGATCTCGTACGGCTGAAATGGATCTGACAGGTCATATATTCTAACGAATGCCGTGCCAGAGTAATAGCCTCCATATCTTGTATATAAATAATCGCCGGAAATAACAACTCCATGAGCAGAGTGTTCTAATGGGGCACTGGAAACCTGGTGGATGTTGCCAATCTCTGCAATATTCAGAACGTGAAGCGAATCTAATGTCAGATAAGCGTAATCACCAGCGATATCAAACCTAAAATTAGGCGCATATGATTGACGGATATAACGGCCGATTTCAGCAGGATGGTCGGGATCAGATATATCAATCGCTACAAATCCACATGAATCCCAGGAAATGCTTAATGTTGAAAAGATGACATGATCCTGCAAAATTAACTTCCAGAGAGAATGATCGAGTTGAAGAGAAGTGGTTTCGAAAGGATTAGATGGATCAGCGATATCAATGACTCTCAGTCCAGCAGAATAATGTTCAGTATATGCGTAATTCCCGGCAGTGACAATAGAACGGCAATTTCCAGGGGTATCGTAACAGCCGAGTTCTTGTGGATCAGCGGGAGAGGATATATCAAGAAGACGGAGTCCATCCGACCCACTCACAATATAGGCGGTATTTCCACCAATGGTTATATCACTGATTATGCTTTGTCTGCGGTAAACAGGTGCTATATTGAAATAGGGATTGTTAGGGTCCGAAGCATCGACAAATATTAGTCCTGCTCCACCAATACTATAGCTACTGCTCTGATAGGCTACTGCGATATAAACATTACTGCCACTGACATCGATTGCTCGTATATCATCACAAATATAGCAGGTGGCAATTTCGGTGGGATTCGCAGGATCGGAAATATCAAAAATCAAAAGTTGTAAATAATCAACCATATAAGCATAATAACCTTCAACCACTATTTTGCTGGGATGAAAATCGGAAGAGTCAGCAGCGATTTCGATTGGATTGTAAGGATCGGAAATGTCGATGACACGTAAGCCTGTAAATGATGCGGCGAGGTAGGCATAATCCCCTTCGATGTCAATATCCTTGACGTAGCTGCTGGTAGGGAGTGAACTGATAACAGCCGGCGAATAGGGATTTGATACATCAATGATCTGAAGACCGCTGGTATCATTGGCAACATACAGATAATCACCGGAAATAACGCCTTTATGAGCGACTCCGGGTAATGCAAGTTGGGATACTATGTTTGGATTGGTGGGATCTGAAACATCATAGATGAGCACTTCACCTTGCTGACAAGTCACATAGGCTTGGTTGACTGACACAGCGACACTTAAAGCATCGCCCGGTATGTTGCAGTATCCAACCTCGACTGGGTTGGTTTGATCGGAAATGTCAACCACACGCAAGCCGGTGGAGGAGGTGGTAACATAGGCATAATTACTGGACACAGCAATGGATTCTGCATTGCTCCACAGGTCATAATAGGAACCGACTAACTCCACATTCCAGCCCTGTGACAGAGTTGCACGGGGAGTGATCAGGACGGCGATCAACGCTATGACGTGTATGAAATTGGTTTTCATGATTCCCTCCAAAGTCAATTATCAATACGCATTTACCCTTTTATTTCATGAGAACCATTTTGATGGTTTTGGTGTGGTTGCCCGATTGTAGATGTGCGAAATAGATACCGGAACTAAAATCAGATGCATTCCAGGGGATTGAATGAATACCTGGCTGTTGCGTGTCATTGAATAATGTCGTTACTTGTTTACCAATGATATTGTAGATAGTAAGAGTTATTCTGCCTTGTTGAGGGATGGTGTATGTTAAGACGGTGGAGGCGTTAAACGGATTGGGGTAGGACTGATGTAACAAAAACTCCAGTGGAATCTGCGGAGCTGGATTTTCCTTGACTGGTAGTGCATCTAAAAAATCAAACACTTCGAAGTAATAAGTATCCGCTACGTAGGCGTAATTACCAGATACCGCTACACTGCGAGCCCACCCAGGTGTGTCATAATATCCTGTCTCGAAGGGTTCAGCGGGATTAGACACATCGATGATCCACAAACCCGAACCACAATGTGCCAAAAAAGCATAATTACCAGAGATCGCAACACCACAAACATACCCGGTTGTGTCATAATATCCTACTTCAAAGGGCTCTTCCGGATTAGACACATCGATGATCCGAAGACCGGTATTACCATCCGCTACATAGGCGTAATTTCCGGAAGCAGTAACACTATATGCATCCCCGGGTGTGTCAAAATTACTCATTTCGATGGGGTTAGCAGGATCTGAGACATCGATGATCCACAGACCTCGCCATTCTGTCATATAAGCGTAATTTCCAGAAACTGCTACGTCTTTAGCATCCCACGGTGTGCTGCAACGCCCCACACCAAAAGGATTGGAGGGATTGGAGACATCGATAACGCGAAAGCCTGAACCTAAGTCAGATACATAAGCATAATTACCGGAAACAGCTACTCCTTTCGCAAAGTTAAGCGAGTCATAATGACCTGTTTCAAAAGGAGTTACTGGATTGGAAACATCTATTATCCGTAAACCAGAAAATCCATCTGCAATATAAACGAAACTGTCAGAAACGGCGATACTTTCCGACTCGCCTGGTGTATTATAAATTCCAGTTACAAAAGGACTTTCCGGATCGCTTACATCGATTACCGACAAACCTGCGTATTTATCCATCACATAGGCATAATCTTCAGAGTATGCTACATCATAAAGATCTGAAGGTGTATCAAAATATCCTATTTCAAATGGATTAGTTGGATTAGCAACATCGATCACCCGCAATCCTGAATCTGAATCTGCTACATATGCATGAGTTCTTGATACAAAAACACCATGTGCATCCCCTGGTGTGTCAAAAGATCCTGCTTCAAACGGACTGGTGGGGTTGGATACATCGATGACTCGCAAACCAAAGTCTGAATTTGCTATATATACATAGCTATCGGAAACAACCAGATTTCTACCATAGTGCGGCAATTCATAAATTCCCACTACAAATGGATTATTCGGATTCGTCACATTAATGATCCGTAGTGTTCCATCATCGTTAATTACATAGGCATGGTCTCCGTAAATATCAACCTCTTGAACCCACGCTTCGATATCACAAAATCCTGTTTGCGATGGAGTTGCTGGATTGGATACATTGATAATCCGGAATCCTTCGTAGCCGTCTGCCACATAAGCATAGATTCCGGAAACGACGACACCTAAAACAGACCCGGGAGTGTCATAGTATCCAACCTCATAAAGACTTGTTGGATCAGATACATCAATGATCCGCAAACCTTGTGCAGCATCTGCCACATAAGCGTAACTTCCGGATACAGTGACATCCCAAGAAGTCCCCGGAGTGTCGTAATATCCCTCTTCATAAGGATGTGCCGGATCTGACACACAAATCACTTTCAATCCCATGGAATGATCCGACACATAGGCGTAATTCCCGGATACAGCTACACCTGTAGCAAGTCCCGGCGTATCATAATATCCTATTTCTATTGGTGCTTCTGGATCGGAAATGTCTACAATTCTTAGTCCAGATGAACGTGTAGCAACGTACGCAAAATCCCCTTGCACCGCAACATTCCGTGCCCTATCCCAATAAGCTATACTCCCCAATAATTCCACGTTCCAGCCCTGGGACAATGCTGGAAATGTGGATGTCATGACCAATGTGATAACTAAAAATACGGTAAATCGTGCCATGATTACACCCTCCCATTTGCTGGTAAATGCGAAATATTCTAGCTATTTAGAGATAAACCCTGAACCTTATTTCAACAACACCATCTTGGTAACGTCATGAAAAGTCCCTGTGCTCAATTGACAAAAGTAGATACCGGATGGATACCTGTTACCATCGAACAACACTTCATGCGATCCTGCCATCTGCCAACCATTGACAAGCGTAGTGACATATCTTCCGGTTACATCATAAATTTTTAAGCTGACATGAGTCGAGGTAGGTACGCTAAAAGTCAACGTCGTTGTTGGATTAAAGGGATTGGGGTATGCCGGATACAGCATAAAATCCATAGGCATTGTTACGCTATAATCCGGAACATTAGAAGTAGTATCCATGATTTGAAAAGTGAACGCATCGGTATCCCAAACCTCATCGGGAAAGTATCCCACCCGGGCTTCGAAAATGTAAATCCCGGTATCAAGACCAGCTTGCACGGTATATAGAGAATCGAATTCAAAGAAAGTACCTGCGTTTTGGGCTGGTAAGGTGAACTCCATCACCGGGTCGGTCCAGACCGAATCCGGATCCATAATCATCATCCAACCGTCAAAAGGCACCCAGGCAGGTTGTATGTAATCAGCCATGAAGCTGAATTCGAACCATCCCCCGGAATCAGGGATGATAATGGGAGCGCCATAGGGCAGCAAGGTAACCGATATATCAGGGTACCACTGATCGAAGTAGAAAGCGCCCATATCAGCCCGGGTGGAATCGGGATCTAAGGGTAATGCCGGATCCCCGGCATCGATACAAGGCGACCTGGTGGAATCGGGTGTGGGAAAATTCGCCCAGGTTAAGTGATAATCCAATGGAGGATCCGCAAACAGAGGATTTGCGGAAATTTCCCCGGTACCCGGGATTGGAGTAAAAGGAACAGGCGGCCCAGAGTAGCCTTCCAGATAATCACCGCCTATATTGGCCCATACATCATTGTAGGAGATGTAAACCGGTGTATCACGGTGCTTGAAAATGCCATAACGACCGTTCTCGGCGAAGATGTTGTTTTTGATGTAAACTTGACCCCCGCCCGCCCAGTCGTGGTAGCCGTCGCGCCCGTTGCTGACGATGGTGTTGTTGGTGAGGTGGGTGGTGCCCAAGTAGGGGTCAAAACCATCATAAATATTGTCGGTGATGACATTGTTTTCCACATAGGCGACCCCCCCGAAATCGTTCCAGACCTGGACACCGTGCCCGTTGTGTCTGACGATACAATTCCTAACAATCTTAATCCCCGTAGAGGATTGGGGATTGAAAAACACCCCGATATTGCCTGGCGAACTGCCTCCTTGCTGGCTGTTTTGGATGGTGAAATCCTCGATGACAGCATTGTTAATCTGGTAGGCATAAACCACGTCGGTGATGCCGCCGCCATCGATAACGGTACTGTCCATGCCCGAGCCAAACAGGCTGACTCCCTCCCTCATCTGGATGTTTTCGTAGTAGATACCGGGTGCCACCAGCACAGTATCACCGGGGCTGGCGGCATTAACGCCAGCTTGAATGGTGGGATATTGACTGGGTACATGGATGATTGTGGCGGTGGCACTTAAGGTAAAAACACAGAACAGGCAGGCGATTGTGATGAGCATTCGATACATTTTTTCCTCCTCAATCGTTGTGTGATGTGTTCAAATGTAATATATAATTACTTCAAAAGCAACATTTTTTGCGCCTGAGTGTAATTTTTACATTTCAAGCGAGCGAAATAGATTCCGGTTGCCAAATTGGATCCATCAAGGATGACTTTATGGATACCTGGAGTTCGCCAACCGTTGACTAATGTAGTGACTTGCCGACCGGTGATGTCGAATACTTTCAAGGTTGTGTGAGCTGCATAAGGGATAGCAAAACCAATGGTTGTAATGGGATTGAATGGATTGGGGTAGTTTTGGTATAAGCAAAAGTCTGACGGTTGCGTAGGCGGATAATTGGGATCCGGGACTGTCAGTTGATTGAAATAGAAAGCACCGATGTCAGCGATGGTACTGTCGGGATCATAGGGATAAGTGGGATCGCCGGCATCGATACACGGAGATCCAGCTTGGAGGTGATAATTGCCGGTTAACATGGGATTCAGGAAAATATTATAGAAAATATCACAGGAATCGCCATTAGCATTAACGGTTACGATCTGACCCAAGCCCTGCGGAACGTAGAGTCCCACAAAATCACCCTCATTATTATTCGAGACATCACTGTAAGTAACGGAAACATCGGCGGTTTGATAGCGGAAGTAAATGCCACCACCCGCAGTATTTCCCGAAATTATTGAGTTGATGATCGATGAGCTAGAATACCTGAGATGTATTCCACCCCCACTGCCTGCGTAATTTGCACTGATAGTGCAATTAGTGATAGGAGGACTTGAATTATGGAGATCGATTCCACCACCATCAGAACAAGCATGATTCTCGGTGATTTCACAATGGTCTATTATTAAATCACTGCCGCCTTCGCTGTAGATCCCTCCGCCGTACCTGGAAATATTGTTGGTGATAGTGCAGTAACGGATTGTAGGACCTCCTGAACTGGAACAGTAAATCCCGCCCCCCTCTCCATAATGTTGAGTAGTATTCCCGCTGATAATGCAGTGTTCAATAATTGGTCTCCCTTGAATTCCCGCTACTGCTCCCAAATGAATTCCTGCTCCTTCACGTGCAGTATTATTACTGATAGTGCAATATCGGATAACCGGATTTGCATACGGATTGCACAAAATTCCTCCTCCATAAGATGCCCCATCGTTATCGGTTATCGTGCAGTACTCGATAGTGGGATCAGAGTTCCAGCAAACGATGCCTCCTCCGTAGCCATTTTGATTAGAATTTCCGGTGATTGTGCAGTGTCTGATGGTTGAGTTGCTGTAAACTGTAATTCCACTATAAAGACTTCCTGAGACCAAGCAATACTCCAAGATTGAAATTTCGGACTCGCGTAACAGCATGCCCCGCCATTCTTGGTTCACCGGACTAGAAATGAATTTAATACTGTCAGATTCACATCCATTTGCCAATAGAGTCCCAGAAATCTCGAATCGATACCGACCATCGAATAAGAACACAGTGCCGGGTTGTAATGTCAAATTCTGCCCCGATTCCACCTCTATATTATCCCAAACCAGAAACGTATCCGCTGGCAATGTTCCACTTAGGCTGCCTTGAATAGGAGTTCCCGGAGCGGGGAGCAGGAAGATGTTTCGAAAAGTAATATTTGAACCGATGTACTGTTCAAGCATCTCATGATTGTAGTACCCAAGATGCCTGAACTGGATGTCGTAAGAACCCGATGCCACATCAATCTGGTAATATCCGGTTGAATCAGTATAGGTGGAGTCGAGGGGAGTGTGGTTATAAGATTCCCAGAAGAGAACCTTGATACTGTCGTGGTTGGTCTGGTTCCGAAGGTAACAGTGACCATCGACCTGAATTGCATAGCACCATCCAGTAATGACAATAATGCTAATTGTTGTTAATAACAAAGTATTACGAAACATTTTTCACCTCCATGCGACTTGGTGATTAATCTTTACCCCTCAAGGAAAGAAAATTTACCGGATAGAGGGTATCGAATACAATGGTGACATAGGTAAGAATCTGTGACAATAATATAACCGGTCATTTATCATAATGCAAGTGTTATTTCGCCATATGGTGAAATTTTACAACTTTTTTACATTTCCCAAACGGTTGGTTAATAGTATATCCCTATATTTACTATATTTTGATCGTGGTCTTGTGATAATCGCCTAAGTCTGATGAACCTAAGGATATAGGAAAAGGTGGGGGAAATTGCTTGATTTTGGTGAAAAAAAGCACTATATTTGTGAAATTGGGGGATTACGCACTTTTTAAATAAATTGTGCGGGGAATTTAATGGTTAATAGTATGTCTTTTGCTATAGGAGTGTCAATGTCATCGCGTACTATTCGGGCTCCTCGAGGGACCGATATATCCTGTAAAGGATGGCATCAGGAAGCCGCATTACGCATGTTGATGAACAATTTGGACCCGGATGTAGCCGAAAAACCGGAAGACTTGGTGGTGTACGGCGGATCGGGTAAAGCAGCTCGGAATTGGGAATGCTTTGATGCCATCGTGCGGTGTCTGAAGGAGCTGGAAAACGATGAGACCTTATTGGTACAGTCCGGAAAACCGGTGGGGATAGCGAAAACACATCCCTACAGCCCGCGGGTGTTGATTGCCAACTCCAACCTGGTGGGGAAATGGGCGACCTGGGACGTGTTCCGGGACCTGGAGAAACAGGGTTTGATGATGTACGGTCAGATGACCGCCGGATCATGGATTTATATCAGTACGCAGGGAATCCTGCAGGGTACCTATGAGACTTTAGCATCACTGGCAGACCGCCATTTCGGTGGATCGCTGAAAGGCAAATTAACGTTGACCGCCGGACTGGGTGGAATGGGTGGCGCCCAGCCATTGGCGGTGACTATGAACGAAGGAGTCGCCATTATTGCCGAAGTGGATCACGGACGCCTGGAAAGACGTGTGAAAGCTGGATTCTGCGACACCGAAGCGGCATCATTTGATGAAGCGATTGCTAAGGCACGAGCTGCTATGGAAAAGGGGATAGCGTTATCGATCGCGCTTAATGCCAATGCAGCCGATGTGTTCCCGGAATTCGTGAAACGGGGAATCATCCCCGATGTGGTCACCGACCAGACCTCAGCCCACGATGAGCTCAACGGCTATGTGCCCCACGGCATTCCTTACCAAGCAGCATTAACGTTACGGAAGTCCGATCCAGAAAAGTACCGGGAAATGGCGTACCGGTCGATGGCGGTGCACTGCCAGGCGATGGTGGAAATGCAGGATCGGGGAGCGGTGGTGTTCGATTATGGCAATAACCTGCGCGGACAGGCACAACAAGGCGGATGTAAACGTGCCTTTGATTATCCTGGATTCGTGCCCGCCTATGTCCGACCGTTGTTCTGTGAAGGCAAGGGACCGTTCCGCTGGGTGGCGTTGTCGGGAAATTCAGAGGACATCTACCGCACCGACCAGATCGTGCTGGACCTGTTCCATGAAGATAAGGCATTAACCAGGTGGATAACCATGGCTCAAAAGAAGGTACCCTTCCAGGGCTTACCCGCACGGATATGTTGGTTGGGCTATGGTGCCCGCGCCAAGTTCGGTGAAGCGATAAACCAGGCGGTCAGCAGGGGCGAGATTTCCGCACCTATCGTGATCGGACGCGATCATCTGGATTGCGGCTCGGTGGCGTCGCCCTACCGGGAAACCGAAGGCATGAAAGACGGGTCCGACGCCATCGCCGATTGGCCCGTGTTGAATGCGCTGTTGAATACCGCTTCGGGTGCGTCCTGGGTGTCGTTCCATCACGGCGGCGGTGTCGGGATCGGACTGTCGCTCCATGCCGGACAGGTGATTGTGGCGGATGGCACACCGGAAATGCAAGTACGCTTAAACCGGGTGCTGACTAACGATCCCTTGATGGGCATTTTCCGCCACGTGGATGCCGGATATCAGGAAGCGGAAGAATCTGCACAAAAACATAACATCACGATCCCAATGGACTGATTCAAGTGCTGTCACACGCCAACGAATCGCGATTCCTCGTATGACGGAATCTGGCAGACGAGGGCGTCTGCCAGCACAAGAAATGGAACAGGCAAGGAGATAACCATGGTGGTGACGGAGCATATTGAGCTATCCACAAAAGGCAACGGGGACGTAATCGACATAACCCGTGAGGTGGCGAAAGCAATCCAGGATGCCGAATTGCAGTCAGGAACCGCCACCGTGTTCTGTCCTGGATCTACGGGTGCATTGACCACGATTGAATACGAATCCGGATTGCTGAAGGACATGCCGGAATTATTCCAGAAGCTGATCCCCGGTGGAGTCCGTTACCACCACGACGACACCTGGGGTGACGGCAATGGTCACGCTCATTTGCGGTCGGCGTTATTCGGACCGTCATTTACCGTGCCGTTTATTCAGAAACGGATGACTCTGGGCACCTGGCAGCAGATTGTATTTCTCGACTTCGACAACCGTCCCCGCCGTCGGGAATTGGTGGTGCAGATGATTGGGGAGTAGATGCTGTCAAGTGAGGGCACCTGACGGCATAAAAAATTCAGGAGGGTAAAATGAAAACTACATACATCGGAATGCTGATCGCTTTTGTGTTCTGTATCCTTATGGTGGCTTGTGATGACGATTCGTCATCAACCGGTGTAACGGTGCTCAATAAACCGTACACCGTGTACGTTAATTCCTTCGAATCACCATCGGATACGGTTGGATGGGAGGGCTTGGTTGAGTTCCGTAACGATGCACCTCCGGATGGTGGAACACAGTCGTTGTTTGTATCAGGCGGTTGTGTTATGCCACATGCCATGTATGAACTGGAGCCCCTTTTCGAAGATAGTTATCTTACGGTCCGTTGCTGGGGTAAGAGGCTTTTAGATGGTGGGATAGTTCATTTGGGATCCCAAGGTATGTTTTATGAAGGTGTTTCGCTTCATGTCTCGGATTCAGTATGGACATTTTACGAATCTCCTGATTCCATATTCTGTCCTGCCAATCAGAGTGTATATATAAGTCTGGCAAGTGGTGGTTTCGTTCCGGATTCCATGTTGGTGGATATGATCGAAGTTGTCAGAGTAGAGTAAATTATCAATCGTGGCACAGGGTTCCCATCCTGCACCTTAATCGTGCCGCAGGGTGTCCCCACCCTGCGGAAAAAGAAATGCGGATTAGACAACGATGAAAAGTATTGGCGTATTTCTTTTTGGTCTGCCCTTTTTCATTTGGGCTTTAATGATCACCGTGGCAATTGCTGCTGGTTCATGGGCATTTATTGGCTTTCTATTTGAGATGCGAAGAGAAGTTAGGATATTATTAACAATCATCTTAACTTCAATAATTCTCGTACTAATCTATTTAGTTACCATCCCATGAAAAGGGCTGGTTTTAACGTTAGTCGAGATCACCTGATGAGGCTTAATTGAGCTCCGGTGAAAATTAGTGTAGGCATTAATGAACGAAAACGCACACATATTACTAATTGTTTTGGATTCAGTACTAACGGATTTAATTTCCGAATTCCTGAAATCAAATGGGTATGAAGTTACCGCAGTGCATGATGGAGATAGTGGGTGGGAGAAGTACAATAAAATTGGACCTGATATCATTATTTCCGATACTTATCATAAAGGACTAAATGGATTGGATTTTTTAAGAAAAGTAAGAGCTATGGATTCGAATACACCAATAATTATTTTATCAGGAGCTTACCCCAATTTAATAGAAAAAGAATCACTGAAGTTGGGTGCTAATGCGTTTTTTCCTTTGCCGTTTAACCTTGATGAATTAAAAATATGTATAAGGAAGTTTTTGGACGCAAATTTGTCAGACGGAAATTTAGAGGAGGTTATTATGTCATCGCATCAAAACAGCGACATTAGGAACTTGGATTGGGTTGCCGCGGACCGAAAAAAACTTACGCGAATTGGTTATTTCTTATGGGCATTAATAGTAATTATTGCATTGACTGGGGAATTGGGATTAGCTATTGTCGCTGCAATAATCATGGCAGTTGGCGGTTCGGTTTTCTCCTATTTCAGGACGAAATACTATATGAGAGAATTAGGTATAACAAATAGAGAAGAGTTCTTTCGACGTTGGGAGATGTACAAAAAGATAGGTTGGTAGTATACATATTTATAGTGCTATCATGTGCCCTAACGTTGCAGACAACGAAATCGTCAGTTAAATGTACTCGATGGCACTGAATTTCTAACATCATAAAAGACTATGGAGGCTAATATGGGGATCGAAGAGTTAAGCGCTGCATTGACATTGGCAAAAACAGCAATCTCAGCTTTTAAGGAGGCTCGTAATTTAATTCCTGGCGGACCCCAGAGGCAACAAATTGAGGATGCTTTAGATAATGCTGAGAAAGCTTTTGTAATAGCTGAAGCACAGGTTGCAGATGAATTGAGATATCCGATTTGCAGAAAACACTGGCCGCCTGAAATCATGCTACTTATTCGTTCTACCGAGGACAGCGAGATTTTCCAATGCCCTAAATGCCAAGCGATTATTGGTGATGACTAGTTGTATTGCAGTGTGAGGACACCCAACAGCACTAGAAATGCCTATAACTTGAGAATGATATTGGTAATGTAAAACAAATCATTGGATAGATTATTTCATGAAGGAAGAATCAAGACTCCAATTTAAGCGGATCGCGCCGGCAGCATTACATGCTCTGAAAGAGGCTCTGACCAATATATATTGGTATAAACCAGATTTAAGAAGCTTCTTAACTCATACAATAAATGAACCTAGGCTATTATCGAAACTAAACTGGGAGGATTATAAAAGGAACATAGTTTCAGAATTGGTGGAATATTTGGCTAGTCATGAAGATATATTTCAACGGCAGTTACTTCAACTAATGAGCGAAGTAGTAAGGATCAATGATTATAGTCATTTGGAAAGGATAGATGACGGTAAAAATAAGGCGAAGAGGGCAAAAGAAGCGGTAAATGCTTTGAGAGAACTAATGGGTGGACTTGATAAAATGTTTTATGAGGAAACGCAGATAGAAAAACGTAGACAAGAATCCCATGAAAAATTGATTACTGTAAAAGCAGATAAGGGAAAACTAGAAAACCTCAAGGATGAGTATCTTGTCCTTATTTCTTCCCATGACAAACATGGACGGGGCTATCAATTGGAAAAGATTCTTAGGGAACTTTTTGAGCTCTTCGATTTGGATCCAAAAGCTTCTTTCAAAATTATAGGTGAACAAATTGATGGTGCATTTTCATTTGATGGTACAGACTATCTTTTAGAGGCAAAGTGGCAAAAAGAACAGGTCGGGGCGGATGATTTAGACGTCTTAGCTGGTAAGCTAAGAAGAAAACTAGAAAACGCTCTGGGATTATTTATTTCTGTAAATGGTTATACTGATAATGGTGTGCTTGCCCATTCTTCAGGGAGGAGACTGATAATATTGATGGATGGAAGCGATTTAATGGCGGTATTAGAAGCTCGAATAGATCTGGTTCAACTATTACTCAGAAAACGTCGTGAAGCTTCACAAACGGGCAATATCTATTTGAGGATTCATGAAATACTTATCTAATAGATCTGTTGCAAGATATCTCGGAATTCTTTAAGATGTCATTAAGCCTATTCATACAAAACATCGAACGTCTATATACCCCAGTGAAAGATGGCGATGTCACCACCATCAAAACGGTAGAAGATGCGGTGGTCTACATCCGCGATGGCGTGATTGAATTTGCAGGTTCACGAGAAGGGTTTGATGGTTTTTCTGACCGTCAGGTGAGGACGCCAGACGGCACAGAAAAAGAGCCCCCCCTTCAATTCCCCCCCGCAGATAGCAGGGGGGAGGTTCAAGTGCTGGATGCCAAAGGCATGACCGCATTGCCCGGCTTCATCGATGCCCACACTCATCCCGCATTCGCCTACACCCGCGAGGATGAATTCTTCCTGCGCAATGCCGGGAAATCCTATCTGGACATCGCGGCCATGGGAGGCGGTATCCACGCCAGCGTCCGCAAACTGCGCGAGATGCATCTGGAGGAATTAACCAAGCGGATTCACAAGCGCTATGACCGGTTCCTCCAGCACGGCACCGTGATGATCGAAGCCAAAAGCGGCTACGGATTGAACTGGGAATCCGAACGCAAGCAGCTTGTCGCCATCCGCGACGTCGCCCTGGACCACCCCCTGTCGGTAGTCCCTACCTTCCTTGGCGCTCACGAAATCCCCGCGGAATACCGTGACAACCGCGAGGAATACATCCGCCAAATCACCGAGGAAATGATTCCCCAGGTGGTGGAGGAAGGACTGGCACTGGGATGCGACGTCTTCTGCGAGAAAGGCGTCTATACAAACCAGGAAACCGAACGGATTCTGTCCGTCGCTAAACAAAAGGGTTTGGACCTCCACATCCACGTCGACCAATTGTCCGACACCGGCGGCGCGGCACTTGCCGCAAAACTAGGCGCCAACAGCGCCGAGCATTTGGATTATATCTCCTCGGAAGGCATCGACGCCATGATCGAGGCTGGAGTAATTTTCAACTTGCTTCCCGGTGCGGTGTTCTTTCTGGGATTGGATAAATATCCCCCAGCCCGCGAAATCATTGACCGTGGCGGCACCGTGGCGATTTCCACCGACTTCAATCCCGGCAGTTCCATGACCCAAAGTCTGCCCATGATGATGACCTTGGGCGTCATTTTCCTGGGCATGACCGCCGAGGAGTTACTGTGTGCGGTGACCTTGAACGCGGCGAAAGTCCTGAATCGTGACAGCGACGTTGGCAGCTTAGAAGCCGGCAAGATCGGACATGTCGGATTGTGGGACATCCCCAATCTGGAATCCCTGCCTTATCTGTACGGCATGAACATGTTGGACACCCTGGTGGTGGGCGGGGAAGTGGTGATTGAGGGGAGAATGTAGCACGGGCATCTTGCCCGTGCAAAGAGAGTCATGGGCAAGATGCCCATGATACGACACCTGGATTCCTGCCTACACAGGAAAGACACAAAGGTTGTAGAAAATGTTGAGGATAGGGACATCGGGGTATAGTTTCGATCATTGGAAAGGGGTGTTTTACCCGGAAAATCTACCCAAGGGCAAGATGCTGGATTTCTACGCCCAGCACTTCGATTGCGTGGAAATCAACGCCACCTATTACGGGATTCCCGCCCCCCACGTGTTTCAGCGGATGGCGGAAAAAACCAGCGACGATTTCCATTTCATCGTCAAAGTCCATGCCGACGTGACCCACAAACGGCAGGATTACGTTGAATCCGTGCGGCAGCTTTTGGAGGCGGTCAAACCATTAGAGGAATCGGGGAAATTACACGGATTTTTAGCCCAGTTCCCCTATTCCTTCAAGAATAATCCTCCCAATCGGGATCATCTGAAAGCAGTACGCACCGAATTGGGAAACCACCCACTGTTCGTGGAGTTCCGCCACAAATCGTGGCTCACCGAAAAAGTGTTAAATGGATTACGCGATCATCGGATGGACTACGTATCGGTGGACGAACCTCAAATCGGATTGATGGTACCCCCTGAAATGCACGTAACCAACGGAACAGGCTATCTAAGGTTTCACGGCAGAAATGCAACCAACTGGTACCACCCAGAAAAGGGCGACCGGTACGATTATTTATATACCGAACAAGAACTGAAAGATTGGATTCCTTCCGTTCGGCAATTAGCGTCCCACTCGGGAATGACCTATCTGTTTTTCAACAACTGCCACATGGGCGGTGCCGTGAAAAACGCCCGGATGATGAAGGAAATATTAGCGCAACAAGCGAAAGTACCATTCTGACATTTACCTATGGCAATTAAATCACTGTTACAAAAACTGACCACCCGATTTCCGGATCAGGTAACCACCGGATCGTTTTCACTGCCCACGTTGCAGGCTGCCTTGCATAGTCTGTTCGATGGAAATTGGAATTCCAGTGTGGGTTCATATTTATTGGTGCATCTACCGGCACAAATCTTGAAATCCATGCCCGATTCCTCAACCGGAGCGATACCGAACATGCTGCAGTGGTACCGAATCGGTGAATCGGGACCGGTATTGGAAACCCGAGGACCGAAAACATCAGTGGGCGTGAAATCCCGTGATCCGTTCCGGAAAGAACTGCTGATCTTCGGGAAATTCAATCATAAACCTGAATTGATAATCGCACGCGAGGAAAAAACTTCCAGTGCGTTGTTCCGGTCCCGACCTGTTCCGTTTACAGTAGCATGTTCATCGGATCCAAAAGTACTGGAAATGGTTCGGGCAGTGCTGTCGGAAGAGTATCCCCGGTGGATGAGTAAATTCAGCAATAGGTGGCGAATTCCGAGGCGGAAATCCGAGACCGACTTGTATCCCGGATTTCTAACTATGATGGAACCCATGGAGTCCAATTACCAGTCTTTGGTGATGGAACAATGGAAATCCCAAGTGCTGCAGCGGTTTCAGCGGATTACCTTGGAGTTGAATCCGGAAACCATGATTAAACAGGTGGAGAGAGCATTCAAGGAACATGTCGGGTACGATCATTTTGAGTTGAATGTCAAGAATTATTCGGGACTTCCTGCCCAGCATGACGGCGCATTTTCCATCCGGGAATCCAAGCTGGGTGGGGAATTGTTATCGATTATCTTAAATCCGGAAAAAACGGAACCGATTATAGCTAAACGGGTGCCGACCTTGATCCCCGATGTGACAAAATTACCAATATTTAGAAATCCTAAACTACTGCAAATAATGAATATTCGTAGCGGAGTCTTGATCCCCATGTGGGAAGGGAATAACGAACTTGGATTAATTAAAATCTTTTTCCGGCGACGGGTGGAACAGCATTCTGAAGAAGAAAACTTGCTTACCGATCTGTCAAAAGATATTGGAAGAGCACTGGGTAATGCATTGCGGTTCCATTTGACCGAACGGCGAGCTACCGTCGACGGCTTG
>CBDVBD010000039.1:0-22295 GCA_965372135.1 uncultured bacterium | reverse complement strand
GTTTACACCTGGAAGTCCGCCTACCGGCGGATCATCCCGCACTTGATGCGGGAACCCGCCTTGTATGTCGGGTTCTGAAGTGTAGCGCAAAAACCCGCCACCAACTTGCTAACTTTTTAACTTGTCAACCTTGTCCGCCTACTGGCGGATTGCTAACTTTTAAATAATTAGGAGCCAATCGTGGCTTTAGCAGAACTAAGAACCCATATCTTCCTCGACGCCCTGCAACCCCAACTGGCGGCATTCATCGGCACCACTGCCACCGGATTCCTGCCGGTGGAAGGCATGGCGAGTATGTTCGTGGAAATCGCGCCGGGAATCGCCATCAACACCGTCACCGACGTGGCATTGAAAGCCACCAAAGTGCAGCCCGGTTACCAGGTGGTAGAACGCGCTTTCGGCATGTTGGAATTCCATCACCAGGATCAAGGTGAAGTCCGGCAAGCTGGCTTATCGATTCTTAACTACCTGAATTTAAAGGAAGAAGAACGACTGAAACCCCGGATTGTATCCGACCAGGTCATCCGTGCCATCGAGCCCTATCAATCCCAATTGGTCAACCGGATGCGTCACGGTCAGATGCTGCTCCCCGGGCAGTCGTTGTTTATCCTCGAAACCCAGCCAGCCGGCTATGTATCAATCGCCGCCAATGAGGCGGAAAAAGCCGCTCGGATATTCTTAATCGAAGTACGCACTTTCGGAGCTTATGGTCGGTTGTACCTCGGCGGTCCGGAGTCGGAAATCGACTCAGCGCGAGAAGCCGCCATCAACACTCTGAACTCCATCGACGGCATCGAGCCCTCGAAACGCACCGAATAATGCAAATAACGCACAATTTTCGCATAATTTTTCATATTTTCTATCAAGGAGAAGCTCATGCCACAGGATAAGCCCATGTTACAGGATAAGTTAGCTCTGGGAATGATTGAAACCCGCGGCTATGCCGCCATGGTGGAAGCCTCCGACGCCATGGTCAAGGCTGCTCGAGTTGAATTGGTTCACTGCGAAAAATCCGGGGGTGGTTACAACTGCGCCATCGTCCGCGGGGACGTGGCAGCGGTCAAAGCCGCCACTGACGCCGGACGCATCGCTGCCGAGCGGATTGGCGAAATGGTCTGCGTACACGTAATCCCACGCCCGCATCTCAATGTGGATACGGCATTGCCGTTGGGGTACAAAGACCGCGAGCGATAAGGGCACATCATGATTATTGCCCAGATCGTAGGAACGGTGGTTTCCACCCGGAAAGAGGAGAAGCTGGAGGGGCTTAAGTTCTATGTTGTTAGAGAATTAACCTCCAAGCTTCACCCCACGGAGCGGGAATTAGTTGCAGTGGATCTGGTGGGCTCAGGGTTAGATGAGATTGTGCTCTGCGCCCAGGGATCGGCTGCCCGACAATCGCAGTCATCCGATGGGAAACCGGTGGATACCGCCATCATTGCCATCATCGACAACCTGTCGGTGGATGGCACACCCATTGAAATCAAAACGTAGGATCCATCATGGCTGAGGTCCTGACGGAAACACAGATCGACACATTGGTTGACCAAGTGGTCGATCGGTTAAAAAGCAAGATAGCCCAGACTACTGCACCGGTCTCAAGTTCTGTTTCTCACACCAAATCGTTAGGGGTGTTCGCGACCATTGATGAAGCAGTAGGTAGTGCTGATGCTGCATATAATCAACTGCAGAAATGCAGTCTGAAACAGCGGTCGGCGATGATCGCCAACATCCGCCGGATGGTCGGGGAAGCTAAGGAAGAACTGGTGTTAGAAACGGTGGCAGAAACCGGTATGGGTCGGGTGGATGACAAGCTCGCTAAGCTGGAATTGGTGTTGGAAAAAACGCCGGGTACAGAGGATATCGAGCCGGGAGTTACCAGCGGGGACGACGGATTAACGTTAACAGAACGGTCTCCATTTGGGGTTATCGGTTCGATAACTCCCATAACCAATCCAATAGATACAGTAATCTGTAATGGGATTGGATTCTTAGCCGGCGGGAACACAGCAGTGTTCAATGCACATCCCCGAGCGAAGGACGTGTGCCGGAAAGCTATTGAAATCATGAATCATGCAGTGGCAGCTGCGGACGGTCCGGCGAACGTGTTCTGCACGGTAACCGAACCAACGATTGAATCGGCACAAGCGTTGATGAAACATGACGGGGTGCGGTTGTTGGTAGTTACCGGAGGACCGGGGGTGATCAAGGAAGCTATGCGGTCGGGAAAACGCACAATTGCCGCCGGTCCGGGAAATCCGCCGGTAGTGGTGGACAGTACCGCTGATTTGGATCAAGCCGCCAAGGATATCGTAATGGGCGCATCGTTTGACAACAATATCGTCTGCGTGCTGGAGAAGGAAATCATTGTGGTGGAATCCATCGCGGACGCACTGCTGGATAAGCTGCAGCAGCACAATGCGGTTAAGCTCACCTCTAACCACATCGGTCAGCTTGAATCGTTGCTGATCGATGGGAATTATCCCAAGACGGAATGGGTAGGGCAGGATGCGGAGAGCATCGCCAAGGAGGTGGGACTGCACGTTCCGAACACCAGATTATTAGTGGCGGAAGTCCCTGAGGAACATCCCTTTGTGCAGGTCGAAATGTTAATGCCGGTGATCCCGTTGGTGCGGGTGAAGGATGCCCAGGAAGCAATGGAGTGCGCACATCGGTGCGAACACGGTCATTACCATACCGCAGCCATCCATTCCAAGAACATCGATGTGATGTCGGCAATGGCAAAGATGATGCGGGTATCGATATTTGTAAAGAACGCACCCGCGGTGGCGGGTTTGGGGCATGGCGGAGAAGGATATACTTCTTTCACTATTGCCGGTCCCACCGGAGAAGGATTGACGCGTGCTCGGCATTTTACCAGAGAGCGTCGTTGCACATTAAAGGGGCATTTTCGGATTATTTAATATGCCAACAACGAAAACAGATCGCAGTTGGAGCTATCCATCGAATATAGAACAGTTATCGTTCCCACCTGAGACACCTGCCTTGGGATTGATTGAGTTATCATCCATCGCTCAAGGGTTGATGGTGGCGGATGAGGTGGTTAAGAAGGCTCCAGTCACATTATTGTCCATGTCCCCGGTCAGCCCGGGGAAAATCCTGATTGTATTCGCCGGTGACGAAGCGTCGGTACAGGAATCACATCAGCAAGGATTGGATATTGCGGAAGGGTGGTTAACCGATGAGCTGCTGATTCCACAACTGCATCCTCAGGTGATTCCTGCCATTAACAAGGTTATTAAGGTCCCGACGTTGGAGGCAACCGGACTTCTGGAGACGGAAACGGCGGCAACCTGTGTGATAGCAGCGGATCAGGCGGTCAAAGCGGCTCAGGTGCAGCTGATGGAAGTGCGATTGGCACGGGGGATTGGCGGCAAAGGATATTTCACAGTCACCGGTCCTTTGGAAGAGGTGGAAGCAGCATTGACGGCGGGGGAAGAAGCGCCAATGGCACGGGGGCTGCTGGTGAACCGGATATTAATCCCCAATCCGGATCCGGAGTTGATGAGATTTTTGACAGCATAGGTCTCACGCAGAGCTCGCAAAGAGCGCAATGGAGATTAATTCCAAATCCTAAGCACCAAATCCGAAACAATTTCAAAATTCAAAATTCAAAACTGGATCCCACATTCCGCAGTTATCGACATAGTGTACCTGGCGGAAACAAAATAAAAAAATGCAAAACTATCCAACAGAAGGGGTGTTACGACGGGAGATGGTTCAAGTGTGTCAACGCCTGTACCAGAAGAATTTCGTCACTGCATCCGATGGGAATTTGTCAGTCAGGATGTCCAACGACCGGCTACTGATTACTCCGTCAGGATTCAGTAAAGGGGACATTCAGGAACGGTGGCTGCTGGTAGTGGATTTGGAGGGAAAGCTGATTCGTGGCGCCCGTGGACCTAAAGGGGAAACACTTCGGCTAACCTCTGAAATTCGGATGCATACGCAAGTGTACCGGCAACGTCCCGATGTCAATGCGGTAGTGCATGCTCATCCCCCGGTGGCTACCGGATTCAGTTTGGCAGGGGTGCCGTTGGCGGGATGTTTACTGCCGGAAGTAGTATATACTTTGGGCGCGATTCCCACCACACGATTCGCTGCGCCTACCACCGAAGAAGTACCGGAATCGGTCAGCGAATTGATTCAGACGTTCGATGCGTTGGTGCTGGATCGTCATGGGGCTTTGACGGTGGGGAAGAATTTATGGGATGCCTATTTCAAGCTGGAAAAGATCGAGCAAACAGCGGTGGTGATGTTAACGGCGCATCAGTTGGGCGGGGTGCGGGAAATGTCACAGGATGAACGGCAGCGGGTAGTAGAAGTGGGGACATCGTTGGGGATTCGATCGGAAGCGATGGCAGTGTGTAGTATTGATGAATCAGGGAAAAAGTGTTGTAACTGTTCTAAAACAAACGCGGATCCGAATCAAGACAATCATTCCAGTGAAAATCTTGAAGTATTGGCAGGAAAGGATAACGTAAATGGCAGGGATTTTATTCGTCAGGTTATTATGGAGGAACTACAGCACAGAAGTTAACAATTTGACGTCAGGTTTCAGAATATTCTAAATTACCCCCCCGTGAAACACTACCTTTTATAAAACCTATCCGAATCTCATTCGCTTTACTGCCTCCTACAAAAACACAACAAGATCATGTTCTACACATAATCCAATTGTGCTTTCTAACTGCAAATATATTCTAACATCATCAGCACAATGGGGAGTAATAGATTTTTCTGCACCATGATTTGGTCTCCTTCATTTAAGTTTTTGAATAACTGACACCCATTTCCGTTGTTGAACATTTGGTGGTGTCGAATGGATTAAGAGAAAATAGGTTCCGGAGGATAGATGTCCCAATTGCCAAGATTGCACACGGTTTTGCTGAAGAGCATTGAAATGAAAATCATTGACTTTTCTACCAAGGATATTGTATAGAGAGATTTCCCACACTCCCAACGGCAAAACAATTGAAACATCATTTATGAACGGATTCGGATATATTTGTAAATTGGAAATGACCGTGTTGTTTTCCATCTGAAAACTATTATTACCAAAAGTATAATCCCAGAAACCATGATAAAAGGTGCCATACAAAGTCCGAGGCTCATGTGAATAACCAAGTAACCTGCAACCATATAATGGATTACCAGTACCAAGATATTCCCAACCACTTAATGGGTCATGTATTAAATATGCACCGTCCAATGCACCAACCGCAACGGTTGTATCGTCTAAAACTTCTTCTATTAATGCATAAAGGTAGAAAGACGCCCCCATTGCAGTATTCCAAGAATCTCCAAAATCATCAGTCCATACCAAATGATCGCTACAAATCCATATCCGATTGCTGAGTGCTGAAGGCACTATCGTGGAAAAACCGGATTGTCTATAATACCATTCGTCCCAGGTATATCCACTATCAATACTTTGATAGCAGTAACACTGTCCCCAGGCATAGACTCTATTTGTCATAGTGGGATGGAATGATATTCCTTCAAAAACACCATATTGGATTAGGTTCCAACTCGTACCACCGTCAGTGCTTGCACCCAGGAGCCCGTATGCGGGGCCACCGGTACCGACCATCAGGTGAAGGGAATCGTTAGGATCAACAGCAACTGCATATCCTGAAGCTGTTGGACCCAAACCAAACCTTGATACAAAATGCCAAGAAACTCCTATGTCGTAAGATCGATAGATTCCATCATCAGTAGAAGCGTAAAGAGTATTGCAGTTGCTGGGATTCATCGTTATTTTCCAGACACTAATTCCTCTGAGGGCAACCGTATCCCATACTGCACCACCATTGATACTACGAAAAATGCCACCAGTATAAGGTTGACCAAAATCGTGGTGAGAGCCTGCTATCATAATATTTGGATTGTCGGGGAAGATTACCAGTGTCATGATGGATTCATTTTCCAATCCCAGCAGACTCCATTCATTCAGATCACTGAACCCCCATTTTGGGGTCAGAGTCCAAAGTAGAACCAGTAATGGAATCAGGAAAGATTTCGACATTATTCGAATGATTCTAATTTCCATCGCACGCCTCTTGTGTGGATCACTACATTATTGGGGATAAAATGCTCCAACTACATATCAATATATATTATATTTTAGCTAAAGTCAAGTGATAATATCAGACGAAAAAATTCGATTTTTTATTGCTATTTTGATTTATTGGTTATATATTCATAAGAGTTTACACCAGAGAAGCGGACGTGTCTGTTTTTTTCTTTTAGTAACAGTGGCATACAGTTATACTGATAGGTGATATTATGGCACCCCAACATCGTCGTTCCAGAAAAAAAGAAAAACGTTCCGAGGAAGCCTATGAACGAACAATTAAAGGCCGGACTCTCAGTGAATCTCCGTCCGCTTTCGATAACGCTTTAAAGCAGTTCGAACGTGCAGCCGAGATTTTGAATTTATCCAAAAACCAGGTTGCGGTGGTAAAAGAACCACGCCGAGTCACGGAAGTCCAAATTCCGGTGCGGATGGATGACAGCACTATCGAGGTTTTTAAAGGATTTCGCGTACAGCACAATATCGCGCGAGGTCCTGCCAAAGGAGGCGTGCGGTTTCATCAAGATGTCGATGTGGAAGAAGTGAAGGCGTTAGCATTCTGGATGACGTATAAATGTGCAGTGGTAGGGATTCCAATGGGTGGAGGAAAAGGCGGTGTGGTGGTTGATCCGCGAAAATTAAGTGTGGGAGAATTGGAACGATTATCCAGACGCTATTTCGCGGAGATGATCGATATGTTTGGACCTGACCGGGATATTCCGGCACCGGATGTGAACACAAATCCACAAGTGATGGCATGGTTTATGGATACGTATTCCATGCATCACCAGAATTACATTCCGGCAGTGGTGACGGGGAAACCGTTGGAATTAGGGGGATCGCTGGGGCGAAACGCCGCCACGGCACAGGGGATGGTGTACTGCGTCCATCGTGCGGCAGAGCACTTCCACATGGACCTGTCAAACACCACGGTGGCAATTCAGGGGTACGGGAATGCGGGATCATTCGCTGCCAAGCTGCTGGCACAGGATGGCTGTAAAATTGTAGCGATTTCGGACGTGGATGGGGGATTTATCAACCAGGAAGACGGTATCAACCCGGAAGAAGCGATCAAGCATGTGCAGGAAAACGGATCTTTGAAGGGATTTGATGAACATGGAAGCTCAAAGCGGATGGATGATCCGATGAAATTGTTGGAGCTGCCGGTGGATATTTTGATTCCGGCGGCATTGGAAAACCAGATTACTAAAGAGAATGCCCCGGAAATCCAAGCGAGGATCATCGCTGAATGCGCCAACGGTCCTTGCACGCCGGAAGCGGATGATATTCTGGAGGAACGGGATGTTTTTCTGATCCCGGACATATTATGTAACGCCGGTGGGGTGACGGTGTCCTACATGGAATGGGTGCAGAACCGGATGGGCTACTATTGGTCGAAAGAACGAATCCAGCAGGAATTAAAGTCGATCATGGATAATGCGTTTCACAACGTGTTACAGACATCGATTCATCACAAGGTACCAATGCGAACTGCGGCGTTTATCGTGGGGATTCAGCGAGTGGTTCGTGCCGCGGAACTGCGGGGATTATACGCTTAACGTTTTAATTTACAATATATAAATCCGGTTATCCTTTTGTTTTCAAGAAGGGTGACCGGGTTTTTTCTCTCACTAATTTATTCGCGTGGTCTGCAACACTTGGACGAATTCGAAGGTCTAATATATTGAAAACGGTGTGGTATATCCGCTAATTACTCAATTTCCAACATCCCAAAACGGAACCGATATCAATTATATGAAAATCAGCGGCAATCAGTGCTTCACGAAAACGCAACCATCGACAACTATGGGCAGGATTATTCAATTTCCGTTAAGTCGGATAGTTGTAGCAATTGTTTTCTTGCTGCCGGTGGCGATACTTCATAATGTGTTTTTGGAATTGGTGTTAGTGAATTTCGAAGAGCCGCTGTATTCGCATATACTGAATATCGAAACGATTGTCAATTTCGGGTTATTTCTGCTGCTTTACCGGTTGTACATCAAGTATGTGGAACGGAGGGAAGCATACGAAATCAGCGGGAATAAGGCTATTGGTGAAACATGGATTGGGTTTTTAATCGGGGGTGGTTTGATTGTGTTTATGGTGGGATTGATTTCGGTGTTGGGGTATTTCCGGATTGAAGCGTACGATCGTTAGACGGTGCTGGTCAATGCGATTTTCCTGTTTGGGATGGGGGCGTTTGTGCAGGAACTGCTTTTCAGGCAGATCGTGTTTCGACTGGTGGAAGAATGGCTGGGGACCTGGTTGGCGTTTGTGATTATTTCTTTGATATTTGCCGGGTTTCATTTGGGGAACCCCAATGTCACGGTTTGGACCACGTGCGCACTTATTTTACAGGATATTCTGTTAACGGCGGCGTTTGTGTACACCAGGAGGATATGGCTGGTGTGGGGGATTCATGCCGGATGGAATTTCCTGCAGGACGGGGTGTTCGGGATGGCGAATTCGGGAGTGACGACATTGGACAGTTGGATGACGTCCAACGTGGAAGGTCCGAGGTGGATTACCGGAGGTGAATTCGGATTAGAAGCATCGGTAATAACCACGGTGTTATGTGTGGGGTTGGGAATATTTGTAATGGTGAGGGCAATCGGCAGGGGGCAGTTAGTACTGCCGAGTTGGAAAAGGAAACGATTAGTACAGGAATAAGACAGCGTGGTGCAATTTCAATTGGCACCGGAATTCAATATAATATGTTGAAAATAAAACAACCTCCTGCCCTCCTCAATGCAACAGTTCCAGTTGTAAAACTGGAATGGAGGTAAAAAGTTCGCCTGGGGTAAGCCTGCTGCCCCAGGCGAACGATAAATAAATACGTGCTGAGATTCCGAGAACATAGAGATTCGAAAGTAAAGATCAACAATATATATAATTAATTATTGCAACAGATAACGGAAATATTCGGAAAAAACAAGGTTAAATTGTAAAACATTACCTGTACAAATGTAGCTTCGAATATGAAGGAGAATAGAATTGGGAACCGTGATTTGGGAGGGGAAATGATTGCTATAAAATAATCGAAAGATTAGGTCGATCATTCACTCGCGACTACTTTATATATTTGAGATACTTCGGCACGGTGTTCCAAGGGGATGGATGCCAACCAACGGGCTAAGGCAGTTACTGCCATTGTTTGTGTGGGAATGTAACCGTATCCTGCACGTGTTTCCAATCCCTCCAGGAAGTCGATTCGCTCTTTGGTGGCGATAACCATGATGATTTCAGTACTTTCTTGTTGCTCAGGAACAGTATTCACAGTAAGGTTGATCCCTTCGCCAGGAACAGGGAACAGGAAATCTTGACCGGCAGTGACTTTGTTTTCGGGATGGTGCTTATTAGGAAGCAATACGTAGACCTCATCTTCAGCGGTGATGTTTAGAATGGTTGCATAGCAATCTTTGGTGGAACGAATAGTTGCAATCAAATTTTCACCGGCTTGGAACACGGTTTTATTCAAATCGAGCATTATCTTGAAGGCAGGATCCGGTTCACCTCTGGAACATTGTACCTTTGCTCTCAGATGAACTTTATAAGTTAATACCGGCGCATCTATAACCCTGTTCTGATCGACCTCCACTCCCTGTTCGATAACTTCCTCTTCTACCACTTCCCCATAGGAAATTGCCCTGATGAAATCTCCGGCTAAACGGAGGTCGTGAACCAGGGTTTCAGCCTGCTGCCTAATGCCGCATTCCTGCTCAATGGCGTTCCTTCGGGCGTTTCGGAAGGCTTTCACCCTGGCTTGTTCCGGGGTGATGTTTTGTATTGCGACTTCCCCGGTGCACTCGACCCAACGTCCTTCTTGACACCAAACAAGCGATACAAATAGCAGTAAAGGAAATGCTGTTGTATAGATTGACCTCACATGACCCTCATCAATCAGTATTGATGTTAGCAATCATTTAACTTCTCCACGAATGATTCTATCATCGCTGCCGAAAAATGTAGGGGTCTGCCGACGTGCCTTGTGTAGTCGACGAGCCCAGTAGGGGACACCCTCAGTTCTGTCGGATAGATATGAAAAAAGTTCACCTGCGCTGATCTGTCCATCACGGTTGGTATCTGCATCGCCCTGAAGTCCTTTGAGGAAGAAATAAGTAAAAAGTCCGTGCATCTTTTCGGGATACCACGATGATACTTCTTCGCTGGAAGAAGAAGTGAAGAGCAAACCATTGCTCCAGCCTGGAACTGGATTGGTCACGTGGATAGTTATGGGAGAAGCTGCGCTGATCAGCATGCCCTTCTGGCTGCCTCCGGAAAAACAGGCATCTATGAATACCATTATGGAACGGGCTTCGATTTGACTCAGGTTGTGATAGAATAGATCCAGAGGATAGCCGTTGAACCGAACATCTTCCGGATGGCAACCCACTGGCACGAAATAGCTCTTTCTCTCCTCGATGTCAGGTGCGCCATGTCCGCTATAGTAGATGAATACGTCTGATTTTCCGGGTTTCACCCATTGTGCAAGTCGACCATCGGGGTCTCCTTCAATGCCAAAAATACTGCGCAGATCACTCAGGGTGGCATCAGTTTCATAGATGATATTACCTTCACGATAGCCAAGTGTCTGTATGACATAATTCTTGACAACCTCGGCGTCATGGATGGCAAAATCTACATCTGGCACGTCCGGGCTATAACTACTATAATGCTGGTTTCCGATGATAACAGCAATGGCGTCGTGATTCTCAACTTCAGTTTCAGGGATGTTGATGTCCACATCGATTGGAGTTGAAAAAGGCTCAACAGGCCTAGAGACTATCGGTGCGGTTGGTTCGGGTATTCCGGCGGGAGCTGTTTCATGTTCTCTCAGCTTTTGAAGAATGGCATATCTCTGATCAATAATTTGCTGCTTTAGATTTTCCATGGGTTTTTTAAGAACTCTATCGGATGTCAACCTATATTTCCAACCGTAATAAAGACCTAACCAACCCTCTATCTTTTTCTCATAATTAAAGTTTGAAATTTCAAATCCGTCATAAGTTAGGATTTGAAGTTCCATGTCTACATCATGTCCAATTTTAATCAATGGTACGCCTAATAGAAAGGTGCCAGTATAGAAAGACAAGAAAAATATAGGGACATTAGTAACTATCCCCCTAATTTTCTTAACACTAACAACAATTTTCATTTCATAATTTTGCGAATCTATAATATTAAACAGATTCTGCTGAAGGTCTGTCTTAATGGCGTTCACAATAGACGTCTTTGTAGTTTGATTTCTAAAACTGGGATCCAATCCCGCATCATTGATCAATACCTCGATCTTACATCTTTGCCGAAACAGTTCCGGGTCTCCAAAGAGGGAGTAGTAGTTCAACTTGGGAGCGCATCCCTGAAAGAAAAGCACGGTCCATCCCAGCAACAGTAGAGCAACAGCATTGGTCCAGGAAATTCTTAAGGGGGCAAGATTTTTATAGATTCCACTCATGTGTGGGTCCCTCCCGATTTAGATGTTATATAACGCTTGTCCAGACTCATGCTGGGTTTCTTATTTCGTCTGCCGGAAGGCGAATGAAACCCGGGCAAGCAGATACACCTGAAAGATATGAAATAAATACTTAGATGTCAAGGGGTTTGCTTTAAAGATTCAGATATAAGATAACGTGACAATTAGTAAATGCATAAAGGGTTGGATCCGCCTGGGGGTGAATGTTCCTACGTAGAAGTTTTTTGGGTCTCTCGCATATGCGACATTCCTCGCAATTAACAAGTTGCTGCCAACCAATCCCTTCGATCTCTGAGGGGATAAACATTTGGTCATACATCATTACAAAACATATGACCTGAACGAAATCGGACATCTAATGTTCGAAACCGGACAACGGTTACAGAGAATACCGATGGTATAATTTAGCTTCATTCGGTATTTACTCGCATTTACCGGGTCATCTTCGATCAAATGATTGGGAATGTATTAATTTAAATATTATGCACTTATAACAAGATTTCTGCTGTAAGGTTCTAAAGGAGGTGACTGATTAAATGGGTGAAAATGTTTATGGGTGTGTATTGGCACTGATGTTGCATTATTTATAGATGGAGTTTTTATGGCGTCATCTGATATCAACATCATCATCAAGGAGGCATAATATGAAGTCGTTAGTTGAATCAAACAAATTGTTTGTGGGAGTGTTGATTTCTGCAGTGATTCTTTTGGGTGTGACAACCGGGTTCGCCGCGACCACCACACCGGCAAAAGTCGAGGTTTTGGACGAGGTGAACATGGTTATCGATATGGATCATTTCAACCGACTGGAAATGGGGATGAGCCATGCTCAACTGGAAGCAATTCTCGGAGCACCGACCTTGTTCTTCCACTATGTTCCTGATGAAAACTCAGACGCCTATATTTGGGAATTCAAAGGATACTCCGGTAAAGAATCCTACGCTGTGATCGTAGAGAACGATCGGGTGGTTTCCACACATTATTGTGGAAAGAACTTTGATGTAAGCTATGGTTCCGACTTATCCATTCCAGAGGTGGTGGAAATTGCATACGGATTGCAACACTACAGATTCCAGGGTTTGGAAACTGCTGTTGCCCGGGACGCACAGGGAGTGCCGCATCCGCCCAAATCGGCGTTCGAAATGATTGAATTCGACATGGGATATTCGGCAGTAGTCGATCTGTTGGGTACACCGAGGATGCAGACTTGTGCGGAACCGTATAAGAAGTACATTTGGAACGTAGAAGATGCGACGATTTCCGTCAGATTTGTGGAGGGAAAAGTGGTGTCTAAGAACCTGAAAACCGGGGATTACGGCGTGAGTTTATCCCTAATCCAAGGCACGTAAGCTAACTATTTACGGGCAATTAAAAAACCACCCATTCTTCATATTGGAGAATGGGTGGTTTTTTATTGGTAGAGCGCTTGGCATAAAAATTTTCGCTTGACTTTTGCGGTGGAATGGCGTATATTAGTATGTTGTGATAATAGTAACTTTTTTATGCGGCTGTGACGCAACTGGTAGCGTATCAGCTTCCCAAGCTGGGTGTTGCGGGTTCGATCCCCGTCAGCCGCTCTCCTGGTCGAATCCGATGGCTTTTCGTCCGATAACCGGTGCGTCCCTCTTGGATAAGAGGGATTTTTCGTATTGAGGAATTTTGCTTAATTTGTCATTGTTTATGGTTGTGATCAAAGAAATTATCGCAGGCAGTTTAGCGGAAGAGTTGGGAATCAAGCCGGGTGATAGGCTGCTGGAAATCAACGGGCACCGGGTGGATGATATGTTAGGAATTCGGTTCTGGGGTACTGTTTCCGATCTACGTATTTCTGTTCGGCGTGACGGCAAGATACATGTGTTCGAATGCGACAAAGATCCGGATGAGGAATTGGGGGTGGTGGCAGAGGAAATGCGGGTGCGGTGCTGCCGGAATCACTGCGTTTTTTGCTACATAGATCAACTGCCGAAAGGGCTGCGACCACCGTTGTATATCAAGGATGAGGATTATCGGCTGTCGTTTCTGCATGGGAATTACGTCACGCTAACCAATTTGAAACGCAAGGATTTCCAAAGGATTATATCGGAAAGACTATCGCCGCTGTACGTGTCGGTGCACGCTACCGATCCTGAAGTGCGCCAGCGGATGCTGGGTTTGCGAGGTCCCGACAACATTATGGATATCATGGGTGGTTTGGTAGATGAGGGAATCAAACTGCACACACAGATTGTGATTTGTCCCGGTTGGAATGACAGGGAAGTGCTGGAACGAACGGTACAGGATTTAGCGAAGCTGATGCCGGGAGTGGCATCGATATCATTGGTTCCAGTGGGGTTGACCAAACACCGAAAGGGGCTTGAACCACTTCGGAAGCTGACAGCGGCGGAAGCTGGTGATCTTATTGATTTCGTTACACGTTGGCAGCGGAAATTCATGGAACGGTTTGGGATGGGGGTAATTTTCCCTTCGGATGAGTTGTTGTTGATGGTGGGAGCCCGGATTCCTGGGGTGGCGTACTACGAGGATTTTCCTCAAGTGGAGAACGGCGTGGGGTTGATACGGTTGTTTTTGTATGGGTTGCAGAAACAGGTGAGGCGGCTACCGGCACAGATCCCGAAGGCGACAATAAGTCTGGTTACAGGAGTGCTGGCTGCTCCTATTCTTCAGGAACGATTTGTTCCCAAGCTACAGAAAATCCGTGGGCTCACGGTGAATGTGGTGACTGTCAGCAATCAGTTGTTGGGGGTCGGTGTGACGGTATCGGGGTTATTGGGGGGTAAGGATGTTTTGGATGCGTTGAAATTGCATGGTTATGGGGACGTGGTGGTGTTGCCGCCCAATATTATCAACGATGACTCGCTGTTTTTAGATGATATATCGTTATCGGAATTCCAGCGTCAGTTGGGGGTTCCGGTGTATGTTTACGATGAAAATTTTTCGGAGATATTGAGAGATTTGAGTTAGGATTCTCCGTACTATATAAGATAGGATTAAATTACATTTTAACGATGAAGCTACCGCAAGTTGCCATAATCGGACGCCCCAATGTGGGGAAGTCCACGTTGTTTAACCGGATCGGTCGGACTCGGAAGGCGGTGACGGCTAAGGAGCCCGGGATCACCCGGGACAGCCATTTTATCCGGGCGGAATGGGCAGGTGTGACATTTTGGCTGGTAGATACCGGAGGGTTTGTACCTCAGACTCAAGATTTAATCGAACAAGCGATTCGGGAGCAGGTGATTTTCGCGATCGAAGGATCGGATGTGTTGGTGTTCTTAGGAGATGTGGAAACGGGAATTACCGATACCGATTTGCAGATTGCGGACTTGTTAAAGCGGTGCGGCAAGCCGGTAGTAGTGGTAGTTAATAAGGTTGATAATCCTCAGCGGGAATGGGATACCGGGGTGTTTCAGAAGCTGGGGATGGGGGATGTGTTTGCGGTGTCGGCGATTGCCGGGAAGGGGGTTGGGGATATGTTGGATGCCGTGATCGACGCACTTCCGCAGCAAGACACAGACGCGGCACCGGAAGATGAGGGATTGAAATTAGCGATTGTAGGACGTCCTAACGTGGGGAAATCCAGTTTGGTCAATGCGATTTTGGGGCAGGACCGGTTAATTGTGATGGAGAAACCTGGGACAACACGTGATGCGATCGATACCAAGGTTCGATATCATGGGAAACCGGTGACGTTGATCGACACAGCGGGATTGCGCAGGCGGTCGCAGATGAAGGACGGAGTGGAATTTTTCTCCTCACTCAGGACGGAACGGGCGTTGACGCAGTGTGATGTGGCGGTGGTATTAATCGATGCAGCGGACGGGTTGACACAGCAGGATATTCGAGTGTTGCAACGGGGGATCGGCCAAGGAACGGGACTGCTGCTGGTGGTGAATAAGTGGGACCTGGTGGAGAAGGATCATATGACGTTCAGCCAGTGGGAAAAGGAGATACGGCGGAAGATCCCTACGATGTCGTTTATACCGATATTAAGTACCTCCGCCAAGACCAGGCTTCGGATTTTTCATGTGATCGAAAGGGCTCAGAAGATTGCTCAGGAACGTCAGAGGCGGATTCCTACGGCTAAATTGAACGAGTTTATCGCTGATGTGATTCGACGACAGCACCCACCGGCGGTTAAGGGGAAAGATATCAAGATTCCCTATATTACGCAAGCTAATACGGCGCCTCCAGTGGTTGTGCTGTTCTCGAATTATCCTAAGTTGATTCCTATTAATTACCTCCGGTTTATCGAACGCCGGTTTCGGGAGACGTTCGGTTTTCAGGGGGTTCCAATCCGATTTTCCCTGAAGAAGAAATGACCGCTCGCGAATGGAATGTACCGTTGGTAAATGTGGCGGTGCCGGTGTCGGGCACGGAACCGATCACGTACCGGCTGTTGAAACTGCAGTATGAATCGGCAGTAGTAGGCAGGATGGTGCAGGTGCCTTTGAAGTCGCGGGTGGTTAGCGGGGTGATCGTAGGTGTACGCCGGGGAAAGCCGGTTAAGGGATTGAAATCGGTGACCAGGGTCAGGGAAGATGTTCCGGTAATTCCGAACTCGTTGATGAGATTTACCCGATGGGTGGCGGACTATTATTTGTGTTCATGGGGGGAGGTGTTGAAGGCAGCGCTGCCGATAGGGCTGATGGCGCCGGTGAAAAAAGTGGTGGCTTTGGTGCATCAGGGGGGGAAATTGTGGGAAGATATCAAAAGGGAGTGGCTGGAAATCCTGGAAGTGCTGCAAAGGCGAGGTTCGTGTACTGTGAGGGCTTTAAGTGTTGAGGTTGGTAGTTCGAAGAAGGTGCAGGGAATAGTTAAAGCGATGGAAAAAGCAGGGTTGGTGGAGATACGGCAGTTGGTGGGAAGTGCCGGGAAACCGGTGGTGCAGAAATGGTACCGGATTACGGACACTGCTATGGGAAACGGGGATGGTAGCTGGGGGGATCTGTTGTCACGGGCACCGAAGCAACTCAGGGTTATGGAGGTGTTGGCAGATGCACCGGATGGGTTGACACAGGATGATTTGGTGGCATTGACCGGTGTGGGATATGGGAGTCTTAAGTCGTTGGTTGATAAAGAATTTGTGAAGGTGGAACTTCGGGCAGCTTCGATTGAGGTTGAGGATGATGGTGTGGTTGAGGAGCTGCCGGGTCTCGATGCCTTTACTCAGGAACAACGGAAGGCTGCTGAGGTTATTTCCAAGGCAATAGTAAATTCAGGTGGGTCGAAGCCGGTACTGTTATTTGGGTGTACCGGATCGGGAAAAACGTTGTTGTATATAGAAGCGATCCGGCAGGTTATCAATATGGGGCGTTCGACATTAGTGCTGGTACCGGAAATATCGTTGACACCGCAGACGGTACGGCGGTTTCGGGCGGTGTTTGGCGATCAGGTTGCGGTGCAACACAGTGCATTGCCGCCTCGGGAACGAGCCACGTTATGGCAGAGGATTCTGCAGGGGGATTTTTCGGTGGTGGTGGGGGCACGGTCGGCGGTGTTTGCCCCGCTGCCTCGATTGGGATTGATTGTGGTGGATGAGGAACATTCACCCACGTTTAAGCAGTTCGATCCAGCACCAAGATATCAAGCTCGGGACGCGGCTTTGATGCGGGCTAAGATGGAAGGTGCAGCAGTAATTTTGGGATCGGCGACGCCGTCGCTGGAGTCGTTCCACAATGCCAGCCAGGGCAGGTACCATCGGGTTGATTTGACATCGCGGGCTGACGGGGTACCGATGCCGGAAGTTCGGATTATCGATCGCACCCGGAAATCGGATGCGCGACCGACAGGCAATGCTTTTACACCGGAACTCATCGAGGGGATCAAGGAAAGAATCAGCAAGAAAGAACAGGTCATATTGCTTCAGAACCGGCGGGGATTTTCCACGTTTATTCGGTGTCTGGATTGCGGGTATGTGCCGATGTGTCAGCGGTGTGATATCACAATGACGTATCATAAACGGGGGCATCAACTGCGCTGTCATTATTGCGGGAGCAGGTCAACGGCGCCATCGGAATGTCCGGCATGTCACAGTACCCGTTTGGATTTTGCGGGAATCGGGACGCAACGGGTTGAGGAGGAATTGGAAGGCAGTGTGCCGGGATTGAAGGTGGTGAGGATGGATATGGATACCACGTCGGTTCGGGGATCGCATCAACGGATTCTGACGGCATTTCAACGGGGCGGGTACGATGTGTTATTGGGGACGCAGATGGTGGCGAAGGGATTGGATATGCCGAAGGTGACGATGGTGGGGGTGATATCGGCGGATACGGAACTGTTTTTACCGGATTTCCGGGCATCGGAACGCACGTTTGCATTGTTAAGTCAAGCGGCTGGTAGAGCGGGTCGCCGGGAAAAGCGAGGGGTGGTCCTGATTCAGACCTATCATCCCAAGAACCCTGTACTGGAGCCGGTAGTACATCATGATTATCAAGAATTCTACCACGACGAGATCGAATCACGGCAGGATTTAGGTTATCCACCTTTCAGCCGGTTAGTGGTGATGCGTTTTTCGGGGAAGGCAGAATCGGAAGTGGTGCAAGCTGCGGAACGATACCGGGAGTTGTTAGGGGAACGAGTGGGGCAATTGGAAATATTAGGACCGGCAGCGGCTGCGGTGGCACGAGTTAAGGACAAGTATCAGTATCAGATTTTGGTTAAGTCATCCAGGGATCAGGATCCGAGCGGGGAACAACTGCGGCGCGCAGTCAGTTTCACAAGAAAAGCCTATGGGGCAATGCCGGGGCTGGGGAAAGTAGCGGTAGTGGTGGATGTGGATCCGATGGGATTTATGTAGAAGTTGACAATCCGCCAGTAGGCGGACAGGGTTAGCAGGTTGGTGTCGGGTTATAGAAAACCCCACCTGCAGCACAGCGAATGCGATGTTTTAATATGGTTCGGAAGATAGTTATTATTTGGGTTTTTTGCTGGTTGGTGGTGCCGATTCCGGTGTCGGGAATTATTTGGCAGATGGAGCGGTTTCCGCCGTTTATCGTACATTTTCATCCCCAGGATTCCAAGAATATACCTGGTGTGACCAGGGTGCTGAATACCGAATATCCAGTGATTCAAGAACGGTTGGGGGTGAGAAAGGCTGATGAGATTAAGGTTTTTATTGCCCCGACGATGCAGGATTTCCAGCAGTTAAGCCAGGCGAGTTTGCCGAAGTGGGTCGGGGGTTTTGCACTGCCGTCACAGCAGATGATGGTGTTGAAATCGCCGTCGTTTTCCAAGCCGATGCGGGAATTGCAGAATACCGCAATCCACGAATTGGTGCACCTGGCACTGGAATCGGAAATGGGGGATGTGATTGTGCCACGGTGGTTGAACGAAGGATTGGCGGTTACATTGAGCGGTGAGGGAGCAACGCTTTCGAAGTCGATACTGTCTTGGGCGATATTGTCGGGACGTTTGCTCGATTTGATGGACATCGAACATGTGTTGGGGATGTCGGCACAAGATGCCAGGCTGGCGTATTTGGAAAGCGCGATGGCGGTGGATGATTTACGAATGCAGGGGGGATGGGATGGGGTGCGGGATTTATTGGATCAGTTGAAGGCGACTGAGGACTTTGATAGTGCGATGGTACGGGTCTATGGGGTGGATGAAACTGGATTTGAGTGGGAATTCCTTAAGAAGATTCGCCATCAGTATCGGTGGGCAATTTTGATCGATCCGATGTTTTATATAAGTGCGGCGTTTATCCCGCTTTTGGGGCTGGCAGGATTTATGGTTTGGCGGCGGAAAAGGCGAATACTTAAGGAATGGGAAGACGAAGATCAGGAGCAGTATTGGGAAGAAAGTAATCCTTGACTTTGTTTAGATAATTAGTTAGTTTAAAGATCAAGATTATTGAGACAATATAAGCGTTTGTTCCTGATTCATATGGGGCTGCCCTTATTCAAACCTTCTGACAGCCCGGACAATTTGATTTGAGGAGGTCAATATGTCTGGAAAGGTTTTTCTGCAACTTGTAGTGGGTGAGATTTTGTTGATTTCAATGGGCGCCGGTGTTTTCGCCCAGGATAGCCTGAATGTTACCATGGTAGCAAATATTTACAGCTATTGGAGCAATGCGTACGGGTTGGACGTATCGGGAGATTATGCGTACGTGGCTGACGAAGAGGCGGGGCTTCACATCATCGATATATCTGATCCTATTCAACCTTTCGAGATCGGGTTATGGGATACCCCGATATGGATCTACGATGTGGGGGTGTCTGAAGATTATGCCTACGTGGTAGCATGGGCTCATGGATTATATATAATTGACATTTCCAATCTCACCAATCCTATTCAGGTCGGACATATCGACACACCGGGAAGAGCATTAGCCGTTGCTTCATCAGGAAATTATGTCTATGTAGCGGATTATGAGTCTGGTATGCGTGTGATTGATGTCTCCGATCCGGAACAACCTACCGAAGTAGGATTTTATGATACTCCAGGATCTGCCTATGGCGTGACGGTATCCGGTAATTATGCATATGTGGCAGATGGTGATGGTGGTTTGCGAGTGGTTGATGTTACCGATCCGAGTAACCCTACCGAAACCGGATTCTGTGACACACCCCTATATGCCAATGATGTGGTGATAGTTGATTCCCTTGCATTTGTAACGAATAGCGCTTATGGTTTGCGGATAATCGATGTCTCTAATCCTCAGGCTCCCACCGAAGTAGGATTGTGTGACATTCCGGGGTATTCTTCAGCTTTGGATGTATATGGTGACTATGCATTCGTAGCGAGCAAAATGTCTGGTATGCATGTAATTGACATCTCCAATCCAGTCAATCCCACGGAAGTTGCGTTCTATGACACCATAGGAACGTGGACCTGTGGAGTGAAGGTGACAGAAGATCATGCGTTTATCGTAAACCAAACCAATGGATTATGGGTGGTTAATACTATCAATCCTATTAACCCACCCGAGATTGTGAATTTCTACAAAAGGGGGAGTGCCAATGCAGTGGCATTGTCCGGGCACTATGCGTATATGGCTGCCGGACATGACGGCTTACGGGTAATTGATATTTCGGATCCCTACAACCCCATTGAAATGGGGTTCTGCAACACACAACATTCTTGCATAGCGATCACCATATCAAGTGATTATGCTTATGTTGCGGATAGTCAAGGCGGTCTAAGAGTAATTGATATAGTGGGCCCAAACAATCCCACTGAAGTCGGATTCTATACGTCCTATTACGCCAGAGACGTGGCGGTGTCAGGTGATTTCGCCTATTTGGCGGATGACGATGCAGGTTTGCAGGTGATCAGAGTAACCGATCCTTCCAATCCCACCCAATTCGGGAGTTACAATACTCCTGGATCCGCTAAAGGCGTTGCGGTGTACGGGAACTATGCGTATATTGCTGATTATGATGGTGGTTTGCGAGTAATAGATGTTTCTAACCCCGCCAATCCCACTGAAGTCGGTTATCTTGATCTGCCCGATCAGGTTTATGATGTGGAAGTCTCCGGGAGATATGCTTATGTGGCAGATAGCGATTCCGGATTACGAGTGATCGATGTATTTGATCCGTTTCATCCTTATGAAGTTGGTTTTAATATTACTCCAGGAGATGCCCGCTACGTAACTGTGTCTGGGAATTATGTCTATATAGGGGATTTCTACCGGGGTCTGCGGGTCATCAATATTTCGGATCCGACCAATCCTGCAGAGACAGGATTCTATGATACACCAGGAGTTGCTCATGGTATGGCGGTGTCGGGTCAGTATGCCTACTTAGGGGATCGATATCATTTTGAGATTTTCGACTGTTCGCAGGCGCTACCGGTTTTAGACCGGTCAACAGTCAACGTGCCTAATAACGTAACGTTATATCCCGCTTATCCCAATCCATTTAACACATCCGTGGTTCTCAGATACTATTTAGCTCAACCCGGTTCGGTGAGTTTGAAAGTTTATGATGTCTTAGGGCAAGAGGTGGTGACTTTGTTGGATGGAGTTCAAGCTGCTGGAGAATACCGTGAAGTATGGGATGCATCGCGATTTAGTTCCGGAGTTTATTTAGTAAAGCTACAAAGTAGTGAAGGTAATCGACACATAAAAATGATGTTAGTGAAGTAATTCAGGGAATTACGACATGGTGTATGTTCTCCCTATTATTGAGAGTTGATTCATAAAAGGAGCTGGTAATGAAGCGAAATGCTTTAGTGGTGGTGGCAGGGATGTTGGTCAGTACCATGGTTCTTAGTCAAGGCACGGTGGGATTTGAGCTGCTGCGGATGGAAGCGACAGCCCGAGGTGCTGCGGCATCGGGAGCATTGGTGGCAATGTCGGGCGAAATAGATGCCATGCACAGTAATCCCGCCAGTATTGCCGATTTGGAGGATCGGTGGGTGTCACTGACCTATCTGAAGCACCTGTTGGATTTTCATTCGGGGACTATCGGATATGCGCAGCCGGTTCGAGATTACGGAACGCTGGGAGCGCGGGTGACGTATTTTGACTATGGATCATTCGATGAAGCCACGCCGCAGGGAGAGTTTACTGGCAGGACGTTTGGGGCTAATGATCTATTGTTTTCGTTGAGTTTTGCTCGGAGAATCGGGTCGGTGTACCGAATTGGGGTAACAGTGAATTACATCCATTCGCAAATTGAGGATTATTCGGCATCGGCGGTGAGCTCCAATGTGGGATTTTTGGTCAGGACTAATGCGGAGGTGCGGGGGATTAAGGAAGTGACATTGGGGGGG
>CBDVBD010000038.1:0-22648 GCA_965372135.1 uncultured bacterium | reverse complement strand
CCGTAGCTCGTTCCAAATACTGCCGAGCTTCGATGTCAATGTGCATCCCGCACTTCTCCATTGCCGCTAAATACAGCAGCGTGGGATTCGCGGGATACTTCTTCCGCCCCTTGTCCAGTAATTTCTTGTAATCCTCATCACCCGCATACCGGGCGGCATACATCCAGTTGGCGTAGGCGTCTTCCGAGGGAAATTCATCATAGTACGCTTTCCAAAGGTGCGCCAATTCCTCGTACGTCTTCTTATCGTACACCGTTATCCGTTTACTGACCACCTGTTCCGGTCGCTGAATATCCTTAGGCAGTACCGCGCCGGATAGCAAGAAAATCCCGACGAATAGCCCAACCGCCAGTCCCCAATGCCGTAAGTGTGTCATGGTCGTTCTCCTTTAATGATTCCCCCGTGGGGATTATTGAATTCGCTGGTCGAACGCATGGTCATCGCGATGAACTCCCGTTCATATATATAATCCCTAAAGCGGTCATTTGTTCAATCCGAGAACGAAAAATCTCAATTATTTCTTAATTCGCTGCTCTTGATCTGTGGAAGACTGACTTTGGATGTAAGAGATAACCTGGGCGAGATCTTGGTCTGACAGGTGTAATTGACCTTGCTGATTCTTCTTAAGCCTGGCGTTCAGGATAATATTTCCGGTGGGTTCCTGGGCGGTTTTGTCATCCAGAATGTTCGAAACGATCATAATTTTTGCCATATCCGCATGGTAGTACCCTTCGCACAAAACCACATCATTAGTGGACAACAACACGGCTAATGGTTCCGGACAACGATCTTCTGTGGGCTCCATCATCACAAACCATCCCTTGGGTGAATTCAGAGCCACAATGTCTGCACCTGCCTGCCGGTGACGGGATGTATCAGCACCGGGCGTATCCAAGTCCACTTGATGGCTGGTGTGCTTAATGGTCGCCACCCGATATCCCAATGGTGTTAGATGTTCGATTATCTGTTCGATGACCGATGTTTTTCCTACTTTCTTGCCACCGGACACCGCAATCCATACTGCCATATTAGCCTCGCATTGATATGAAATTAATTAAATGTAACTAATTCACAAGTGAAAATCCACAAGAAATATCAATTTCTATATATAGTAAACCCGGAAACGCGGTTGTTTTCCGGGCGAAAAAATCAATCAAGGAATAATCAGGAAATTAAACGCTACATGTTACCTATTTCAACAACACAATCTTGCGTACTCGGGAGAAATTTTCCGCTTCCATGCGGATAAAGTAGATTCCTGATCCCTGAGTCGGCGCTTCCCAGGTGACCTTATGGTCGCCGGGTGTATGATTATCATCAACCAACACCTGCACACGCTGCCCGAGGATATTATATACCTCCATCATCACCCGTGACTGCTGCGGCACCCCGAAAGGAATAACCGTACTGGCGTTGAATGGGTTGGGGTAGGCTTGCCCCAAGTAATAAATCCTTGGCACTGGATTGGTGGTTTCCGGTATCCCGGAAAGCGGGTAGTTATAGATTATCATTACGTTATCCAGCCACCAACCTTCCGCGGTACCGGATGCATTGGTGGAAATGCCAAAAAACACTCGACTAAGGTCATAGGTGCCCAATTCCGACAGCGGAATTCCCTCTCTCACCCATCCCCCGTTGGATCCGGTATATCGCATCATCTCCACCGGTCCGGTATTGGTCTGTACCATCACTCGTCCGTAATCCGTATCGGCAAACTCGTACTTGTGGTCAAACACTAACGCTGCTTCCGGATCGAGGTGAAATAACGGAGACAGGAGCGTAGCCACCGAACTGTTGGGATACTGCATCGAGCTAATGTTACCACAGTACATGCTCTTATGGAATGAAATGAAATCGATCCCGGTAGTATCCCAATAATCTTCGGTACCGGCATGCGCCCAAATCGCAAAATCGCCGTCAAAATCGGTGAATAGCTCGAATTCCCCAGCGGTAAGATGAAAACTGTCCGTATGCGCATAGCCGTCATCCGCGGTAATCCCCAGTAAAAACACGCCACGATGTGGGTTGCGGCAGCTATCGTCAATCGTGACGGAAAACGTATTATCAGACGTCACCTGCGAATATCCCGGTAAGTCCGGGAATGTTATCGTCCCGCCGCTAATGGTATAATTGGGATCGGAAGTGGTAACCACGGCGGATATCCCGGTGGCAGTTCCCATGTTAGGATTGTGGAACACCAACGATAGATCGACCGTTTCCCCAGGGTCGGCGTATCCGTTATCATTACCCGGCGACGGATCGGTCAGCACCTTATGATGATACAACACCTGGAAATCCTTGACCAACAGGATAAACGGCAGCGTACCCGATGAACCGGTGGAATCCTCCAAGTACAATTCCAGCGAAACCAACTGGCTATCCCAAGCGGTTGCCGCCAAAGTAACAGCAAAATCAAACCCAGTGGACACCGAGTCATCTATATCAATATTCCCAAGTGCATCCACCGAATCTACGATGGTAATGTATTGGTCGTGGGTACGCAAAATCGCTTGAACCTGACGGGCGTGATTACCGCCGAAATTAGCTACTGTCATGGATAGCTCGATCGTTTCCCCCGGATTCAGTTCCCCGTTATCGTTGCCTTGGCTTTGACCAACGGCGTCATCATCGAACACCACCGACGACAGCGTAAACGACGGACTGGCGGCATAGGATCCCAAAGATGATATCCAGTGATTACTCAAGTTATCTTCAATCTGCAGCGTTAATGATATTCGATGGTTGTTAGGCACATTCCCATCCACTAAAAACCGGTACGGTGTACTACTCCAGACTGTATCCTGTGGCTGTATAGTTCCGAAACTGCAGAGAGAATCCAGGATAGTAATGAATAGGTCAGTGCTCTGCAAGGTGGTGGTAACGCCCGAAGCTTCCTGATGCCCGAAATTCTGCAGCCGCACCGTTAATTCAATCGTTTCCCCATTGTTGATTACGCCGTTCCCGTTCCCCGAACTTCCCCCTGTATTGTCATCATCGATCTGGATTCCGGTGGCTCGCACATACGGACCAGGGATGTAACCGCTGGTGATAAATTGTATCGCCCGACCCGCAACTAACGAATCCGCCCCCGGCGCTAACGCATGAAAATAGGAATACTGCACTCCCATCCGCGGCTCCGGACGCTGAATACCTACCGTTGCGTAATTATAGCCGGCGTCGATGTCGTGCACTTCCTGGTACTGAAAGATAATCGGACCGTCCCCGGAAGTGGAGGGATACAAATCCGGATCGTGCAGGATGATCTGAAACGTTTCCTCGGACTCATCCGCTACATTCGCCATGCCGTAATATTCGATGATAAACCTATGCCCGAGTGAATCGTGATAGGTGAATACTCCCGCGCCTTCCGGCATCATCAGATCATCCCAGAAACCGGCAATCATCGCCGGAGGGCTCATAGCAGAAGGGATTCCGTAATTGCTTATATTCACCATCGGCGTTTCGCCCAAACACACCCATCCGTTGGAGCAGATGGTGATACGCTGGTAACTCCCCCCATAGAAGGAAAAATCAAACGGTAAATCCATAATAACCGCATCATCGAATCCTTCCAAGCTGTCCTGAATGCCGGAATTTTCGCCTAATCCTCCCAGCGCTGGATTGATTTCCACCCAATGATATTCCGGGGCATCCACATATCCCGAATCACCGTCGTCGAACGCGCGGTAACCATACTCATCGGGTGCAGTGGGATCACCGGAACCTACTTCCCCTAACACCATCAATACTGTCCCAGAATCCGTCCTGCCAGTGCTTTCCTCGAACCAATACATGAGCGTGACCGGTTCCGCCGGTAAAATATCATCGATAGCCCGCATGGTAAACGTGTTTCCGGAAATCTCCAAAGTATCCCCCGGATCCAATGCTGAAATTACCGCCACCGAATCAATCAATTCTAATATAAGATCGTGGCTGGTCACAGAAATATTAGCACCGGTCGTCGGTGCACTGCCGATATTGCAGAAGCTCATAACCACTTCCGCTTGTTCGCCGGGGTCCAACAATCCATTCCCACCGTCAAGCGCTCTTGACGACACAAACGATGGGTGCGACCCATGTACTATCAATTCCAGTCCACTAACCCATTCATAAGTGGTCGAACGGAACACCACAGAATATCCCAAAACCTCCTCCTCATCTGCCTGTAAAGGAATCTCAATCAGAAACGGGGAAGATGCCTGCGAACTGCTCCCGATTGTAATATTACCGAAGTTGGTAGTGGAATCGATAACCCCTGATCCCCGCAGCACGGCGGTAACATCGGTACAAGTTAAGCTGCCGGTGTTTCGAGCGGTAACAGTCACCTCCAATAGTTCCCCAGGGTTTGGTATCCCGTCGTTGTTGCCCTGGCTGGGTGGAGTAGTGTCGTCATCGATGTTGTAGGAATCAAGTGAAATGTACCGGGTCGCTTGGGTAACCGTAATTGTCCCGAGATAAGGAATCCGATTCCTGCCGGTCACCGTAACCCAAACGGAATCCCCTTCCAATGGATTTGACACCAACGACACAACCCCATTGGCATCGGTATTTCCTACTGCTAACATAGTATCCGGAGTTGCCAGCGCCACTCTGGCATCGCTGACCGGTATCCCCTGGGAGGTAACGGTTATCGCCACTGTGTTGGTGCCGTTAGGCACTTCCGTGGGATGATCGACCGTTAATTCGGTGGGCTCTGCCGTCCACAGACGTAAACCCGGGTCTCCTAAGATACCATAGACATGATAATAGAAATGTACACTGTTGGTATTATTTCCGGGAGCATGATAAAAAGGAAACTGCAGATACGCTTCGAACTTCCCTCGGAGCAGCGCCTGCCCCAATGTAGGCAGCTCATCATGAAAGATTCCCCAATATATTCCGGCATCGATGCAGTTGTTAAACCAAGTTTTAGTATCAAGTTCAGAAGGTCCTACAAACGCCACTGCTCCATGAGGTGACAACGGCGTACCCACCCGAATCCAGGCTTCCCCGAAACACGGTGAATTTTCGTAAGCAAAATTCCCACCCCCGCATACAATGGAAGTGACTACTGGAAGCATATTTATGTTGGACAGAGTGTTATAGACTTCCAAGATAGAAAAATAGGGACCAGCCCATCCGATATAATGACCATACCCTCGGTAATTGACGAAAGAGACTCCTTGGTTGATAGGATCACTAATAAACATCGGACTCTGTTGAGCAGGATAAAATGCCGTGTCCACGTTTTCGAAACCACTTTCCAACATCATTTCCCGCACCCAAAGCTTGGTATGGCGTGGTGATGATAGTATCTGATATAGAGGATTATAATCCGCATTAGCTACTACTAATCCCCGCTCAAACCAATTTGCACCACTGACATTGGGTGATCGTTCGTAGGATAGAATCTTGTTAACGATTACGATGAGTTCGGTCAATGTCGATATCGACAAACGCCCGATCAGCATCTCCGGGAAATAGTCGTTACCTTCAATCAACGTGTATGGTAAATCCGTACAATCATCCGTCATTATACTTTCGATAAAGAAAGTGGGAACCGCGTAGCCGCCGTCCACATCCCCAACCAAAACCACATATTCCGGGGGGATATCCCCGATGGTATACGCGTTTGCAATGTAGTTCTGAATCTCGTTAGCGATAGATCCGGTGACTGACAACGGTGCCACCTGAACCGGATGTCCCGACCGCCGCTTCCATTCCACCAACGGTTCCAATGTTGGAATTGCATTGTCAGGGCAAATAAACAAATATGCGCCGGGAATGGGAATAATCGGATCCAAAATTTCCCGTGAATTCAGCACTGTGGAATTCCAAAATTGATAAAATGCTTCGGTGCAATAGCGAGGCTCAATCCGAATGTCACCTCCTCCGGACATATCCACTCTGATCCGTGCCCGGACCACCCTTTCATACCCGTTATCGACCGGTCGAACCAGTGGTATCGTTACTGGAACTAATATCATCCCCCGCATATGTGAGCGCTCTCCCACTACAGGCAGCCCCTTCTGGATCATCGGATTGCTGTCCTCGCCATTTAAAATCCTTGCGTTTGCCCCGATGTCTATGGTGCGTGACTCTACTGATTCCAGTGTCGCAGTAATGTCACCCCGTTTCGGCACCGAAATCAAAGCAGTTACCGTAGGGATCGACCTTGAATCGTGGGTGGGGTGGACCACCGATTCCCCAGCAATCATCACTGTTCCCGAATCCCCAGTCGTTATCCAAATTCCCGGCACCTCCACCTCGATAACCAGTTGGTTGTCATCGGATTCCGCCAGACGAATGATGGGAGATGCAGGCGCGCCGTCACCCTCCCACACCGGAACCGCTGAAGCGTTAATTCCAATTAAAAATAATGATACAAGATAAACTAATGATCTCATGATGTTCCTAAGGATTGTATCTACCGGTACTTAAGTCCCAATGCAAACCCAAAAGTTAAACCATCTGACTCCCACGCGATCAACATATCTCAATAGTGGGTAATGGCTGTCAGCTTGCAAAATACAGACCAATCGTCCGAATGATTTATTGCCCAAATTGTAACCAAGGCTATAAGACTGCTAATGCGACTCTAATTCCGATGCTTACAAGGAGATAAATGGTAGGAGTGTTGAAAATTATTCCTGAAAATTCGTATACAATTAATCAAGGGGTCTCATTTAACACTGCAATATTTGCAGATAAATCGCTATTTTGCTTGGAATGGGCAGTAACAAACTGGGTGACAGTGCTTATGATTCTGATTCCGTGATAGCTTCTAATAAATTACTTTCTATATCTTCAGAATCGGATGACTCAATGCTGTCCGAGGAGGAATCGTTCCCTTCTGAAGTATCCTGTGTGGATTCAAGGGCTGTCAACATGGATTCGATGGATTCCAAACTTTCCGGTAGTGCTTCCACAAAGATCCCGTTGTCATCGGCTCGAACGCATACTCCCTTTTCCGTCGGTTCCAATTCCGTCTGATGTTCGCCGATGGTGACAATGGTTCGAGCCGTTACCCGTTCTTTGACGATAAACATCTTCGTTGAATCGTCAGTTGCCTCCATCTGACGTGAAAGTTGTTCGATTTCTTCCCGCTTTTTCTGGATCATGCGTTTTAGAGTCGGAACCGATCCCAGTAACTGTTTCAGGGTTTCCACTTCCCTCACCGAATACGCTTTTTTGCCTTTCTTTTTTCTATCACGGAGCATGTTCATGATGATTCGGGTTTGTTCCGGCGGGGATAGATTATTCAGTTTCTCAGTATCGAACAGCTCGTACAGCCGTTCCAAATTTTGATTTGCTGCATCGATGAAGTGCTGGTGATCCTCTATTTTGTGGTCCAAGAAACGATTACGGTTGATTTTAACTTGTGAAATTTTCCCGTCGCCGCTCATTCCAATCTGATTTACCGTTACATGACTCTGCGCCTGAATTTCACTGCCTTCAACCTTCCCCAGTTCAACTACATCGCCTTCGATCTCCGAATTCGTTACCGGTCCTGTCGAAAAAATCTTACCTTTTGCTGTCAGTTTTGAATCGATCACTTTGCCGTGCGTGTTTATTTCTTCGTCGCTGATGACTGTTCCTTTCCGCACCATTCCCCCGATTGTTACCGCACCGCTGGCTTGAATTTGACTGCTGTCGATTACATCTACATGAACATGAACTTCGCTGTGACTGATTAAGTTGCTGTTCTTCTTCAACGATCCTACCACTTCTATTGCATCGTCGGTGGTGACGTTTTGACATTGATCGCCTTTAACTACCAGCATCGGATCCACTTGAAATGTAATCTCCTGTGGAACCACAATCCGTCCATCCGGGACGATAATTGATTTTTCCTTCCTATGAGCTGTCACTAATCCATCAATCTTGGCGATGATTTCTGATTTATCGGATGAGTGGACTGCTCCTTGTTTGGTCACCAGCTTCACATCCCAACCTTTACATGGCGGTAAAGGCTTGCCTTTTACCGTATACCCCGTTTTCTTTCCCGTTTTTGGAGTACTTTTTGTGCACAGGATGTCTCCCTGTTTAACCTTTCTGGCTTCCAAATATTCCTGTGCCTGTCCTTCTTCCGGCATCAAAGGAAAGGTGAATTCCAACTCCGCATCCTTGCCTTTAGACGGTAGCTTCCCCCGCGCTATTTCCAGTTTATGCGCAGGAACTTGTTTGTCGATCACGTTCTTAATGCTATCCTCGATCAGATCCCACTGGACTAACTTCTTATCGATTCCCTCCTTTTCTATCGACTGTTTGACCGTTTCCGTGCTGATCTGCTTGTCAAACTTGTCCAACGGATACAGATCGATCAAGCAAATCATATTGGAATATTCCTCACCGGTATTGGAAATAAGAGGTTTGTATGTTACTTGCGGAGCACCGGTAGTTATCGGCAGCCGTTCAATCACGATTTCGATATATAATTTACCGTCATCCCTCACTTCCTTTTTCAACAATTTCTTATATTGCAGGAGGTTTTCCGGATGGTGATACTGAGCGGAAATCTGTTTCTTGATCTCCACTAACTTCTGAGGTATCACCTGTTTATGATCCTTATTTGTCGAGAAACAAGTACTGATTTTCCACCGATCTGTCCCTGTGGAGATAATTTGTACCTGGAGTGATTCTTCCGACTGTGTAGAAACAGAAGCCGGTGAATCAGGAGTAGGTTTTGCCATGAATGATGCCATTTTCTCCCTGTCGAGAAAAGTCCATTATTTAAACATTTACTATCACCCCCTTTGCTAAAAATACACCTAAATTACACTGCCCTCATTTAGGTATGGAGGAAATTCCATTTGAGCGATTGTGCCAGCGTGGGTAGAACACGGTTTCAAAGTTACCGTTCCGCCCATCTCTTCCGTGATTGTCTTGACTCTGGTGAGTCCTAATCCGATACTAACTGGATCCCAAAAAGAAACAAGAGGACGGAACAGGTCATCAACATCCTGATCGGGAAGCCCAATTCCATCATCCTCGATCGTCAAAAGAAAATTCCCCGAATCCGTCAGGCAAGTTTCAATGGTCACTATCCCGTTTTCCCTTCCTTCCAATGAACGGCGTGCATTATCAAGCAAGTCGATTACTATTCCCATGAATGACCCTTTAACGCCGAAAATCTTCGGTAGGTTATCCGCATCCCGTTGAATAACTTCTGTGTTGGCTCTAATAAATCGTTTCTTATATAGCACCACCACCGATTGCACCGCCTCTAAAGGATCGAAAACATCTTTGAAGGCGGTTTCTGCCTGAGCCACACACATCAGTTGCTCGATTAACAACGAAATCCGTTCAGTCTGGTTCAAGGATTCCTGCAGGTATTCCTGCACCGGATAGTTGGGCTCCAATTCCTCGATCGCCAGCTCCAGGAAATTCAAAATCCCGAAAATGGCGTTATTGATTTCGTGTGCTACCGTAGCGGTTAAATCTCCAATCACCGCTGTAGATGCGATTCGAGTCAGTGTCTCCTTAAGCGACTCAATTTGCATTGCCAGTGCTGAAGAAGTTTCTGTGTAATTTGTAGTTGACTGTGAAGCCATAGCATTTACTCCCCAATTGTGCGATTGGTATGTATTAACATAAGAGACAATCGTATATTTATTTCGGCAGATTACCCAGAAAATTTAACGTCCCTCATCGAATTTTGTGAGTATTTTGTATTGATTGTACTTAATAATCTTCTATAAATTCTGATAAATATGAGCACATGGTATTACGGAAGTTACTTATCCTTTTCCGGAAACCCCCGGAACTGCCCGCTGGGATATGGTGGAAATATACGACACCTAACATTATTGACTTAATAGCAATACGTATCGATTCATCCCGAGAAACCGTACGCAATGCGGTGGATCGTCCCCAGTACGACTTCTGAAACCATTCATGTTCCGACACTGTATCTAACAACCTGCCCTTATCTGCCGAAACAATCAATTCCCGGCTGCTTTTGACCTGCGCCACACTGCGGTGTTGGAACTCAACCAACCGTTTCCGATGGTGCTCCAGTTCCGGCAAAATTCGGGAAAACACATCCGGCAGCGCATCATCCGCATTCTTGTCCACCAACACCCGGAAAAAATCCGATAGATTTCCCAAATACCTTACCGAATCGGATATGATACGATCAAAGGAAATCCGGATATTTCCTTTTGGACTTTTCTCAGTGGTTAACATCGATTATAATGATGGATATTAGTACGTTACTTCTTACGGAATGGTCGATTACTAAAGTGCTTACGTATGGTTGATTTAGTATTTGCCCGTTCGCTTCTCTGGGGTGACGGTCCCTTCTTGACTAAACGAATTCCTTTCCTGGGCACGATTTCGATCTTTCGCTGCTTCCACAAATGCCCGACCGCCTTCTTGAATACCCGCTTACTAAACGGAAATTCCGCATGTATTGCTTCCGGCGGCGAATGATCTCCCAATGGTAAAAATCCCCCTTTCTTGCTAAGCGCCTTCAAAATCACCGCTCCATCTTGATTGAGCTTGGCTTCTAACGGATGCATCGAACGCGGCTTTATCGGCTTTTTTGGCAGCTTTCCGATTCCCCGTTCCCCGTCCGGTTCCCGGGAATCCGTCCCCTTGTATGCCATAAACGCACGACGAATCCGCCGCCGTCTTATTTTTGTACCCATCCCTCCTCCATCCCTAATTTACTCAATATCTCCACAGTGCTTTCGTATTCTGCGTTGGTTAGCGGGCGTTCCAATTCGCGGATTTTCACTGCATGAAATGCCGGGAAATACTGGCGCATCAACGACACATAAGTGTCCACACTCACCCTCTCAGCCAGAAACTTGAGCACCTGCTCGGTCCCAGACAAGTTGTGCGGCAGCACCAAATGCCGCACTAAAAGCCCCTTGACCGCGACCCCGTCATCCGTGATCCGTAAATCCCCCACTTGCCGATGCATTTCCAGGATTGCCGCCTGATTGTGTCGCGGGTAATCGGGAATCCCGGAAAATTTCCTGGCAATCCGGGAGTCGGCGTATTTCATGTCCGGCATATAAATGTCGATAATCCCATCCCACAGCCGGAGCATCTCCACCGCATCATATCCTCCGCTGTTGTACACCACCGGCAGGTTCAATCCTTGCTTGCGGGTAATCAATAACGCTTCCATCAACACCGGTGCCATGTGGCTGGGCGTCACCCAATTGATATTGTGAGCCCCCCGACCTTGCAACAGCAGCATCCCCTGTGCCACTTCCTCAACAGTTAAAGCGTTACCTGATCCCAACTGACTGATGGGATAATTCTGACAATATAAGCACCTTAAATTACAATTGGTTAAAAAGATTGTCCCTGATCCCCGGTATCCTGAGATCGGTGGCTCCTCACCGTGATGGAGGGTGATGGATGACACCACCAACTCCGTGGTGGACCTACAATGCCCCGTTTCTCCGGACAACCGATCAACGCCGCAGTTTCGCGGACACACCTTGCAAGGACTGAGCAATGCCCGTGCCTCCGGCAGCCGATCGGTAATCAGTGCAATTTGTCGGTCGATACTGGACTGGGATAATTGCATAATATCTGTATAACAACAAACAAGCGTATTTTAATAATATAACACATTATTGCCGAATATTCAAGGTAAATTTCCCGCCTGAAGTAACCGTCAATCAAACCAAATAGAAAATCGTAACGATTTTCCCTTGACAATCAAACTTGCAGGTTGTATTTTACAGGGTGGTGTGGCGTGTTGAAATGTGGTGGTATCAGGAGGATTTCGATATGGCAAAAATCTTGGCAGTCGGTGGTACTGGTTTAGTCGGGTCAGCGGTAGTGACACAATTGTCAAAAGACGGGCACGAAATACGGGTGCTTACCCGACAGCCCGGGAAAGCCTATGCCAAATTCGGTGACAGCGTGGAAACCATGGAAGGCGATGCCACTAACTCTCAAAACGCTGAAGCCGCTGTCGAAGGAATGGATGTAGTTTTTTCCGCCTTGTCCGCACCCCCGGGAAAAAAGAACATAAACACCGTAGAATACGGCGGAAACATCACCCTAATGGAAGCCTGTAAACTGAAACGGGTGAAACGCTTCATTTACGCGTCCATCCTAAATGCAGAATACTTAGCCGGTGTGCCCCGCTTTTTCGTCAAATACCGCGTGGAAGAGGAACTGAAAATTTCCGGACTGACCTACACTATCTTCCGCCCCACATTATTCATGGAAACCCTGCCTACGATGATCGATAAAGGTAAAGTCATCATCTATGGCAATCAACCCAATCCTATAAGCTTCATCGCCCTCGCCGATTTCGCAAACATGGTGGCAGCATCGCTAAGCAATTTGGAATGTTATGACAAAATCTTCGATGTCCTAGGTCCCGAAAAACTCACTTTCGATGACGTATTGGGCAGTTACAAACGCGTGCGAAGACCCAATCTTAAGGTCAAACACATGTCTTTGTTATGGGGGAAAGTACTGGGTTATCTGATGCTTACATCCAAACCGGAACTGAGCGAACACGTTGCCATGATGAACGAATTCGAACAAACTCCGGAAAGCGGTGATCCCAGTTTGACTTACACTCTACTACCCCAGCCCACCACCCGTTTTCAGGAGTGGCTGCTTACCATCTGAACAGCATCACCCATCCTTCGTTTGGCTGGTGTCGATCGTCCCTTTATCGTAGGAAAATAGGATGTCTGAGTATTCAACTTTAGGTGCCGTCACACGCCCTCGTGTGACGGAATAACAACGACTTAACTGGCAGACGGGGGCGTCTGCCAGCACGATTTGGCTATTATCGGACAGACTGAAAATACCCAACATCTACACCAAAACCTGAAATATTTAATGCTATAACATTTTTTACTTGACTTTAACCGAGAAATTACTATATTTACTTTATTGAATGATAGATATAAGTCGTGTATAGATATATTTTTTTGACCAACACCCTGATTCTAATAAATATATTCTTGAGTGATACTGACCCACCGCCGAATGAGGGGCATCAGTGTCTGAATTTCCATAATTCCGGAAAGCATTGGCAGTGATTGACCTGCGGAGTGATACCGTAACCCGACCGTCTCCACCCATGCGGGAAGCCATGGCAAACGCTAAGGTGGGTGATGATGTCTTCGGAGATGATCCCACTATCCACCGTCTCCAGGAACGGGTGGCGGAATTATTGGGACATGAAGCTGGATTATTTGTCCCATCCGGTGTGATGGCGAACCAGATATCAATCTCTACCCACACCGAGCCCGGTGATGAGGTCATCCTCGAAGCGTTTAGCCACATCTATAATTTCGAAAGCGGTGCTCCGGGGCTGTTATCAGGGGTGCAATTGCATCCCATATCCAACGATGACGGTATCATTACTCCTGAGGAATTAACGGAAGCAATCCGCCCACTGGATCACCATTTCCCCAAAACCCGGTTAGTCTGCCTGGAAAACACACACAATCGGCGGGGTGGGAAAATCTTTCCCTTGGAACGAATGCGCCATGTCACTGAAATGGCTCGGGATCATAACCTTAAAATACACTTGGATGGCGCAAGACTGTGGAATGCTACCGCAGCTACCGGTATTCAGGAACGGGAATGGGCGTGTTTGACGGATTCAGTATCGGTATGTTTTTCCAAGGGCTTAGGAGCGCCAGTGGGCTCCGTGCTATGCGGTTCCGAAGACTTCATAGATCGCGCGCATCGTTATCGGAAAATCTTCGGCGGCGGCATGCGCCAATCGGGGGTGTTAGCGGCAGCCGCACTGTATGCTTTAGACCATCACCGTTCCCGGCTGCCGGAGGATTCTGAAAAAGCCCGCAAACTGGAAGAAATCGTGTCCGGGATCGCAAGTGAACGTTTGCGAGTTAAAAAAGGGGACACCAATATTGTGGTTATGGAGGTTGATCCCGATAATATTTCTCCCAAAACTGTCCTAAATGCATGTAAAGAACGTGGAGTGCTTTTAACCGGCTTCGGATCTCGATGGCTGCGAGCTGTATGCCACATGGATGTTTCCATGGAGCAAGTGCAAGACGCTGCCCATATAATTGGTGAGGTGATTATAAATGACTGAACAGCAGGTGAAACAAGCGTCGGCTTCAATTCTGGTTGTTGATGACGACCCCACTATCTGCAGACTGCTGGATGATTCCCTGACACATCACGGTTATCAAGTCGCTACCAGAGAAAACGGTCAAGACGCCTTGAATTGGCTGGATGATAATCAGTGTGACATAGCATTGGTGGATCTTCGACTTCCCGGCATGGATGGAATGGACCTGATTCAAGCGGCAAAGGAAAAATATCCGGACATGCAATTTATCGTCATCTCCGGCTTGGGAGACTTGGATGATGCTATCAAAGCTATGGAACAGGGGGTTTTCGCCTATGTTAAGAAACCCTTCATTCATATTGAAGAATTGCATCAACTGGTGGTACGTTCCTTAGACAAGATACGCTTGGAACGGGATAATATCCGCTATCAAGCTGAATTGGAAACAGTAAACCAAGAATTAGAAAGTCGTGTTAGCGAACGCACTCAGGAAATGTCTAAGTACCAGCGAGCCTTATCTTACCTATTCAAAGTCAGTAACGAAATCAGCAGTTACCAAGACATCGACAGTATGCTGCAGTATATCTGTTGGTCTATCGTAGATGCTGGGTTATTCAATCGCGCCTTAATCACGGTGGCGTTCGATTCCGATTGCATCACCAACGTAGGTTTCGCTTCCGCCAAAGGGGATTTCGATTCCATGAAGGAACAAGTCCTATCCATCCAAGGTGCTCCGTTGCTGACCGAAGCTTTCCAGCAGCCGGAATTCATGATCGGAAACGCCATCTATATCCCTCATGATCACCGAGATGATTCCAAAGCGTTAGTCCAAGTGCTGATAGAGGAAGAACGTACATCTACATCCGGTGAAACCTGGCATCCCAAGGACCTGCTGTTCTTTCCACTGAAGCACGACGATGGTAAAATATTCGGCTACCTGTCGGTGGACGAGCCCCCTAACGGTGAAATTCCCAATATAGAGCTTACTCAAATCATTGACTTGTTCATCGACCATGCTGCCCGTTATATTGAACAATGGGGATTGCAAGAAAAATTAAAAGCTTACAGCAGCAACCTGGAGGTAATGGTCGAGGAGCGTACCCGGGAATTGCATAAATCGGAAGCTAAATTCACTCGACTTGTGAAAACCACTTCCGACATCGTATATATAGAAGATATCAAACTGGGCATTACCGACCTCAACCAGGCATTCTACAACGTATTGCATTACCCCATAGAGGACTATATTGGTAAATCACTGCGTGAAATCTTCAAGGAATTAGCCACCGATAGCCCCATCAATGACCGAGTTCGTAAATATATGGAGAAATCCGTAAGAGTACCCCGTAAAGGACTGATATTGGTGGAAATGCGAAACAATCAAGGTCGTAACGTACTCTTAGAGATTAATGAAACCGCCATCCGGGATAACGGCAAAATCATCGGTATCCAAGGCATTGCCCGCGACATCACCGAACGTCGCGAACTGGAAAACCAATTGATCCGTGCCGAGAGATTCGCTGCCACCGGCAAATTAGCCGCAGCAGTTGCCCACGAAATCAACAACCCGCTCCAAGCCTTAACCACAAACATGAACCTCATCTGCAGTGGTTTCCCGGACGATTCCTCCCATCAAGACTCTATGGATCTAATGTATGCCGCCCTGGATCGTATCAAAACGACAGTGCGGCAGTTGCTCGAATTGCACCGTCCCCCAATTCAGGAGAAATCTGCTGTCACCATAAATCCCATCCTGGAAGAATTGTTGGACTTGATGGAGAAGGATCTAATCAGTACCAGAATCCATGTACAACGCCAACTTAGTTCCCGAGTACAATCTATTCTCGCCTCCCCGCAAAAAATCCATCAGGTATTCCTGAATTTGATCCTGAATGCCCAAAGTGCCATGAAAGAGGGTGGAACTTTGACAGTAAAAAGCCGCCTGAAGGGAAAAGGTGTGGAAATTACCGTCGTCGACACCGGAGTTGGAATCGAAAAGGATAACCTATCGCAGATCTTCGAACCCTTCTTTACCACCCGCACCGATGAAGGAACCGGGTTAGGATTGTACATCAGCGACCTGATCGTGCAAGGGCACCAGGGAAAAATCTCCGTGAAAAGCCAATTAGGGAAAGGCAGCACCTTCACCGTATGGCTTCCCATCGGTGGATAATAGCCCATAACGTATTGCTAATGACTCAAAAAACATCCCGATTGGACCGTCAATCGGGATTTCGTATGTAATTACTGGCAATAACTCCATGATTAAGACCATAGTAAGGTAAATCGATCCTACGTGAAAATTCGTGGATTACTCTTGATTTCTGATGTTGAGAATTGTATATTTATAGTTCTGAGTTGATATTGTATGCTCCGGCGACTCCATATGTCTAATGAGTAAAATCCGAAAAGACGGATTGAAACTTATCTCAACGCCGGTAGTTCCAAGTTATATACCTATAAGTTGGAGATACGATGAAGCGGATATATTTTGATCACAGCGCTACTACTCCGGTTGACAAACAGGTGATCGAAGCAGTGAAGAAAACTCTGGATGATTTCTGGGGAAACGCATCCAGTGTACATGGATACGGCAGGGAAGCTAAAGCCAAATTGGAAGACGCCAGGGAACTCATCGCCGACAGTCTGGGCGCAAACCCGGATGAAATATACTTTACTTCCGGCGGCACGGAATCCGATAACCTGGCGCTGTTCGGGCTAGCGGAACAATTCCAAGGCAAAAAGCGCCATTTAATTACCAGCGCCATAGAACACCATGCGGTACTTGACAGCGCTGAATATCTAAAAGACAATGGATGGCAGGTTACTTTCGTAAAGGTAGATTCCAACGGGATGGTAGATCCTGCTGAGGTGGAATCCGCCATCACCGATGACACCTTCTTGGTGTCGATACACCACGTGAACAACGAAATCGGTACCGTCCAACCCATTACCGAAATCGGTGCTATTTGCCGTGGAAAAGGCGTGTGGTTCCACACCGATGCGGTGCAGTCTTACGGCAAAATACCGGTAAACGTGAACGACATGAACATTGACCTGCTGTCATTGTCCAGTCACAAGATATACGGACCCAAGGGAATCGGAGCCCTGTACGTCAGCCGGGGCGTGAAAATCAAATCCCGCACCCACGGCGGCGGTCAGGAACACAAACTGCGTACCGGAACCGAAAACCTTCCGGGAATTGTCGGACTGGCGAAAGCGGTGCAAATATGCCAAGAAGAGATGTCCGAAGAAGCTGAAAGGTTAACCGGTTTCCGAGATCAGTTGTATGCCGGATTGAACAAACACATTCCTGATGTCAAGCTAAATGGGCATCCTGACAAAAGACTGCCGGGAATCCTGAACCTGTCATTCCCCAATGTGGAAGGGGAATCCCTGTTGCTATCCATGGACCTGCAGGGAATAGCGGTCTCCACCGGCAGCGCCTGTTCCACTGGCAACTTGGATCCGTCACACGTGCTGCTTGCTATCGGATTGGACCGGGAACTGGCACAGAGCACCATCCGATTTTCCTTGGGACGGGTGAATGATGCCGACGATATCGCGAGAGCCATCGAAATCATCCCGCCAATAGTAGAAAGACTGCGAGCCATGGCGCCGGAATGGTCTTAACGGTAGCCTGTTATCATGCGATGGACACTGAAAATATTGGGGATCGTCATCCTGGTGATTGTACTGGCGGCGAGCATTACAATTGCCGTTTTCGCTACTCGTGGTGACGCATTTCTTACAAACCGCTTGGGAATCCTGACGGAGACTTCCCGTACCCCCATCGGCGATACCGGATATGCTCGAATTGACTCCGTACTGCTAAAAGATGACCGGGGATTGGAAGTCTATGGGTACTTGAGGATCCCTCATGGCGATGGACCGTATCCTGTGGTGGTATTGCTGGCGGGATTAAATACCGGCAGGGAATCCCTCGATTGGGTGATGGAGGTGGAACAAACCCGCCAGATGGCGTTCTTTACATTGGACTACCCGTATCAGGGAAAGACGCAATTCAAGAACTTGGACTTCTTGGCGAATATCGGACCCATCTACCAAGCGTTATTCGACGGTGTGAACGCCGGAATCTATGCCCGGCGCTATTTGACAGAAATCCCCGAAATCGACCCGGAGCGCATCTTTATCATCGGTGTATCATTTGGTGCGTTCTATTCTGTAGTATCCGGAGGGTTGGACCCTAAATTTCGCATGGTGGGCGCCTATTTCGGTGGTGCGGATTTCGCAGAACTGTTGCATCATAATATGGCACGCCAGGGAATACTGAAATTCCCACCCATGCGCTGGCTGGCATCACGCACCGCAGCCTTGATACTGCAACCCCTGGAACCGACCTACTGGGCGCCGAAAATCGCACCGCGACCCTTCCTGATGATTAATGGTCATCAGGATGCTCAAATCCCGAAACAATATGTCATGGAACTCTATCAATCCGCCGGCGAGCCTAAAAAGTTAGTCTGGGTGGATTCCCAGCACATCGACCGTCAAGGACCTGCCATCGTACCGGAATTAGTTCGAGAAAGCGCAGCTTGGCTCTTGGAATTGGGATTGTTGGAGCCGATCATATCCGAGGTCACACCGTGAGCCTGCAGCAAAACAGAGACACTGTAGCGGTAGCCATGTCCGGCGGGGTGGACAGCTCGGTGGCGGCTGCCCTGTTGTCTAAGTCGGGATACCAGGTGATTGGACTGACCATGCGGTTGTGGGATATTGATCCCGACGGCGAAGGCTCCGGGCACACACGTGGCTGCTGCAGTACCGAAGCGGTCTCCAATGCCAGACGAGTCTGTGACAAACTGGACATCCCCCATTACCTGGTAGACTTGCGCCGGGATTTCCGGCAGTGGGTGGTAGATGATTTCGTATCGGAATACGTGGAAGGGCGCACCCCGAATCCTTGTATTCGGTGTAATACCATCATCAAATGGCAATCCCTGTGGCGGAAAGCAAAGAGTTTGAACTCCCAATACCTCGCCACCGGGCATTATGCTAAAATCACAAATGATTCCGAGGGTTGGCAGTTGCGGCGCGCCCAGGATGATACTAAAGATCAATCCTACGCCCTGTGGGGTGTTCCCCGTGAAAAGTTATCGACCACCCTGTTCCCGTTGGGCAAAATAACCAAAAATGAAGTACGCAACATCGCCAGGGAACTTGGCTTACGAACCGCCGAAGTTCCTGAAAGCCAGGATATATGCTTCATCGTAAGCGAATCGTACCGTGATTTCCTAAAGAAGCATTACCCCGACCAGTTAAAATCAAACCAACCCGGTGAAATTATCGACCAATCCGGCGAAGTCATGGGTGAACATTCCGGGTACATGAACTACACTATCGGGCAGCGGAAAGGCTTGGGGATTTCCGCTGCGGAAAAGATGTACGTCTTAGCCACCAATCCTGATACAAATCAAGTGGTGATTGGACCCGGCTCTGCTTTGGAGATGAAAGGGTTGACTGCCTTCAATATTAATTGGTTGACCGAAGTTCCGGATCAGCCCTTTCCAGCTACTATCCAAGTCCGGTATCGCGACCGCGGTGTTCCGGGAACGGTAATCCCCAATGGCGATGAGGTCTCGGTGGAATTCGATGACTCTCACCGTGGGATCGCACCCGGACAATCGGTGGTATTCTACCAGGACGATTTCCTGCTGGGTGGTGGAATTATTACTGCTGCCATTCCCAAAGATCAACTGGATGCATTCCGAAAACTATCGAGCACACAATAAGGGAGGAGATATGAAGCGAGTGTCAATTTTAGAGCTGGCACAAATGAAGCAGCAGGGTGAAAAAATCGTAGTGCTTACCGCCTATGATGCCTTATTCGCTGAAATTGAGGATCAGGCGGGGGTGGACGTGATATTGGTGGGTGATTCCGCGTCGATGGTGGTCGCCGGACACGAAACTACCCATCCCATCACCATGGACCAGATGATATACCACTGTTCCGCAGTCTCCCGAGCGGTGAAGCATGCGCTGGTGGTGGCGGATATGCCCTTCATGTCATTCCAGGTGTCGGTGGAGGACACGGTACGGAATGCCGGTCGTTTCCTGAAAGAATCCGGCGTACAGGCGGTGAAACTGGAGGGTGGCGCCCCGATGGTGGATACGGTGAAACGCTTGGTGGAATTGGGAATCCCAGTGATGGGGCACTTAGGATTAACTCCCCAATCCCTCTACAAATTCGGCGGTTACGAAGTCCGTGGTCGCGAAGAAAAGGAAGCGGAAATATTACTCCAGGATGCCAAACTGCTTGAAGAAGCCGGGGTATTCTCCATCGTCCTGGAAAAGATTTCCCGAACCTTAGCCGCCGAAGTCACCAAATCCCTGCGCATCCCTACTATTGGAATCGGTTCCGGTCCCGACTGCGACGGGCAAGTGTTGGTCAATTACGACATGCTGGGGCTCTACAATAAATTCAACCCCCGTTTCGTCAGGCGCTACCTGGAAATGGCATCCCTGGTCAGCGATGCCGTCAAGCAGTATTCCCAGGACATCCGTGACGGATCGTTCCCAACTGACGCAGAAAGCTATCAATAATAAACCCAAACTGTTACCAAACTTAATTATCAGTCATGCAAATTATATATACCGTCCCCGAAATGCAGGATGCAGCCAGAGCTTGGCGTACCGAGGGTAAAAAGATCGGATTAGTCCCCACCATGGGCGCATTGCATGAAGGGCACCTGACGCTCTTGGATGTCATCGCCCCTCATTGCGACATCCTGGTGACGTCAATATTCGTAAATCCCGTCCAATTCGGTGCCGGTGAAGATCTGAATAAGTATCCCCGAGATATGGAAGGTGACATTGCCAAATTATCCGCCCGGGGCTGCCAGGTTGTGTTCGCACCCGATGTGGATGATATATACCCCAAAGACTATCACTCATACATATTGGTCAAAGGCTTGGATCAAAAACTGTGCGGAGCCTTCCGTCACGGTCATTTCCGCGGCGTCGCCACCGTGGTGACTAAATTGTTTAACATCACCCAATGCCACATCGCGGTATTCGGCAGGAAAGATTACCAGCAGGCTCTGATATTGAAACGGATGGCACTTGACTTGAATATGGATGTACAAATCCTGACTGCGCCTATTTTCCGCGAACCGGATGGGCTGGCAATGAGTTCCCGTAACGCCTATCTATCTCCTGAAGAACGCCGGAAAGCCGCCGTGCTGAACCAATCACTGGAACTTGCCGATCGTATGGTCGATGACGGCGAAACAGACTGCGCTATCATCCAAAAAGCGATGATTAACTATATCAACGAGCCCGGCGGTACTAAAATCGACTATGTGTCCTTAGTTGATCCGATAACATTGGAAGACAAAAATACCATAGATGGTACGGTATTAGCCGCTGTAGCCGTCCATATCGGACCTGCCCGATTGATAGACAACCACCTATTAAATTCCGATCAGGATGACATATTAGAAATGACGTAATGGATAACTGGTGATCGTTGAAAATCAATTGAAACCCATAGGGAGTTGCGAAAGTTAAATGACTATAGGGAGTTTTATGCGCCGGCTGTCAGTGGTCATTATGGCTGCAGGTAAAGGAACCCGGATGAATTCCGATTTGCCCAAAGTCCTGCATCCGCTGAACCATCGCCCTATGATTGCTTATGTTGTTGATGCTGCCCGTTCGCTGTTACCATCTAAACTGATCGCTGTGATTGGGTATCAAAAAGAAAAGGTGATGAAATCGATCGGCGCCGATGATGTGACTTTCGCACACCAGGATGATCCGCAAGGCACCGGACACGCCGTACTGCAAACCGAACCGGCATTGGATGAGTTCGCCGGTGATGTGATGATACTTTCCGGTGACGTTCCTTTACTGACGGAAACAGTGCTACAGGAATACCTGCAACACCATCGCAAATCGGGAGCCTGGTTAACCTTACTGACAGCGGAAGTCGAAGACCCAACCGGTTACGGTCGCATCGTACGTGACGATACCGGTTTGGTTACCGCCATTGTCGAACACAAGGACGCCGATGAAGAAATCAGGAAAATCAAGGAATACAATTCCGGAATATACCTTGTCCAGCATGACGAACTGTTCGACCGGCTGCACAGGATCAGCAATGACAACGCCAAAGGGGAATATTACATCACCGATATCGTAAAAATCGCCCTCGAAGACGGCTGTAAAGTGTCCGCATACAAAATCGAAGACGCCACCCTGGTAAAAGGCATCAATACCGCCGCCGAACTTGCCGAAGCTGAACAAGTGTTAACACAACGTAACCGCCAATAATTCACTAAAAAAGTGAGAAAACCATTGACATTCGCATCTACAGTTATTATTTTAGAAACAGGTCAATAAATCACGAGGTGACACCATGCAAAAGATTGTGACTTACCTATTACTGCTCATCGTTCCCATCCTAGGAATAGCGCAGTTTCGGGATCAACCCGCTAATAACACCAGCCTGGATGAATACCTTCGCGCACCCAATCACAACCTTGGGTTCCCTTCCAACGTGGGGACTCTGTTAGATCCCAGCCGCATGCACTGGTCGCACAGCTTTTCTTCAGCCTATGCAACCTCAAGCACAGGCAGCGTCCTGCAGGGTGCTTTCACCACCTCAATGAT
>CBDVBD010000037.1:0-22765 GCA_965372135.1 uncultured bacterium | reverse complement strand
GGATATTTTTGATGTGGATTTGACCGGTAGTATGCCGTATCCCCACGTGGTAGCGACTACACTTAGCCGGATGGTGGATTATTTACGGCTGGCGGTTGTGCCGCATCCGCTTTCTGCAGATTATTATACGGTACTGGTGAAATCGTTTTTGGATATTAAGACTTTGCTTGGGGCATTGATCATTATCGGATTGGTGGGTGGAGGGTTCCTGCTCCGCAAGCGGCAGCCGTTGATTGCCTTGGGTTTGTGGTGGATATTTATCACCTGGCTTCCGGTATCGAATCTGTACCCTTCGGCATATTTTTTGGCGGAACGGTATTTCTATTTTCCGCTGTTGGGGATAGCATTGTTGGTGGCGATTGGGTGGGAAGCGCTCAGGAAATACAGCGGGTTGGCTTGGGTAGTCTTGGGATTGTTAGTGGTGGTTTTTAGTGGGTTGACTCTATCCAGAGGTCGGAGTTGGGAAAATGAGTATAATCTATGGTGGTCGACCTTGAAACATCAGCCGGATAACCCCAAGGCACACTATTATTTTGCCAATGCACTGCGGGAACGGGGACGCTATACCGATGCGGTGGTTCATTTTCGGAAGGCGGTGGAACTCAAGGATGATTTTATATGGGCATGGGTCAATTTGGGCAATCTATATACCATCGGCGGGCATTTCGACCATGCCGTTCCCACCTATGAGAAAGTAATGGAATTGGATCCGGATTTATCGGTGGTGCATAACAATTTGGGATGTGCCTATTACAATATGGGGGAAGTGGAAAAGGCGCGTGACCATTACGAACGAGCGGTGGAATTGAATCCCAAATATGCGGAAGCCTGGAACAATATCGGAGTGGCGTTCTACGAGAGCGGGGAAATCGATAGTGCGGTATATTATTTCTACCAAGCCATTACCAATTCACCCACCTGGCCCGAACCCTATCAACGAATAATTCAAACGCTAATTGAGAAAGGAGATTTGGAGAAAGCTAAGAAGGCATTGGATTATTATTTGGATCTTCCCTATATACCCGATCGGGAACCTCGGGAGGAGCAACGAAAAAAAATTATTTCAGTACTGGAGTCTTCGCAGCGTAATTTCAAAGCAGGTCAAGAATTTAAACAGTAACTTATTAATTCACACTATGTTGTTATCGCTGGGGGATAATGTTCACTATGGGGGGGGTTAGTTATTGGTTTAACAGCTCTTGGTATAATTGTTCCCACACCGGGTACATTTCCTCGGCTTTTGGAACTTTCGGGATGGAATGACGCAGGGATTCCAACTGCTGAGGATTTTCAATAATAGAGTTGAGAATTACCGCCAGCGAATCCGCCTGTCCGGGATTAAAAAGCAGCCCGCCGCCTTTTTCCAGCCATTCTTTCATACCTCCCCAATTTGCCGCCACCACCGGTACACCCGCCAATAAAGCTTCTTGTATTGTTAGTGGTGAATTTTCGGGCCACAATGATGGCACCACAACAATATCGATTTGACTCAATATTTCGCCGATTTCCCGATTGGAATACCCCCCGCGGAATCGAATGTTTCCCAAGTCTGATGCTTTTCGGTGTAGGTCATTCTCATATTTCGGGAAGCCGTCATAAGGGATTGCTTCACCGTAGATGTCCAACCTGGCTGCGTTTTCCGGTAGTTTTGTGACGGCATCGATCAGTAAGTGCACCCCCTTAGATGGGATCAGAGAACCGATGTATCCGATACGCAGTTTGCCTGATAGGTCTGAAGTTCTTTCGGGTAGGTTAAGGAAGCGTTCGGAATCCATGCCGTAAGGAATACGCAGGATGTGATTTTTCGCGATGCCGGCTTTGATGAATTCATTGCGCATGTAATTGGATGGGGTAGTCAGGATATCGACACTCTCAAGTACCGTTTTCATCATACGGTTTCGCTCTTTGATGGCATCAACAGCGGCGTTGATCCGGCGTTTCCCCAGCAGTTTGGCTGCCAAAGTACGGACTGAACCGGTGAGGCGCTTAAGGTTCTCTGGCAGTTGCTGCTTTCCGGGGAGTGGAGGAACCATCCAACCTGCTACGCAGTCGCCACATTCCGATTCGATGATGTTATGGCACCAGGTCATGTCGGGCTTTAAGCGCTGTCCTCGAGGGCATAATGTCCAGAAATCGTGGAGAGTAAAAACGGTTTTAGCGCCTGCATCTTTGGCGATTTGTACTAACCCGGTTGATAAGCCGGTCAGGTGGTGGAGGTGTACGATGTCCGGTTTCTCTTTGTCCAGCAACGACTGCAGGATATCATCGATTTTTGGATTTCGGTACAGCCAGCGGAAATTCGGACGTTCCTTGAAGGTGTTATTGATGGTGATGCGGTTGATATTGTCGATGGTGGTTTCGGAGACTTGGTATTCTGGGCGGTTCGGGTAGTTAACCCGGTGTAGTACTGTAACTTGGTGGTATTTAATCAATTCCCGAGCCTGAAAATACGCTATCAGTTCAGCACCGCCTTCGTTTTCTGGGGGGAATCCATGGGCTGCCATTACGATTTTCATGGTTGCCGTTCCGCCTGATATATTGCAGTACGTGCCCCGGCGTATTGCCCCAATGTCCCCGCTATTGCCACCAGCGGCGCCTGAAGGATGTCTCCGGGTCGTATGGGATGTGTTTTCAGCGCCCAGCCGGTCAACCGGCACATGTTTTGTAGGGTATATCTTATTAGATGCAGGACGGTCGGGATCAGTCTGAGGTCGAATAATTCCATAAGTCTCCGGTGGGCGATTTTGCTGCGCTTGTATTCGTGGATCGGACCACGGCGATGGGAATGGATGACCCGGGATTCCGGTTGATATACGATTTTATGTCCACGCATGATTTCTTCCTTTGCCCACTCAAGGTCTTCGGCGAATGGTGCCCGAGGAAAGAGGTGCTCTACCCATGCAGATCGTCGGATCAGACTGGATACGTTGTCAAAAGTGCAGAGTTTTAATTGTTCAATCGGGGATAGGGAATCCAATGATTCTAAGGTTTCAAGGTGTTGGTGGCGCGGCTGCTCACTCAACACCCCATGAGCTTCCATCTGGTTCAATATCCAGGGTGGTGTGTTAGGATGGGGGATGTGACGGCTGTAGGCACCGCTGACGGCGGCATCGCCCATCACACTGTCAGCCAAAGGGAACAACCAGTTGTCGTTTTCCGGGAAGGCGTCCTGCGTCAATAGTGCAATCAATTCGCCTGAGGTGTTGGAAATCCCCAGATTGCGGGTTTCACCGTGGTTGAATTCTCGGCGTGGGATTACGATTACTTTGGAGCCGGCTTTACGGGCTAAATCCTGGGTGCCGTCGGTGGATGCGGAATCCACCACCACCACTTCCACCTGCCCCACGTTTTTCTGGCTGCGGATCCGGTCTAAGACGACTTGGAATCGGCGCCCAGCGTTCAGCGTGGGGATGACAACCGATACGGTGGGATGTGTCACGACAATGCCTTTTTAATCCATTGTCTGACGGTGGGGATGGCGCGTTTCATCCGCTGGTTTTTTATACAGATTTGACAGTCGGGAGGTGGAGTGTGGTTTGTGAAGTCGCGGCGTAGTTTCTTATATTCCTGGCTGTTCCAGATTTCCAGTATGTCCTGCTGTTGCAGGCTGCCCATCTGCTGTTCCGAACCGCAGCAGGGATGGATGTCCCCCTGCCAGGTGACGAAAATGGTGGTCCATGGTTCCCAGCATGGAATTCCTTTACTGGTGCCGGGAACCCAATCAGGCGGTGTGAGTGTGTCACCTTTTAAGCTCTGTCCGTCAAGCAGGGGGCTGGAAAATCCGATGTTCGATTGCGCAGCCTTTAATTGGGCTTCGAGGATTATTGCTAAAGCTTCATCTTTAACATCGTCTAAGGAGTGTTCCCGATAGTACTCCTGGTATCCCGGATCGTCTTGCCAGATTAGTGATTCCACATGTATATGTCCCATGCCTAAGTCGTTCGCCATATCCACCAAATCCGGCATTTGCGTCCAGTTGTCCTTTAGCGCCACCGCCGCTAAGGATAACTGGGGCTTGTTGGATTTTTTCTTGGTTTTGATTTCGTTAAGTGTTTGAATATTGGCGGTGACGGTATCGAAATCAGCGCCATGGCGGATGTTGTTGAAGGTGTCGGCATCGGCGCCATCCATGGAGATAGCGATGGCGTCGAATTTCATATCCACTAAAGCTTTCGAGATATCTTCGGTCAACAGCATACCATTGGTGTTGAATTGGATTTCGATATTTTGACTCTTCAGGCGTTTAGCGAATTTCAGGAATTTTGGGTTGATCAACGGTTCGCCGTTTCCCATCAGGTATGCGCGCCATAATCCGGGCAGGATCGGCTCTAAGCGGTCGAGGATACTGATATTCATCAGTCCGGTGTAGTCCGATCCTTTCCGGAACCGGGGATCGAAGGTGGTGGCGCACATCCGGCATCGGATGTTACAGACGTTGGATACCTCCAGGAATGCCACCACCGGTGTGGCGGACACTTTAATTTGACGCCGGGCAATAGCAAACCTGGCGCCTATGATATTGGTGCTCTTACGAAACGGGGGGACCATTGGGATTTCTACGATAACAGATTGAGGTAATATCCTTCGATTTCTTTGGCATGTTGGTCGATGGGCTTTGGCAGTTTGGCTTGTTTGCCCATTGCCACCAGATTGTCAGGGTTGGCTGCCAATCCAGCGATGGCACCACTTAAGGCATTGACATCGCCAGGAGGGACCAGGATTCCATCCACTCCATCCCGGATTAGTTCAGGAACTCCGCCCACGTTCGATGCGATCACCGGTCGTCCTGCGGCATGGGCTTCATGTATGACCAGCGGGGAGTTCTCTTCCCATAGGGATGGGATAACCAACACATCGTATTGCACGATTGTTCTATAGGGATCGTGGGGGTTGGATACTCCCGCGAATTTCACATGGTCAAGGTTCCGGGTGCGAAGCTGTCGATAGTAATCGGGATTGGAGTCCGGAGATCCGTGGATAGTTAGCTGTGCGTCGCCATTAAGCTCATTTACGGCGTCAATCAAGATGTGTACACCCTTATGAGGTACTAAGGAACCTAAGTATCCGACTCTTAGCGGGCTGACCGGTTCCCAGGATGATGTGTTATCGGGAATGGGGAACCCATAATCGCTGTGGAGGATGGTTCCCTTTGGAATGCCGTGTTCCTCGTGTACTCGGATTAGGTGTTGTGAGGGGCTGAGGATCAGGTCCGCAGATTTCAAACTGTCGCTCAGAAACTGGAACCTCTTTTCCGAAGCAGCCAAGGCTGCGGATTTGCCCAGGATGCGAATAGGAAGGGGATACGGTGCCAGCAGACATTCGGCACATCTGGTAGGATTAAAGCCTTGGCAACGGGTGCCTTCGGATGTAATCAATTGTATACGCTGGCATAGAAACCAGTAGTCATTCAGCATTACAACCACTGGGATACCGCGATTTTTAGCGATATGGATAAAGCTAACTGATAACGTGGCAAGATGTTGGATGTGTACGATGTCGGGTCGGGTGTGCTGCAGTACTTCCTCGAATAACGATTCCAATTCCGGGCGGTAGCCGTCATTTAAGGATTTACGCCACTGCACCCATTTGGATGTTCTGCCGGTTCCCATGAAGGTGACCGATAAGCCGTTGACATCATCCTCCCATATTCGAGGTTTGTAGTGCCCCGCATCATCTTCACCCGCCAGTACTCTGACATTGTGTCCCCGCGCCGCCAGGGCAGTTCCTAAGCGGTGAGTATAGATTTCGGTGCCCGCCGTGTGCCGGGGCAGGAAATAATGGCTGATCAGCAGGATGTTCAAGAGCGTTTCCACAGGCGTTTCCATAGACGGTAGATTCGGTATGGTATGGTTTTCTGTACCCGGTTACGGAACTCTTCCAAGATTCCGATTTGACCTTCCAGATTGCGAATTTGTTCGTCGCGTTCCCGGATTTTTCCTGCGATGAGGGTTTGTAATGCAGCGGATGATCCTTCCCAGGCAGCGGTGAAATCCGATTCCGGAGGATGCGATGCCGGCGTTTCTAACTGCGATATTCGTTTCCAGGTTTCTTCTGGGAGCTGAGTTCTTGTGCACACCATCAGATGACGGTACGCCGGTTCCCGATTGTCTTCAGGCGCTAAGTTTTTATTTACGAATTGAAATACTTGGCTTAGCAGGTCCGGGTCTGCCGGGTCTTGCTGCAGGAACACGGAAATTCCCATCATCAACATCCACCGGCACACTAAACCATTGGGGATTTCCACGGTATGATACCCTAATGATTGCAGGAATTCCACGGTCGCTTGCCGGTCGGGAAGTCCATGTAATTTGTGCTCTTCCAGGAATTGGTGGGACGTGCCGGTCAATTGCTTATGCAGGTGATTGACGATGGATTCCGCTTCCCGAATCAGGTCATGTTGGAACGGTCCCCCCACGATTAGCCATTGGGCGGACACCCGATCGACTTCCCGCAGGAAATCCTGGCGTTCGGCTTGTGGGATGTGCTCTAAAACGTCCAGCACCACGGCGCCCCGGAAGCTGCTATCTTTGAACGGGAGCTGCAATCCATCAGCAGGAATCACCTCATCATCGACGTGGGGCGGGGTATTGACCACTACAGGAGATTCTTGGGACAGGAAGCTGGCAAATATCCCCGGATCGCCACCGACTTCCAGGATGGGTGCTTCGTGACCGACCGCATTATCCAGCACTTCGATGATTTTCGATAATAAGCTATAGCGCTGAAACAAGTCGTATGGGTATTCTAAGGGATTTTGTTTAGTGTGGGAATCGGTCATGGGTGATGCAATTAGGTTTCCAGATTATTTAATAATTCTGCGATTTTTTGTTGGATTACCGGCAGGCTGAAATGATCCACCGCGCGTTGCCGAGAGGCTTGGGAAGCCTGTTCTCGTGCGGTTTTGTCATCCAGTAAACCGATGATAGCTTCCGCCAATTCTTCCACATCTCCCGCTGGCGTCAGCACACCGGACTCACCCATCAACTCGTGGTTGATCGGGGTGTCGAAAGCCACCGTGGGCAATCCCAGTGCCATATAATTCAGTAGTTTACCGTTACCTTCAGTTAGCGATATTTTTGGAGATACCGCCACTGTTCCTAATGCCAGATAACGGTGAGCGTCTTCGTAAGGAATAGGTCCCGTTATAGTGACAGGATATTCGATTCCTCTGTCTTTGACCCGTTTCCGGGCTTCCTCTAAATTGGGATAACCCAACATCAGCAGATGGGCGGGTTTTCCACTATCTTTGACTAAAGCAAAGGCGTCGATTAGCAAGTCTGTGCCCTGGTGTGGGGCGATCAGTCCCAAATATATCACAACTGGAATTTCCTGGGATAGCCCCAGCTTGTCCGCCAAATCATCATGCCAATGCAACGGTCGGAACCGGTCGGTATCCACGGTATCGGGGAGTTTTTGTACCTTGGCGCCCAGTCGTTCCTGCAAGGTATTTTGGGCGGAATCGGTGTTTACCAGTATCCGGTCCACCCGATTTTCCAAGTCGTGTTCTTTCCCAAATAGCCAAGTTCCGATTCGGGATTGTTTTTTCAAGGTACCGTGCGATGCTAACTCCTCGACCAAACTACCCTGACGGTCCATCCATAACGGGATGTGATAGGCACGGCTGACCGGTTCGGCGATGTATGCACCTTCGTGGAGGTGTGCCCAGATTAAATCCGGGCGGCGAGTCTTCACCATCCGATCGGTCAGCCAACGCAACAGCAAATCCTGGGGAAATTTGTAGATACTTGCGCCGGGTGCCTTTTTGCGATATCCGGGTAACCGGGTGATTCGATGTATCGATAAGCCGGATCGGTCGCGACCCAGCCCGTAGGTCAAAATCTCCACGTGATGCCCCAAGCCTTGGATTAACCGTGCTTCCTCTTCGATGCGAACGTGGCAGCCCCGGTCTGAAAAGAACGGGGTGGGGGCGATCATTAAGATAGTCATTTTGTCAGAAGACTAATGTAATTGCCAGCGGAAAATCTGTATTTCATCATCACAACCGGCATAATAGTAGATAGTTCCCCTGCTGTCAATCACTGCCTTTTTTCCTGAATAGGTGGTGTGATTGGGGGGAATTTCACCGGTGGAATAGACGAACTCAGCTCCATTGAATTTACGAATTTCACGAGTATATCTGTTAGGAGCAACATCCTTGACCATTATGTAATACTGGTAGCTCTCGTCGTATGAATAGACATTTTTGGGGTACACATTCGCATTCTCTTCGCTCTGTATGTGAAGGGTTTTTATCCCCCCATCGTCCATCTGCACCTCTATCTTTCTATGTGCCATGTTAATATACTCAAAAAACATATATTTGCCACCGGCTAAATGTAATCTTTCTTCTATTTTATCATCCGTTATCAAATCCGGGATTTTTTCATCAACAAAAGTAATTGGGATTTGATTCCATACATGGAATAAAAACAAGCCAGATTCCGGGAAAAAACCGATTTTCTTTCCTCTGTAATGGATTCCATCAGGCTGAGAATTCTGTAATCTGGGGTCATTTTCCATTTTTCCAACTATTTGACCCTCAGGATTGGATTTATGGATGAATATCTCTCCATTCATGTTTTTGACGAAATATATGTTGCCTGCTTCGTCGAAGCAGAAATCCTGAAAGCCGTAGGATCTTCCAAGCCTACCTGGATCTTTATATGTAAATTCTCGGATAATTTCACCTTCATCGTTGTAAAAGTATAGGGTTGGACCTTTTAAGATACAAAGATGATCCTCGAAATCGACCCCGATGCTTTGAGGACCCAGTATAAATCCTCCTTCCGGAGCTATCTTTACCGGGATTTCGAGAAAAACCTCTTTATGGTATTTCTGGGCAATGATTACTCGTGGTCCGAACAAACTAAGTGAAATCCAAAAACTACATAATAATATGGTAATGGAAACACGTGTAGGGGAATTCATTGGTCAATCCTCCATTATAAATTCCGGGTTTCCCGAATGACGTAGATCGGCTTGTCTTGTGTTTCATAATAGGTGCGAACGCTGATCTCACCCAGCAGCCCCAGCATAATGAATTGAACGCCCACGATGATTCCCAAGATTGCCATGTAGAGCCAGGGGTTGCCGGTGATATCCATTCCACGGAAGATTTTTAAAAACACCGCAATAACAGCACTCACGGTTCCGGCGAATAAGCACAGGATGCCTAAGGACCCGAACAGTTGGTTAGGTCGGGTGAAATAGCGGAGCAGGAACTTTACATTGATCAGGTCCAGCACTACGCGGAAGGTGCGGCTCAGGTTGTACTTTGTTTTACCGTGGGTGCGTGGATGATGGTTGACTTCGATTTCGGTGATCTTGGCGCCCATCCAGTGCACCAACGCCGGCAGGAAGCGGTGCATTTCCCCGTATAATTTCAGATTACTCAGTATGTCGCGGCGGATAGCTTTCAGGGTGCAGCCGGAATCGCGTACTTTGATGCCGGTGATCAGTGCGATCAATCTGTTGGCGATCCAGGATGGAATGCGGCGGCTAAGCCATGGGTCCTGGCGGTTGCGGCGCCATCCGGACACCATGTCGAAACCTTCTTCCAGTTTTTCGACCAGGCGTGGGATGTCACCGGGGTCGTTTTGTCCATCGCCGTCCATGGGGATGATTACCTCTCCGGAAGCAGCCTCGAAACCGGCTGCCAATGCGGCGGTTTGCCCGAAAGATCTCCGGAAAGTGATGGATTTCATCCGGGCATCGGTGCCGATCAAGGAGGCGATTTGCTGCGATGATCGATCGGTGGAACCGTCATCTATCCATATGATTTCGTAGGGCTTACCAAATATTTCCAGTACCTTGGTAAGTTTTCCGCCCAGGGGGATGATGTTATCCTGTTCGTCCCGTACCGGGATGATTACTGACAACCATGGTTTCATGCCAACAGCTCCGTTGTAGGATTATTTTACTAATCTTTAAATATATAAAGAATTTTTTGCTAATGCAAGCGGTTTTCTCAATCGTAACGCATGACCGATTAATTACCATTTTTTTCCCTTGTGAAATCTGATGGAAAATGACACGATATTCTATCATTTTTGTGGTAGTTAGGACAGGAAAAGAGGCTATTTAAATTACATTTTTTCCTTGATTTTTTTTAATTTTACTTCTATATTATAAGATGATTTCTACGACTGGTTTTTACATAGTAATCTTGAAATCATGTTATTTATTATATATGCTTGTATAACAAGCATTAAAACGACCTTAAACAATCTGTGACACCAGAAATACAGACGGGAAAATTTTGTGAAAAAAATGTACATGGCACTCCGTCTGTAGATTTTGATATTGAGTCGAATTTGTCAATTCGGCAAGTGACATAAAGTCACTTGAAAGCGAAAAGTAAATTACAGGTGGGCAGATCTTCGCCGTTGGCTTGTGATAGATTTTTATCCGGAGTTGTGGGAAGGTCATTTATTCCCCGAATGACCTTTCGAACCATGATTCCATTAATTAGGTAAGCTTGCTGCATAAGCCGTCTTACACACACGATTTGCCACCTTTTTCATTTAAACCCTATTCGTGAAACGCTGAACGAAGCGAGGGGAACGAGCTTTTAAAGTCGTTCCTTTTTTTAGGTTTAAACTCGCAGCTATCTGAAACCTCGAGGTGCTTCTATGAAGTATTGGCGAAAACCATTAGACCTTGACGAAGTAAAAATCCCGGGCGGAGAGGTTCACATTATTGCTGACCGTTGTAAGGGGTGTGGATTCTGTGTGGAATATTGTCCCAGGGACGTGTTGGAAATGTCCACGGAATTTAACGCCAAGGGATATCATCCTCCCTTTGCAAAACAGCAGGGAGCATGTGTGAATTGTAATTTATGCGAACGTATATGTCCGGAATTTGCGATTTTCTGTTTGCCGGTGGAACCGGCATAAGGTCAGAAAATTTTTACCTTTCCAGTTGTTTGGAAATTATCACGTAGATAAAGATGGGAGATCACATTGAAAGCTGATCCATCAGGTGTGTTAACCGGCGATCACTATTTGGATGGCGACCATGCTTGTGCAGAAGGCGCCATGGCTGCCGGTTGTAGATTTGTGGCGGGGTATCCGATTACCCCCTCCACCGAAGTGGTGGAACGCATGGCGCTCAGGTTTCCGTTTATGGGCGGTTTGTTTATCCAAATGGAAGATGAGATGGCGTCCATGAATGCTATTCTCGGCGGAGTGTGGGGTGGGAAAAAGTCGATGACGGTGACGTCCGGTCCCGGTTTTTCATTGATGATGGAGAATTTGGGATTGGGCGTGATGATGGAGGTTCCATGCGTGGTGGTCAATGTCCAGCGGGGCGGTCCTTCCACTGGATTGCCCACCATGGTGGGGCAGGCGGATATTATGCAGGCTCGTTGGGGATCTCATGGAGATTATGAAATTATTGCCCTGTCGCCGGCATCACCCCAAGAAGCGTTCGAATATACCATCGAGGCGTTTAATCTGTCGGAAAAATACCGGGTGCCGGTGTTGATGATGATGGATGAATGCGTGGGGCATATGACGGAGAAGGTGGTGATTCCACCAGCGGATGAAATCGATTTAGTACCCCGCAAATTGACCAAATTGCCTCCGGAAAAGTATCTGCCGTACAAGGTGAACGGCGATATGATTCCGGAAATGATCGTGGCTGGCGAAGGTTACAAGATCCACACCACCGGACTAACTCATGACGAACGCGGGTATCCGGTGATGACAGCGGAATGCCAGGAAGTATTAGTGCGGCGGTTGGTGGATAAAATTCGCTTAAACGCTGAAGACATTATCCATATCGAGGAAACCCAGATCAGCGGTGCGGAAGTGGTGGTGATGGCGTACGGCATCACATCACGAGTGGCGCAGCCCGCGGTGGATAAAGCTCGGGCGGAAGGAATCAAAGTCGGGCAGATCAAACTGATTACGATTTGGCCCTTCCCGGAAAAGCGGGTCGCGCAGTTAGCGAAGAAAATCAAAGCCTGGGTGGTGCCGGAGATTAACTTCGGGCAGATTTCGCTGGAAGTGGAACGCTGTTCCAACGGTTTAACGAAAACGATCCAAGTCCCCCACGCCGGGGGCTGGGTACATGATCCTGATACAATTTACCAGGCGATAAAGGAGGCGGTGAAGTAATGAAACAAATGGTACGCGATGACCACCCAATGGAATCTTACTTGCGGATGGACCGGATTCCACACATCTGGTGCCCGACATGCGGGATCGGCACCACGGTGTCATGCTTTATTTCCGCCTTGAAAAAATACGAACAACGCTCGTTGGAAAAAGTAGTGATTGTATCCGGTATTGGCTGCACCGGTCGTGTGGCGGGTTATGTTAAGCTGGATTCCTTTCATACCACCCACGGACGGGCGATTCCATTCGCCACCGGGTTGAAATTGGCGAATCCTGACCTCAAGGTGGTGGTGTTTTCCGGAGATGGCGATTTGATCGCCATCGGTGGAAATCACTTTATTCATGCAGCACGGCGGAATATGGACATCACCGTTATCTGTGTCAATAATTTTATCTACGCCATGACCGGCGGTCAATTGGCGCCCACTACTCCATTGACGGCTTGGGCGTCCACATCCCCTCATGGGAATTTCGAACGACCGTTTAATCTGCCGCAACTGGCAGCGTCGTGTGGCGCAACTTATGTGGCTCGGTGGACCGCGCTGCATATCCGTCGAATGACCAATGCGTTTTCTGATGCGTTGAACAAGCGCGGATTCTCATTCGTGGAAGTTGTAACCCCGTGTTCCACGTTGTACGGGCGCAGGAACCGGTTGGGAACCGGTTTGGATTTGATGAAATTCTATCACGATAATTCCGAGATTCAACACGGTGCCGACGTTCGGGACCTGGATATCGAGTTCCAGAAAAAAATTGTTGTGGGGAAATTCATCGACGACGAAAAACCCACGTTTTTGGACAATATGAACGTGCACCTGAAGGGAAAGTACCAGGACAAGTTCCAGTGGTATGGAGAACCGATTCCGGAAAAGTCAGATGAATCCGCTAAAGGTTGATAGGTTTCGATGGTCAACCTAACTATGCATAGTCTATTTTTAAAATCAGTGATAAACATCCAGTATTTGGAGATTTAAGTATGGAGCGAGCAGAAATTCGAGTGTCAGGGTACGGTGGACAGGGTGTGATCATGGCGGGGTATATTATTGGTAAAGGCGCCTCCCTGTTTGATGGTTTGGAAGCTACCTTGACTCAAGCATTTGGACCCGAAGCTCGGGGAAGTGCATGCAGTGCGCAGGTAATTGTCCATGACAAGAAGATCCTTTATCCCTATATTCGCGCGCCCAGGATTTTGATTTGCATGTCCCAGGAAGCGTACACCAAGTTCGAGCCGGATATGGATCCAAACGGGGTGTTGTTGATCGATGAGGACTTGGTGAAACCTACTAAACCCCGGAACAACATCCAGATATGTGCGATTCCTGCCACACGACTGGCGGAAGAACTCGGACGGAAGATTGTGTTAAATATCGTGATGATAGGGTTCTTTTCCGCGATCTGTAGCGAGGTAGTTAAACCGGAATCGATGCGGAATGCGGTGGAAGCTTCAGTACCCGCAGGAACTGAGGGTTTGAATTTGAAGGCGTTCGATACCGGATTCGAGTACGGGGAAAAGTTGAAGAAAGAAAAGCCGGTATCGAAACCGAAAGCCAAAGCCGCCAGTAAAAGCAAGAAGAAAGCTAAGGCAACCAAATGACGGAAATTGATTTCGAATTCAAACATATTGTTAACGCTATTATCGGGGGTGATCACCACAGCCACTGTATGCAATGTGCCGCTTGTGTCGGTGATTGTCCTTCCGCCAGATATTCGGATCGCTTCAATCCCCGGCAGATCCTGTTAATGGTGATCACGGGCATGTCAGAGGAGTTGTTGAAAGAGGGTTCTATGATCTGGGAATGCACCAATTGTTACAACTGCTTCGAACGGTGTCCCCAGGACGTACGACCGGTGGAAGTCATTATTGCCCTGAAAAATTTAGCCACTCAGCAGAAGACCAATCCCGAAAAGGTGGATCAGTTGGTGGAAGCGGTGGGGTTGACCGGTAGAACCACCATGACAACTGGAGCAGTAAACCGAATCCGAGCCGAATTAGGATTAGAGGAGGTTGAGGAACCTCCAGTAGAAGAACTAAAAAAGATCATTTAGAATTATGGCAAATCAATATATTCCGTTTTTCGGGTGCATGATCACAGTCAAATATCCCCAGTTTGAGGCGGCGGTACGCAAAACTGCTCCTCCATTGGGGATCGAATTGGTCGATGTGAAAGGATTTACTTGCTGTCCGGATCCCATCTTTTTCAAAGCATCCGATAAGTTACGTTGGTTGACAATCGCTGCCCGGAATCTATGTTTGGCGGAAGAAAAGGACCTGGACATTGTTACGGTGTGTTCCGGTTGTACCGCCACTTTGTCGGAGGCTCGGCATCTTCTGGAAGACGAGAAACTCCGGGATCAAGTAAATGAACGTCTGAAAACCATTAACCGCAAATACAAAGGGACAGCAAGAGTACGCCATCTGGTGACGGTTCTCCGGGATGATATTGGGATTGAAAAAGTAGCGGAAACCGTGGTGCGCCCTATGGAAGGACTTCGAGTGGCGATCCACTACGGTTGCCATTTGTTGAAGCCCAGTCATGTGATGCAGGTGGATGATCCTAACCATCCAACTATTTTAGAAGATTTACTTGAAGCCATAGGGGCGGATCCGATCGAGCACAATGAGAAGTTGCTCTGTTGTGGAAAAGCCTGTATGGACGAGGAAATGCCAGCTGAGATGACACGTGATGTTCTTCAATCGATCCAGAAAATGGATGTGGATTGCTTGGGATTGATTTGCCCAACCTGTTTCGACGAATACGATCTGGGGCAAATGCTCCTTTCCCGAAAATACAACAAAAAATTCAGTTTGCCTGTAATATACTACTTTCAGCTCCTTGGACTTGCACAGGGACTAAGTCCCAAAGATGTGGGACTGTACAGACATAAAATTAAAATAGATAAAGTCATAGAAAAATTAGGTGTGACGGTCTGATTTAGGTTAAAATCACACACGTCGCAACATCCATAACCATACGGATTCTTATGGAAAACAGCATCCTTGTCATTGGAGGTGGAATCGCTGGGATTCAAGCTTCCTTGGACCTGGCAAACGCGGGATACCATGTCTATTTAGTGGAGAAGGCTCCCAGTATTGGCGGCATTATGGCTGCGCTGGATAAGACGTTCCCCACCATGGATTGCTCAATATGAATTCTGGGACCGAAACTGATGGATGTCGGTCGGCATCCCCGAATCACCCTGCTTGCCTATAGCGAAGTGGAAGAGGTCATCGGAAATGCGGGCAATTTCGTAGTGCAGGTTCTCCGGAAAAACCGCTATGTCAAAGAGGATGAGTGCACGGCTTGCGGTGACTGCGCAAAAGCCTGTCCCATCGTTGTACCGGATGAATACCAAATGGGACTTTCCACTCGCCGCGCCATCTACATGCCTTTCCCGCAAGCTGTTCCGGCTGCATACTGCGTGGATCCCAAGCACGGCATGGGAAAATTTCCCATCGCTTGTGGCAAATGTATCGATGCTTGTCAGAAGAATGCCATAGACTTCGACGGAAGAGATGAAATGATAAAAATCCGCGTGGGGTCTATTATTGTTACTACCGGGATGGAATATTACGATCCCGGCGAATCCAGCCAGTTCGGTTATACCATATATGAAAATGTCATGAGCAGTATGGAATTGGAACGGATGCTGTCTTCCGGCGGACCGAGCGGGGGAGAATTATTTCGATTTACTGATCGAAAACCCCCCAAGAACATTGCGTTTATCCAATGTGTCGGCTCTCGTAACCTCCAGCATGATATTCCCTACTGCAGCCGAATCTGCTGTATGAATGCCACCAAGACTGCCTTGGTAATCCGGGAACATTTTCCCCATGCAGTCATCAAAGTATTTTATATCGATTTGAGGGCTTATGGGAAAGGATTGGAAGAATTTTACCGCCGCGCCGAGGACGAACACAATATAGAATACATTCACGGCAAACCGTCCAAAGTAATTCTGGATCCTGACACCAAAGATACGGTGGTCTTGTACGAAGACGCCATGACCAGTCGGATAGGTCGCTTCACCGCTGATTTAGTAGTGTTAGCCTCGGCACTGGTACCATGTTTAGGTAGTCGTGATCTGGCAAAGATATTGGGGATCGAGACCGACAAGGATGGATTTTTCAAACAGAAAGACCCCTGTGCCTATCCGCTGCATTCTACCAGGAAAGGTGTATATCTGGCTGGCTGTTCTATCTCCCCTAAGGATATTACCGATTCCATCATAGAAGCATCTGCGGCGGCAGTGAAGGCAGCAACCCATGTGGAACCGCTGGAAGAACAAGAAATACCGGAAGAGGATCGAATCCAGCCGATCGATGTGACCGGTCCACCCAGGATTGGGGTTTTCGTGTGCTCATGCGGAAGCAATATCGGTGGAGTATTGGATGTAGAGGATCTCAGTCAGTATGCCCAAACCCTGCCGGATGTGGTTTGGGCGGAAACTATGCTGTTTTCCTGCGCCGCTCTCTCACAAGAGGATATACAGAAGAGGATCACGGAGCACAACCTGAACCGGGTCGTGGTCGGAGCCTGTTCGCCGCGAACGCACGGACCGATCTTCATGGAAACCATTCACAATATCGGGTTGAATCCGTACCTGCTCGATTTGGTTAACATCCGCGATCAATGCAGTTGGGTACACCAGCATGACATGGGACCGGCAATGGATAAGGCGAAGGATCTAATCCGGATGTCGGTGGCTCGTGCTCGGCTTTTGGAACCATTGGAACACCTCACACTGGAAATCAATCGAGATGCATTAGTGATCGGTGGTGGGGTGGCGGGTATGCAGTCAGCTATTGACCTGAAATTGCGCGGTCACAACGTGACATTGTTGGAACGAGATGAGGTCTTGGGAGGGCGAGTACGGCGGCTGGCGAATATCTATCCCAGTTTTCAGCCGGGAAGTGTTCTGGTGGAGGATTTGGAAAAGCAGTTGAAAAAGCTGGACGTTAAAGTACTAACCAATACTGAAGTAGATGATATTTCCGGATTTGTGGGGAATTTCGAAATTCAACTCCGATCCACTGGTGATAAGAAAAAGGAATTTGAGCCGCTGGAAGCGGGTGCCATCGTGCTGGCACCGGGATCGATACAGTATGATCCCCAGGGTGAATTTGGGTATGGAAAGTTTCCCAATGTCTATACCAACATGGAATTCGAGGACATGATGTATAAGGGGGAAGGACCGTTTTCCGACGAGGGAACTCCTGAGCATGTGGTGTTCATACAGTGTGTGGGTTCACGCCGTGAGGATGCCAATCCCGGGTGTTCACGCTATTGTTGTCAAGCGGCGATTAAGCAAGCTATCGCTTTACGTAAAAAGGGCAGCCGGGTGGTGATCTTACACCGTGATGTCAGAGTTTATAGCCGTGGTGCCGAAGAAATGTACTGCGACGCCAGGAAATTGGGGATAATTTTCCTACGTTATACACTGGATAACTTGCCAAGAGTGGAAGGCAAGGGACAAACCAGCAGTGTAACTCTGTATCAACCGCAGTTACAAACTGACCTAACTGTTCCGGTGGATGCGTTAGTGCTGTCATGCGGAATGGCTCCTCATAAAGAGATATATGATCACTTGGGTGATTTGACGAAAGTACAGCGCGGTGCAGATGGATTTTTTATGGAGCGGCATTCCAAGTTCGGTCCGGTGGAAACCAGCATGGAAGGAATTTTCCTATGCGGCTGCGCCCAGGGACCGATGGACATCGCGGATTCCATCGCCCAGGCTGGTGCGGTGGGCGCCAAAGTGTCGGCGTTGTTATCGGGCGATACCATTTCCTTAGAACCGATTGTGTCAGAAGTAGGCGATGCAGCATACTGCCGTGCTTGCGGACGATGTGTGGAAATATGTGATTTCCATGCCATCACCATCACCGATGGAACAGCGGAGGTGAACCGGGCACTGTGTAAGGGGTGCGGAACTTGTGCATCCATTTGTCCCACCGGTGCAATTGTGGCGCGGCACTTCAACGACAAGCAGATCGAAGCGCAGTTGGAAACGTTTTTGGTTGGATAAAATATGGCGACTAAAAAGACGAAGACCAAACCCAAGGCGAAAAAAACAAAAAAAGAATTTGAACCACGGGTGGTGGTGTTTGCCTGTAACTGGTGCAGCTATCCAGCGGCGGATGCTGCCGGATTGGCGCGGATGCAATATCCACCCAATATCCGGATTATTCGGGTGATGTGTGGAGGGCGGGTCAGCCCGGCGTTTGTGCTGAAGGCGTTCGAATTGGGAGCCGATGGAGTGTTGGTGTCCACCTGTCATTTTCAGGATTGTCACTACATATTCGGAGCCAGGAGGGCGGCGGAAAACTACCAGCGGTTGGAAAATGTGGTCAAATTGCTGGGATTGGAAAAGGAGCGGATGCGGTTGGAGTGGATATCGGCAGCGGAAGCCGCCAAATTTGCCAAAGTAATCCGGGAAATGGTGGCGGAAGTAAAGAAAGTGGGACCGTCACCTATCAATCCCAACGGAAGACCGGAGATGCTGCCCGATCAGATCGGCGATCCCAACCAACACGTCTGTTCAGCGGAGAAAGTACCTTCATGAGTCCAAGTTTAACGGCATTAAAAGATACAAATGTCCTTCTCTGTTTGGAATGCGGAAAATGCACAGCGGTGTGTCCGATTTCGCGGTATAACAAGACCTATTCACCCCGTCGGATGATCGGCAGGATGTTGACCAGAGGCGCGGATGTGCTGCTGGATGATGAGGCGCTCTGGACCTGTTTGACCTGCCAATTGTGTAACGAACGGTGCCCGCAGGACGTGGATTTCAGTCGTATCATGCTGAAGCTGCGGATCGATGCGTTCAAGGATGGGCAGCGACCGGTGTGTTCCCACGGTGGTGCGTTGCAATCCGCTATGAGGATTATGACGGCACCGGATTTGAAGCAGGACCGGCTGGGGTGGATTCCGAAAAAGGCAAAAGTGAAGAAGACCGGGGAGGATGTCTGTTTTGTTGGGTGTCTGCCGTATTTTGATGGATTTTTTACCGATTTGAACATGAATACGTTGGTAACGGCGGTATCTGCGGTTATTTTGATGAATAAATTGGGAATCGAACCGGCTGTGCTGGCGGATGAACGGTGCTGCGGGCACGATTTGCTGTGGATGGGCGATGAGGATAACTTCAAGCGCTTGGCGGAGCACAATCTTAAGTTAATGGCGGATGCCGGTGCCAAACGGATGTTTACCACCTGTCCGGAATGTTACCGGACGTTTTCGAGGGACGTTCCGGAATATTTTGGGAAGCTGGATTTCGAGGTGATATATTTTCCGGCGTATCTGGCAGAAAATGCGGATGCGTTACCCTTAAAATCCAACCGGAAATCACGAACGGTGACATTCCATGATGCCTGCAGGTTGGGACGTCATATGGGGGATTACGATACCCCGAGAACACTGCTATCGAAGATGGACGGGGTGGAAATCCGGGAAATGGTGCGCAACCGGGCGGGGGCAACCTGCTGCGGGACGTCGGCGTGGTCGGATTGCGACGTGCATTCCAAGATGATCCAATCGGAACGACTGCAGGAAGCAAGCGCCACCGGCGCCGAGGTGATGTTGACCGGATGCGCCAAGTGCGCCATCCACTTCAATTGTACCCAACTGGGACCGGAAGAGCAAGACGACATCAAGATTCCGATCCAGGATTTCTTGTCGTTTTTTGCTAACGAGGTGGAATGAGAAGCATAGTGTGGTTACCATTTGCCGCCCAATCCCCCACCCGCCCACCCTGGGATTGAGCGCCAAATAATCACCCGACTAAAGTCGGGTGCTATCTCAAGTAGCATTTGTTTTTCCATCTTATGGTTATCAACTGAATAACCTAACATCTGAGTTGTGATAGCACCACAATTTATTGTGGTGTTAAGAGGGAACTATCACACACCCTAACCGCTTCAGCGGTTTACCCTTCAGTGGTTTTCAAAATTAGAAAATTTAGTTTAAAGTCAAAAGGACGGAACGGAATAGTTATAAGATGTGAAATCAAATTTCAGGCTACTTGACAGTACCTAAAGTTATCAATAGCCTCTTTGAACCGAACAGGAGGAATGAATGGAAACAGATGAACTCCGGGTTGGAGTCTTTGTCTGCGACTGAGGACTTAACATCGCCGGTGCGGTGGATACCGGGAAGGTGGCGGAATACGCTGAAACATTACCCGATGTGGCAGCGGTAGTCCGCAATAAATACACCTGTGCCGATCCCGGACAAAATGAAATCAAAAAGGCAATTGTCGAACACAACTTGAATCGGGTGGTGGTGGCGTCATGTACCCCGAAGATTCATGAACCCACGTTCCGAGCCTGTGTGGCGGAAAGCGGGCTGAATCCCTACCTGATGGAAATGGCGAACTTGCGTGAGCATTGTTCGTGGGTGCATCAGGACGACAAGGAAGGCGCAACCCAAAAAGCCAAAGACCTGGTGCGCAGTGCAGTGGCACGTGCACGGGTGTTGGAACCCCAGGAAGAAGCGGTGTTTCCGGTCACCAAAGCCGCGCTGGTTATCGGCGGCGGGGTGGCTGGAATTCAGGCTGCGCTGGACTTGGCGGACGGAGGACATCAAGTCTATTTGGTGGAGAAGGAAGCCAGTATCGGCGGCATTATGGCTGCGCTGGACAAGACCTACCCCACCATGGACTGCTCCATATGAATTCTGGGACCCAAAATGATGGATGTCGGTCGGCATCCCAGAATTAAAATGTACGCATACAGCGAAGTGGAGCAGGTCGCCGGATTCGTGGGGAATTTCAACGTGACCATTCGCAAAAAAGCCCGGTACGTGGACGAAACGGAATGTACCGCCTGCCAGGATTGCACCGATGTATGTCCGGTGGTGGTTCCCGATGAATATCAGGAAGGATTTTCGTCGCGCAAAGCAATCTATATTCCATTCGCCCAGGCTGTGCCGTCGGCGTATATCTTGAATATGGACGAGTGTTTGGGTAATAACCCGATTGCGTGTGGAAAATGTGCGGATGTGTGCGAGAAGAACTGTATCGATTACGATATGCAGGATGAGTTTATTAATGTCGAGGTGGGCACGATCATCGTGGCGACCGGGATGGATGTCTATGATCCAACCGAACTCGATGAATTCGGGTATCGTACCCTGCCTGATGTGATTACCAGCATGGAATTCGAACGGCTGATCTGTGCCGGCGGACCCACTGCGGGGCATTTTATCCGCCCATCGGATCAGGAACGCCCGAAGAGGATCGGCTTTATCCAGTGCGTGGGATCGCGGTCCAGTAAGCGTGGAAATCCGTACTGCAGCAATGTTTGCTGCATGAATACCGTGAAGGATACCCTGCTGTTGAAAGACCACTATCCCGATACGGAAAGCTTTGTGTTCTATATGGATATGCGGTCGTTCGGGAAGGGATTCGAAGATCTGTATATGCGATCGAAGGCTGCCGGTGTGAAATATATCCGCGGCATCCCCGGCGAGATTAACCATAACAGCAACGGGGGGATGAGGTTAGCGGTGGAGAACACTACCACCAATGAACTGGAGAATTATGATTTGGATATGGTGGTCTTATCCATCGGCATGGAACCCCGGAAAGATCAGAAAGGCATGCAGAAGCTGTTGACCTTGTCGAACACCTCCGATGGCTTCCTGATGGAATCGCATCCCAAGTTGAAGCCGGTGGATGCGCCCACACAGGGCATCTTTTATGCCGGGTGTGTGGAAGCGCCCAAGGATGTGAAGGAAAGCGTAACTCAGGCGGGTGCTGCTGCGGCAAGGGCGTCGATCCTGCTGAATGCCGGTAAGGTAAAAATCGAAGCGATTACCGCCACATTGGATCAGGCGGACTGTAATTTCTGCGGTCTGTGCGCCCGGGTATGTCCGTATAATGCTATCGAGCCGCCGATCAAGAAGGAAGCAAAGTATCCATTTATTGTGGAAGCGGCATGTCAGGGATGCGGAACCTGTGCGGCGGAATGCCCGACCGATACTATCCACATGCGCCATTTCACCGATAATCAGATTATGCAGCAGGTAGAAGCGATATTGGCAGAAAATCCGCAGGATAAGATCGTGGTGTTCGCGTGTAACTGGTGTTCCTATGCCGGCGGTGATAATGCCGGAACGTCACGGTTGCAGTATCCACCCACGTCGCGGTTGATCCGTACCATGTGTTCCGGACGGGTGGATTCGAAATTTATCATGCATGCGTTCCGTAATGGAGCGCCGGTGGTGCTTCTGTCCGGATGCCACTTTGCCGATTGTCACTATATCAATGCGGTCACTTGGACCCAGAAACGGGTAGAAAAACTGTGGGATAAACTGGAGAAACTGGGCATTCGTCCGGAAAGACTCCAGTTGGAATGGATCAGCGCGGCGGAGGGGCAGAAATTTGCGGTGGTGATGAAAGCCGTCGAGGAGCTTCGCCAAAAGGTGACTCCCGAGGAGATCGCACACACGGTTAAAGTACTAAGTCAAGAGGTCGCTAAAAAAGCAACCGCTTAATATATAAGCACATCCATCACCGAGATTGGCATCAAAAACATTAGGAGTGATGGATGTCTCTATTTGAATCATACCAAAAGGTAAGGTCGATGACTGAGAAAACCAACGATTTACCCGAAATCACTATTTATGAAAAGTGGTGTAAGGGGT
>CBDVBD010000036.1:0-23125 GCA_965372135.1 uncultured bacterium | reverse complement strand
TGAACGGACGAATCATCGCCATTGCCAATTATCCCTCCTTCAATCCTAATACGCCGGAAACCACGCCAGTGGAGTGGCAGCGCTGCCGGGCAGTTACCGACATGATCGAACCGGGCTCGACCTTTAAATTGATACCTGCCACTGCCGCTCTGGAATCAGGAAAAGTATCCCCGAACGAAATCTTCGATTGCGAAAACGGACGCACCGTCATCGGCAGGCGAGTATTCAGGGATGCCCACCCTCATGACAAATTAAGCTTTCGGGAAATATTCGCACTGAGTTCCAATATCGGTATGGCGAAAATCGGTCAAGAATTAGGGGCTGATTTGCTGTATCATACTGCCCGGGATTTCGGAATCGGGGAACCCACCGCAGTGGCGATGGATGGCGAAACCAGGGGGATTCTGCATACTCCAGAGAAATGGAGCGGCAGTTCCCTAAGCAATTTCTGTATCGGTCAAGGAGTATCTGTCAGTGCCATCCAATTGGCGATGGCATACGGTGCCGTCGCTAACGGTGGTTACTTGCTGACACCGCAATTAATACAGCCCAAGGTTGGAAAAGTGGAACTGGAGCCGGTAGTAATTCGACGGGTGATGTCACCGTCCACAATTGACACGTTGAAGCAATTCATGATCGACGTGGTTGATCACGGTACCGGTAAAACCGCTGTAATGGATGGCATTACAGTCGCCGGTAAAACCGGTACCGCACAAAAAGTCGATACCACCAACCATACCTATTTCCAGAACCGCTACGTGGCTTCCTTTGTGGGTTTTCTGCCCGCGGAAAAGCCGCGATATTTAGCCTTGGTAATCATTGACGATCCCAGAGGTCAACATTACGGGAGCGTGGTGGCGGTGCCAGCCTTTAAACGGATAATGACTCGATGGTTGGCGGCAGAGCGTTCGGGAGGTACTACTTCCGAATCCAATCAGTGGGTACAGAACCCAGAAAAATCCCCTGATTCGCATGATTCTGGATCACCAGAAACCGGTTGGATGTCGCCTCAGGAGTCAGTTATAACAGAAGACACCCTAACTGTTATGCCCTCCTTCTTGGGCATAACCATTCGCCAGGCTGTTCGAGAACTGTCTTGCCGCGGTATTGAGGTGTCCGCGAGCGGATACGGCATTGTGAAAAAACAAATTCCCAGACCCGGTGTCGCATTGAAACCTGGCACACGATGCCAACTGATCGGAGAAACGAATTTCGGAGAAACGAGTTCCGGAGAATCCAGTTAGTGAATCAATCCCCAAAAATCCTGACGAAGTTAATTGGAAACATCCCTGATGTAACTATCCAAGGGGATTCCGACGTTGTGGTGAATGCCATCCGATACGATTCCCGGCAGGTCTGGCCCGGCAACTTATTTGTAGCTGTCAAAGGATACGATACTGACGGACACCGTTTCATACCTCAAGCTGTCAAGAAAGGTGCTGCAGTCATAGTACACGAAGATTCCTGGAATGCAATTCATGGTGTTACGGCAGTCAAAGTGCCATCATCACGGAAAGCGTTAGCGGATATATCGTGGGAATTTTGGGACCATCCGGAGCTGGCGATCAAACTGGTCGGTATAACCGGCACCAACGGCAAGACCACCGTTGCGTATATGCTCTGGTCTATATTTCAACGATACCAAGCACCCGCTGGTATGGTTGGCACCATCGATGTTCGAATTGGGAAGGATTGCTATCCCGCTACACGAACGACCCCTGAATCCTTAGACTTAGCGCAAATCTTCGATCAAATGCATAGGCAGGACGTCCGAGTGGCATCGATGGAGGTCAGCTCACATGCCCTCAGCTTAGATCGGATATATGGGGTGCCTTTTCCGGTAGCAGTCTTTACCAACCTAAGTCACGAACACTTAGATTTCCATAATAGCGTTGAAGAATATAGAGCTGCTAAGGGCTTGATGTTCCAGAGTCTGGAATCCACCGCAGTCGCGATACTGAACGGTGATGATCCAGCCTCCACAACCTATCGTGCCAATACATCAGCTAATATATGGACTTATTCGTTAAATGACCCCAAAGCTGATTTCTATTGTCACGAAATCCATACTGACTGGAATGGAATTCGAGTGACCGTACGAACCCCGGTCGGTGAACAGCAATTTTCCACACCTTTGGCTGGTAAGTTTAACGCTTACAATTTAATGGCGGCGGTGGGAGCAGCTATGGCGTTGGATGTCCCTATCGAAGATATCCGAGGCGGATTATTGGCTCTTACAGCCGTTCCCGGTCGCTTTGAGCGCGTGCCGGTGGATGTTCCCTACACAGTTATCGTGGATTATGCTCACACTCCCGACGCATTGGAAAATTGTCTGCGTGCCACCCGAGTCCTTCCCGGAGAAAGAGTAATCACGGTATTCGGTTGCGGCGGTGACAGGGATCGCACTAAACGCCCCCTGATGGGGAAAATTGCCCAAGATAATTCCGACTTAATAGTAATCACCAGCGATAATCCCCGGACAGAGGATCCGCAACGTATTATAGACGACATCGTGGAAGGTATCGATAAAGAGAAACCTCACATCATTGAATCCGATCGCCGAAACGCCATCGGGACGGCGTTGTCGGAAGCCGGTGAAGGAGATGTGGTAGTCATCGCTGGAAAGGGACACGAAACCTATCAGGAAATCGAAGGCAAAAAGGAAGCCTTTGATGACCGTCAGGTCGTGATTCAATGTTTAAAGGGGGAAATAATCACGTGAACCTGGGAGTCAAAGACGTCGCGAAAATACTCAGAGCTGACCTCACCGGACCAGCCAACGGCATGTTCCCACCGGTCGGTATCGATAGCCGCACCCTGAAGCCCGGTGAGATATTCTGGGCATTGAAAGGTCCCAACTTCGATGCCCACGATTTCGTGGATGATGCTCTGAACAAAGGTGCCTCGGGTGCCATAGTAAACCAGTCCTGGCGAGGGGCAAGGGCGTGGGAAAGTCCAGATAATGTCCTGCTGGAGGTAGAGAACACCGGCGCAGCTTTGGTTAAGTTGGCGACCTGGTGGCGTGAGCGTTTCGACATTCCGGTTATTGCTATCACTGGTTCAATCGGAAAAACCACCACTAAAGACTGGGCTGCGACACTGTTGAGCGTCAAATACGAAGTTTTCAAGACACCGGGTAATCGCAACAACCTAATCGGATTGCCCCTGTCGTTATTGGACTTAGACCAGTTCCACCAAATCGCAGTGGTGGAAATGGGCGCTAATCATATCGGCGAGATCGCGGATCTATGTAAAATAGCTGCTCCAACTATCGGCATGATTACAAAAATCGCACCGGTACATCTGGAAGGCTTTGGCAGCCGAGATGGGGTGGTGCAAGCCAAAAAGGAGCTATACGATTACATTGGCGATAAGGGGAAATTATTGGTACCGGCGCAGGATCGGGAATTACTGAATCTGGCTGAAGGGAAACCAATCATCGGTTTCGGATTGGGCGACCCTCCGAAGAATGCCAACTTCGAACAATACTTCGGCACAACCTTGATTGGGCATTCTTCCATCGGACAGCCCATTTTGGAAATAGAGGGTCATCAAGTAACACTAAAATTGGTCGGTGACCTATGGCTCTCTTCGATAATCGCAGCGGTAGCCATTGCCCGGTACTTTGAAGTTCCAATGGACAGCATCATCTCTGAATTGAGCAAACTGGAACCCAGCCCTGGACGATTGCGACGCTACGATATCAGCGGTATCGAAGTCTGGGATGATACTTACAATTCCAATCCGGAGTCGTTGAAGGCAGCCATTGAATTACTGATATCCCGGGAGGCGGGACGAAAAATCGCCGTCTTAGGTGATATGTACGAGCTGGGTGAAGCCGAAGAAGAACTGCACCGCGAGATCGGAAATTTCCTAATCAAACACCCGATCGATGCGTTGTTCACCTATTGCAATCGTGCTGCTTGGATTGCGGAACAGGCATCTCAATCGGACATGTTAGTCGAATCATATCACGATAAAAAATCCTTGACCGAGCGAATCGGTGAATACTTGAAACCCGGCGATGCCGTCTTGTTCAAGGCGTCCCGCGGTAAACACTTAGAGCGAGTATTATACAATATATTTCCGACAATTGCGGAATCAAATAACATCCGACAAAATTAGCGCAAGATGGATATCTTAATCTAAAGGTAGCACGTGTTTTACCATCTCCTTTATCCCCTGCGGGAGTACATTTCCGGATTGAACATCTTCCGGTACATTACATTCCGGGCGGCATGGGCAGCCATGGCGGCATTGTTGATCAGCCTCCTGATCGGTCCCTATATCGTGAAGATGTTGAAGCGTAGAGGAATCGGCGAAGAAATCCGCGATGATGGTCCGGATACACATAAAGCTAAAAAAGGCATCCCAACCATGGGCGGATTAATCATCCTGGGAGCAGTGGTAATTCCTACACTGCTGTTCGCACGGTTGGATAATGCTTATATACTCTTAGGATTGGCTGTTTTCTTGTGGATGGGGCTGTTGGGTTTCATGGATGATTACCTTAAGGCAGTTAAACATAAGAAAAAGGGCTTGGTGGCGAAGTACAAATGGATAGGGCAAATATCCTTAGGAATCTTAGTGGGCATTTTCCTGTTGACATATCCGGAGTTACTATCGAAGAATTTTGTTGCACATCTTACTGATACCACCATGCCCTTTTTCAAGAATGTGTTTTTCCCATTCGGGATTTTCTATATACCTATCATTATCATCGTAATAGCCGGCACCTCCAACGGCGTCAATCTGACTGACGGCTTGGATGGATTGGCAATCGGTATCGTAGGCATAGCGTCAGCAGCCATAGCTGCCATGTGCTATGTTACCGGACATGTCAAATTCAGCGAGTATTTAAACATCATTTACTTAGACGGATCCGGCGAACTTACAATCTTCTGTGCCGCCATCCTGGGAGCATCGTTGGGTTTCTTGTGGTATAACAGCCATCCTGCGGAAATCTTCATGGGCGACACCGGATCGTTGTCCTTAGGCGGTGCCTTGGCAATAATGGCGATCCTGATCAAAAAGGAGCTTTTCCTGATTGTGATTGGCGGCGTATTCGTGATAGAAGCGTTGTCAGTGATAATCCAACGCTACTACTTCAAATACACCAAACGCCGATACGGTGAAGGACGTCGAGTATTCCGCATGGCGCCGATACACCATCATTTTGAGTTACTGGGTTGGCACGAATCCAAAGTAGTGGTGCGGTTCTGGATACTAGAAATCCTGTTGGTGTTGATATCACTCAGCATGTTCAAGATACGGTAGATCATGGAGTTGCGAGGTAAATCAGTGGGAATCTTAGGTGTCGCCCGCAGTGGATTGGCGGCAGCACAGCTGGTGAAAAGTAATGGCGGTGTCCCATTCCTCAGCGATATTTCCAGCAACAACCGGGTGAAAGAAAAAATCGCTGAAATCGAACAATTGAATGTAGATTATGAATTGGGACGTCACAGCATAGACATCCTGTCACAGCAGGACTTAATCGTATTGTCTCCAGGGATTCCAATCGATAAACCAATCGTTACTGAAATTGTGCGGACAGGTGTCGAAGTTATTTCTGAACTTGAATTAGCTGCGCGGCTGTTACCTTGTCCGATGATCGCCGTTACCGGCACCAACGGCAAAACCACTACCGCAGCGTTGATTGGTCATATCCTGGATCACACCGGAACACACAACGTAGTGGCTGGCAATATCGGACACCCTCTATCAGCGGCAATACCCAGCTTGACCCCGGAATCGTGGGTGGTGGTGGAGGTCAGCACGTTTCAGTTGGAAGCGGCACCTACGTTCCGACCAAAAGTATCAGCAATACTAAATATCACTCCCGATCACCTGGACCGGCATGGCACATTCGAGAATTACGTACAATTGAAACAACGGATATTCCAAAACCAGCAGAACGATGATGTCTTGGTGTACAACGTTCAGGATTCGGTGGTGGTGGTGGCGGTTGCATCCGCCAAATGCCGGAAAAACAGCTTTGCCCTCCGATCTAGTACTGCCACCGTGACCGTTATGGACAACCAAATTATCATCCGAAAGGATGGCTCGATTTTGCCGATACTTGGCGTCGGTGATATTGTCATCCCCGGTGCTCATAACATCGAAAACGCATTGGCAGCAGTGGCATGTACCGATGCGATTGGCATCGATCATAAGGCTATCTGCGAGGGTATCCGCAGCTTCCAGGGTGTTGAACACCGCTTGGAAACTATCGGTGTCTTCGGTGGCGTGACCTGGATTAACGATTCCAAAGCAACCAACGTACAAGCAGGCATCATCGCGCTGAACGCCATGACGGTTCCAACTATATTGTTAGCCGGCGGTAGAGCCAAATCGGAAGACTATTCCCGAGTGCGACCGGTCCTGTCCGAACGAATAAAGGCGGTTGTGGTGTTCGGCGAAGCTGCTTCCCTACTGGAAGAAGCCTGGCGTTCCTGCGCTGCAATACATCGTGTTGCTAATTTGCAGGACGCAGTAGAGTTGGCTGCCGGAATCGCATTGCCCGGTGACACGGTATTATTATCACCCATGGGTTCCAGCTTCGACCAATTCGTAGATTTCGAAGAGCGAGGGCAACGCTTCAAGCAGTGGGTAGGTGAACTATATTGATCGCAATCGATCCGGAATAATCAACCAATGAAAACAATTCCCGGCATCGCAACACAACATAAGCCTCAAGGCGCCACCGACCTGACGCTGTTCTTTACAGTAATTGGTTTGACTGCTCTTGGAGTAATTGTCATGCTCAGCGCTTCCGCTGGAATATCCATCGCCCAAACCGGATCGCCGTCGGTATTATGGATCAGCCACCTCAAACGCGTTGCGCTGGGACTGATGGTATTATTGATTCTCTGGCGGATGGATTATCATTACCTGCGTTGGATGTTCAGACCACTGTTGTTCTTAGCATTCGCACTGCTGATATGGGTTTTATGGACTCACCGCGGTGGATATATTGGTCGCTTTATGAATATTTTCGGCTATTCCTTTCAACCATCCGAATTCGCCCGGATGGTTCTGGTATTATTTTTAGCCGAATCCTTGATACGCAAACGGGAGCAGTTGTCCACATTATCCGGCACTTTGCCGTTTCTGGTCATCATCGCTTTGATGGCGCTGCTGGTGGCTCTGCAGCCCAATTCCTCAATGGCTGCCATTATTATCCTGGTCGGTGGCACTCTTTTATTTTTGGGCGGTGTGAAGCTGCGATACTTGATTGCCACTGGTGCCGTAGCGGTTCCAGCATTATTAGCCTATATGTACCTTGTGCCGTATCAACGAGCACGGCTGCTGGCATTTCTAAATCCCATGGATGACTTGCAGCGTCATGGATATCAACGCCTGCAGTCGCTAATTGCATTAGGTCGTGGAGGATTGTTCGGGGTTGGACCCGGCAACAGTCGTCAGAAGTTCCAATACCTGCCCGAGCCGTATAAGGACTTCATCTTTTCCATATTAGGGGAAGAATGGGGTTTAATTGGGACGTTGGTGGTTGTGACACTGTTTGTGATCGTATTCTGGCGGGGCATGCGGATCGCAAAATATGCTCCGGACGATCTTGGTCGCCTGATTGCGGCTGGAATGGTGTTTTCATTGACATGCAATGCCTTGATTAACGTTGGTGTAGCCGTGGGTGCCTTACCCACCACCGGACTACCATTACCGTACCTGAGTTACGGCGGGACCTGTACAGTCATGTTCTTAGGGTCGGTAGGGATACTGTTGAACATATCCCGTCACGCACCAGCGCCGGAGTATGGAGTTGGATAGCCTGCGGGTAATTATCGCCGGGGGTGGAACCGGTGGGCATTTGTTTCCAGCCTTAGCGATTGCCGATGAAATCCAACGGCAGCGACCGGATGCAGCGATTACTTTTATCGGCACCGAAAAAGGCATCGAATCGCGCATCGTCCCCAGTCGGGGGTATCCGTTGGAACTAATTAATGTTGCACCGTTTTACCGAAAGCGCCCGCTGGCAAATCTGACCTTCCCGTGGAAACTGATGAGCGCATTTACTAAATGTCTATCGCTAATGAAACGTCACCGACCGCACTTGGTGATCGGCACCGGAGGGTATGTGTCAGGACCGGTACTGATGGCAGCGGCATTTCGGGGAATCCCCCGCGCTATCCAGGAACAAAATGCCCTGCCCGGCAGCACTACTCGGCTGTTGGCGCCTCGAGTACATCAAATACATTTGGGGTTCGATGAAGCGCGCAAGACCCTGAAAACCAAAGGGGAAATCCATAACCACGGCAATCCGGTCGCACCAGCGGACCAGGATCCGTCGCGGCAAGACATCATCGAAAAATGGAACTTACATCCTGAATTACCAACAGTACTGATCACCGGCGGCAGCCAAGGCGCACGATCCATTAATCAAGCAGTGCAGGGAATCTTAGTCGAATTGTTATCAGTAGCAAATGTAATATGGCAAACCGGAAAACAACCGGAACTGTTAGAGGTCACTCTCCCAAACGACACCGAGGGTCGCACCAGAATGCAGGAATTCTTCGATCCGATGAATGAAGCCTATGCGGTCGCGGATTTAGCGGTATCCCGGTCCGGTGCATTGACCCTTGCCGAACTGACGCTGCGGGGCATCCCGTCCATCCTGATTCCGTACCCTTTCGCGGCAGGCGGTCACCAGGAATGGAATGCCAAGGCGATGGTTGACGCCGGTGGTGCGGTGATGATATTGGATAAAGAACTGGACAGCACTTCCCTACTTAGGGCGGTGAGAGAAATAATAACGAACTCTGAAAAACGGTCATCCATGAGTGCCGCCATGAAATCCATGGCAAAACCTGACGCTCTCCAGCGGATTGTGGCTGACTTATTCCGGTTGATATCATGATCACCATGTTCAGGAAATATCACAATGTACACTTCGTGGGGATCGGCGGCACCGGAATGAGCGGTATTGCAGAAGTCCTTGTTAATATGGGTTTTAAGGTGAGCGGTTCTGATTTACTTTTGACCGATGTCACCGACCACTTAGCTGAGCTTGGCTGCCACATTCAGCAAGGACATTCCCCAGACTATGTCAAAGATGCGCATGTGGTGGTATATTCGTCGGCGGTCACTCCCAATAATGTGGAGCTTCGAGCTGCCCATGAACAGCACATTACCACCATTCCCCGTGCCGAAATGCTCGGGGAGCTGATGCGCTTAAAGGTCGGGATTGCAGTGGCAGGTACTCACGGTAAAACCACTACCACCTCGATGGCTGCCGAGATATTATCAACCGCGGAGTTGGACCCTACCATCATCGTAGGAGGATGTCTGCAATCCCTGAAATCCGGCGGGAAGTTGGGTTTGGGTTCGGTACTGATTGCGGAAGCCGACGAATTCGACCGGTCGTTCCTGAAATTGTATCCTGATTTAGCGGTGATTACTACTTTAGAACCCGAGCACATGGACTGCTACCAGGATTTGGAGGATATCAAAGACGCCTTCGTGGAATTCGCCAACAAGGTGCCTTTTTTCGGGTCGGTAATTATGTGCTTGGATGAAGCTGAAGTCAACGACATCGCCCCCAGAATTAAACGACCGGTGATACCGTATGGTATTGATATATCGGAAGGGTTAATCGCCAGAAACCTTCGATTCGAGCAGCAGCAGTCCATATTTACTGCTTACCTTGGCAATGAGGAATTGGGGCAGATCACCGTTAATATGCCCGGTACGCATAACGTAAGAAATGCCTTGGCAGCCGTCGCCATCGGCATTGAAATGGAAATCGACTTTTCCGTAATCCAACAAGCGTTGGAAAGTTTTTCCGGCGTTCAGCGCCGGTTTGATATAAAAGGTGAAACCCAAGGAATCCTTGTTATCGATGACTACGGTCATCATCCCACGGAAATCAAAGCGACCTTAGAAGCGGCTCAGCGGGGCTGGAATCGCAGGATCGTGGCGGTATTTCAGCCACACCTGTACACCAGGACGCGTGATTTCGCACCTGAATTCGGCACCGTATTTCTGGAATCGGATGTATTGCGGGTGATGGATATCTATCCGGCACGGGAAACCCCAATCGAAGGAATCACCGGTGACTTGGTGGTGAAAGCTGCAAAAGACGCCGGTCATGTCGATGCGAAATTCTGTCCCACCCGCGAGGAAATCCTATCGGAACTGGACAGGATTTGCCAACCAGATGACATGGTGATTACTTTCGGCGCCGGTGACGTGGGACAATTGGCTACAGAATATCTTAGACGGCTCGGCGGTGGACTTAATGCAATCAGTCCGGAAAATCCTGGCGCAAGGATTCCAAGGCACAATTAGGGAGGACGAACCGTTATCCGAACATACCTCGTTTCGGATTGGCGGTCCGGCGGATCTTTGGCTGGAACCTGAAGACTTGGAATCGCTGCAGGCGGCACTGAAGGCGGTTGTCGATTGCGATGTCCGGTACTTCTTGATCGGCGAAGGCAGTAATCTGTTGGTTAGCGACAGCGGTTTCCGAGGAGTAATCATCCGGCTCGGCGGCGGATTTAGGAAGATCGATACCCACGGTTCCAGCCTGATTTCCGGAACGGCAGTATCTTTGAAAGATTTGACCCGCGAAGCGCAGCGACATGGACTGGAAGGTATCGCACCACTGTGCGGGATACCGGGAAGTGTCGGCGGCGGCATCATCATGAATGCCGGTGCTTACGGTGCCGATTTAGCGGACACTCTGGACTGGGTTGAGGTGATCGAGCCCGGGGAATCGTCGGTGAGGATACTTAAGAACCGGATCACCTTCGGGTATCGAATGGCAGTGGAATTACAGGGGAAAATCGTGACCGCCTTGTGTTTGCAGCTTAATCAGGGCGATCCCGACGACATCCAGGCGGAGATGGACAGGGTCGATCGACTGCGAGAACAGAGTCAACCTCTGGAATTCCCATCGGCAGGGAGCGTCTTCAAACGACCTCCCGGTGATTATGCCGGGCGGGTTTTGGAGGCGGTCGGCGCCAAGGGGTTGACCATCGGAGGCGCACAGGTATCCACCAAACACGCTAATTTTATCGTTAACCGAGGGAACGCAACTGCGGCGGATGTGTTGGCGTTGATGAAGGAACTTAGAAAGCGCGTGCGTAAAGAATTCGGTATCGAGCTGGAACAGGAAATTCGGCAGGTAGGTTTTGGTCCGGAAGAAAAAAAATCGTAAGCGGAAATGGCGGCGACGGTTGGCGTTGCTTGTTACACTGGCTCTAATAGTCGGAACATGCTATTACGGACCGAAGGTGTACCGTAACATCATGACCTGGTGGGGCAAAGATGTCCGATTTCCCCTTAAAACCGTAGCGGTGGAGGGAAACTGTTACATCCCGGCAGATTCCCTGCTGGCAATGGCGTCACTACCAATGGATTCTTCAGTATTCGCTATTGACTTGGTAAGTATTGCCCGTGGCATGGAAAAGCATCCCTGGATCGAGAAAACTCACTTGTATCGCCGCCTGCCGTCCACCATTGTGATCTGGATCCAGGAAGTGGAACCACTGGCGCTGGTTCCCGGCAATCCCATGGGGGTGATCGGGGGAAACGGAAATTACCTTGGCAGCATCTGGCGGGGTGTCACCTGGGACTTACCGATAATAGCAGGATTAAAAACCAATCAATGGAAAGCCGGCGATAAAATTACATCCGAAAAAGCGGTAATCGTAATCGATTGTGCTCAACAAATCCAACGACACGAACCGGAAGTCTTCCAGTTGATCTCCGATTTCCGTCTCAAAAACGAGCATATATTCTTGACCCTGGAAGATGGCAAATCAAAAATACAACTACAGAAAAATCCGAGCAGTATTAGCTGGCAAATTTTAAAAGAATTCTTGATTAAGAACCGCCGGGATTTCGCAGACCAAGCGATAAAGATCGATCTGCGATTTCCGCAATGGGTAATTGTTTCCCCGATTCCGGGATGATACTATCCTCAAATCTTGAACAGAACAATCACACTGAGGTGAAAAAAGACTGATGAGAACCCGAGTTTGGAGATCGCATGTCAAATAGTAACATGATTGTAGGATTGGATATCGGCACCACGAAAATCGGCGTTATCATCGCGGAAATGACGCCGGAAGGTTATGCCAACATCGTAGGGGTTGGATCCTACCCATCCACCGGTATGCGCCGTGGAGTGGTGGTCAACATCGACAAGACCACTCAAGCCATCGAGAAAGCAATTGAAGAAGCGGAACGCATGGCGGGGGTTGAGATAGCGTCAGTTTATGCAGGAATCGCCGGCGATCACATCCGATCCATCAATTCCAAGGGTGTGATTGCCGTGTCCCGCGAAAAGGGCAGAACCCAAGCCAACGAGATCACGCAGAAGGACGTGGAAAGAGTCATCGAAGCCGCCAAAGCGGTTGCATTGCCCATGGACAGGGAAGTGCTCCACGTCCTGCCGCAGGAATTTATCGTGGATAACCAGGAAGGTGTCAAAGAGCCGGTGGGAATGTCCGGCGTACGTTTAGAAGCCGACGTACACATCATCACCGGCGCAGTCACATCAGCACAGAATATCTACCGCTGCGTCAAACGTACCGGTATTTCCGTGCGTGACTTAGTCTTGGAACCCTTGGCGTCATCCTATGCCGTCTTGTCCCAAGACGAAAAGGAATTGGGTGTGGCATTGTTGGACTTTGGCGGAGGAACTTCAGACTTAGCAATATTTTTCGACGGGAGCATTCGTCATACTTCCGTCATAGGATTCGGAGGTGAATATGTCACTCGCGACATTGCTCTTGGGCTTAAAACCCCACTCGAGCAGGCGGAAAAGATCAAACTCGAGCATGGATGTGCTCTGGAATCCCGAGCCCGGGATGATCAAATCATCTCAATCCCCGGCGTCGGCGGCAGACCACCGCGGGAAGTCTCCCGTGGTGTCCTTGCCTCTATCATCCAACCGCGAGTTCAGGAGATCTTTGAGCTTGCACTCCATGAAATCCGGAACAGCGGCTGCTACGATCTCCTAACCACCGGTGTAGTACTTACCGGTGGCGGAGCACTGCTGGAGGGAGTCGATGAATTGGCGGAGGAAGTGCTGGGGCTTCCGGTGAAAATCGGACGTCCCAATGGTTTGGGAGGCTTGATGGAAACCGCGGGATCACCCGTCTATTCCACCGGCGTGGGCTTGGTGCTTTATGGCATTGCCCACCAGGATCAGATGGATGTATTCCGCGGCGACGATTCCAAAATCTTCCAGAAAATCTTCCGACGCATGAAACAGTGGTTCGAGGATTTCTTCTAAATCGGATAGAACGCCACTCGATTATTTGATGGAACAATCTACCTCCTAGCGGTGGAGTACATCAGTGGCACTCTTCGGGTGAGGACTGTGCGAGGTGAGCGCCAAAGAATATGCAAATTTGAAACATGAAAATTCATAACTATAAATATAACAGCACGATAACTTAAGGAGGAAGGCATGCGGAAAAACCTTTCCATCCAATTTGCCGATGAATTCACTACCAACGCCCGTATCAAGGTGGTCGGCGTTGGCGGCGCCGGAGGTAATGCCATCAACGGTATGATCCATGCTGGGCTGGTCGGAGTCGAATTTATCGCTATCAACACCGATTTGCAAGCCTTAGACATCAACAAAGCCACTTACCGGCTCCAGATCGGGAAAACTTTAACCAAAGGACTCGGTGCCGGCGCCAGCCCGGAAATCGGGCGTCGCGCCATCGAGGAGGATATGGACGAAGTCACCGAAAACCTCCGCGATGCCGACATGATATTCGTAACCGCAGGTATGGGAGGCGGGACAGGCACCGGCGCCGCACCGATAATAGCTGATGTCGCCCGCAACCTTGGCGCCTTGACGGTGGGCATAGTCACCAAACCCTTTCTGTTCGAAGGCAAGCGGCGTATGGAACGCGCTGAAGAAGGTATCCATGAACTTATAGAAAAAGTAGATACCTTGATCGTCATCCCCAACCAGCGCTTGCTTGCTATCGTCGAACGGCAGACGACGTTGGTTGACGCCTTTCTGATGGCGGATGATGTCCTGCTGCAAGCCACACGCGGCATTTCCGACCTGATTACCGTGCCCGGTATGATCAACCTGGATTTCGCCGATGTCCGTACCGTCATGTCCGAGATGGGCGATGCCTTGATGGGCGTTGGTGTGGCGCAGGGCGAGAATCGAGCCTTGGAAGCCGCGCAGCAAGCCATTTCCAGCCCTTTGCTGGAAGATATCAGCATTTCCGGCGCCAAAGGGGTTTTGGTCAACATTACCGGTGGTTCCGACCTGACCCTGTACGACGTCAACGATGCCACCACCGTAATTTATGAAGCCGCCGGCGGGGAAGCCAATATCATTTTCGGAGCGGTCATCAATCCTCAACTGGAGGACGAGATCCGGGTCACCGTGATCGCCACTGGTTTTAAGAGTCACGCATCCCGCTCCAGTAAAGATGATAAAGCAATAAGTCTGAAGTCCTTGGAAGATTCCACCTTCAGACGCCGGGGTAAATTGGAAGAAGTTAGCGAGGACATGGTTCTCAAGGACAACTTTGTACCACCCACTCGTGAGAACATGGAAATTCCCACATTCTTGAGACGCCAGATGGATTAATGGGACTTGATCCATTGGAAGACATCATTGGCGATTATTTATCCCATGAATCGCTGTTGGGGATATCAAGAAGCATCGGAGCTGTTCAAACTTGTTTGGTTTACCCCAACACTTATGAACTGGGAATCGCCAATTTAGGATTCAACCGGATCTGGCAGCTGTTAAGCTGCCTGCCGGAAATAAGCATAGAACGGACTTTTTTACTACGACCTCCTCGTCGTGCTGTACCCAAAAGCTGGGAGACGAAACGCCCTTTCGGGGCGTTTCAGATCCTGGCTTTTTCTGTATCATCCGAAGAAGACTACCCTGCAGTTATCGAATTCCTGATCACATCAGGCATCCCCACAAGAGCAGGTAAAAGATCCCCTAAAGATCCCATTATCATCGCCGGAGGATTGGCGCCTACCCTGAATCCCTTGCCGCTATCCCTGCACATGGATGCGCTGTTTCTTGGTGATGGAGAGCTACTGATCCCTGAAATTGGCAGGATAATTAGTTTGATCGAATCCGGATGGGACCGATCCGCCGTGCTGGAATCATTATCGAAAATTTCCGGTGTTTGGGTGCCGGAACTCAGCCCACTAAACACATCCGTTGCCACTTGGAAACTGTCAGCAAGCAAACTTGGACCGGCGCGATCCATGGCATTATCCCTCGATGGTCACTTCGGAAAAATGTTCCTAATCGAAGTGGGCAGGGGATGCGGCAGGCTCTGTAACTATTGTGCTACCTGCTATTCGGTGCCAAATCGGACCTGGCAGGTTGACACCATCGTTGACACCATAGAAGAGTGGATACCGCCACCCGGACCGGTCGGATTGGTGGGTGCCGCCCTGTCCGACTATCCAGACCTTGAAACCCTAATAGACACTCTGGTGACCAAAGGTTACGGTTTAGGGCTGTCGTCTTTTCGCGCCGATATCCTTGATCTTGATCTCTTAAGATTACTGCGCCGGGGGCAGGTGGAAACTATCACCATCGCCCCGGAAGCCGGTTCTGAACACCTGCGTGCAACCATCGGAAAGCCCATCACCGACCAGCGTATCCTGGAGACCACTCGTTGGGTTGCTGAAGTCGGATTCCCGCGGTTGCGCTGCTATTTCATGACCGGACTTCCCGGCGAAACCGAGGAAGATATCGAAGCAATTATTACCCTGTGTCGCCGCATGAACTCGATCATAAGGGCGAAGACATCTTCCACACGTTTAGATATTCGCATAACCCCTTTTGTTCCCAAAGCCGGTACTCCCTTCCAGTGGGCTCCATTCGCCTTAGAGACCATACTGCGAAGGACCCATCGCCATATCCAAAGTTCCCTTGAAGGGCAATCCGGCATTACCCTGCGAATTACTCCACCCTCCGAATCCTGGCGGGAAGCCCTGTTTTCTCGTGGCGATCAACTGGTGGGAATGGCAATCGAAGAAGCCATCCGCACCGACAAAAGCTTGCGCCAGACTGCAATGCAAATCGGTGTCGATTTGAAAACCATCACTCGATCTCTGCCCATTGACCAATCCCTTCCTTGGGATGGCATCCGTCGTCACACCTCCCCCGATTACCATGCCCGTGTCTGGCAAAACTATCAACATCATCAATAACATTAGGGTATCCCGAAAACCCTCCGGAAAACGTGACTTTTCTGTTGCACAATTGTCAAAGAATATGTATATTCAATCCGAATCGCAAATGTTATATAACTAAAGGATACATACCATGAAACTACTGAAACAACTCTGTGAGACTCCGGGATCCAGTGGACATGAAGATACGATACGATCCCTGATTATGAAAGAAATGAAACCCTTGGTGGACAAAGTTCGCACCGACAAAATGGGAAATGTAATCGGATTCAAAAAGGGCGTAGGTAAAACCACCGTCATGCTTGCCGGTCACATGGACGAAATTGGATTCGTGGTTAGCTTTATCGACGATGACGGTTTTATCCGACTCCAGCCCACCGGCGGTTTCGACCCTCGCACCATGATGGCACAGCGCTGCGTAGTACATGGTAAAAAGGACTTACTGGGCGTGATCGGTTCCAAGCCAATCCATATCCTCACCGAAGAAGAACGTAAAAAAGTCCCCAAAGTCACCGACTACTTTATCGACGTGGGCTTGCCGGCAAAGAAAGTCAAAGAATTGGTGACTGTGGGTGATCCCATCACCATGGAACGCACTTTCGAAAAGATGGGTGACTGTTACACCACCAAAGCGTTTGACGATCGTATCGGCGTGTACTGCATGTTGGAAGCGGTGCGCAAGATAAAAAAACACCACGTGAATATCTATGTGGTCGCAACCACTCAGGAAGAGGTGGGATTACGGGGTGCTTTCGCATCCAGTTCCGGCATTGAACCTGATGTGGGAATCGCTTTGGACGTAACCCTTGCCAATGATCTCCCCGGTGCCGGAAAACACGAATATGTCACCGAACTGGGAAAAGGTACCGCCATTAGTATCATGAACGGTTCCGCTATTTCCCATCCCAAGCTGGTTCAGGAATTCAAAGACCTGGCGGAAAAGAAAAAGATTTCGTACCAGTTGGACATCCTGCCTCGTGGTGGTACTGATGCTGGAGCTATGCAGAAGGTTAAGGGTGGTGCGGCGGTGATCACCATATCGATCCCCACCCGCTACGTCCATTCCACGGTGGAAACCTGTCATAAAAAGGACATCCAAGCCACCATCGACCTGTTGGCAGCATGGCTGGAACAAGCCACCGATCAGGATTATTTTCTTAAATAATCTTTGTGCGAAATACTACCAATACGGAAAACGCCGGATCCATCGATCCGGCGTTTTGATATTCGTGATCCCCACTGTAGTCCGTGATGGGATTAATTTTCCCCTGTAATCTGGTAAAACCTGGTAGCATCACCACCCGACAGTGCATTCATGTCGAACCAAGTGGTACTGGTGGTTGAATCAACCAATGTAGTCGGCGAGGGCACAAAAGCCGGGTTGGAATCCTGGTAAATCCGGTATAGTATACCCACTCCCAACGAATCCCAATCCAACACCACATGGTTGCTTAGCTTTCGGATGGTCAACGTCTCTATCCCCGGAAGGGTGCGAACGATATCATTATCATCCCGCGGTTCCAACTTGAACATCCCGGAACCGTAATACACCACCCCTCTGAGCTCTGCAATCTCATCCCCCACCTGCGGCACATACGCATAATTCCCCATATCGTCCACGGTACACACCCCCGATCCGTCATCCACCTGCCATTCCCCATCGGGATTCATTTCCGACACTACCGTCACATTCTCCACCTGCACCAACACACTTTCCAATGACTCCGAAATTGCCACGTCTCCGGTAGTGACCAACAGCGGAGTTGGCATTATGGCTGCGGTTCCGTGGTCGGTAAAGCTGGGATTGACGATTCTCGTCAACCCGGAATATTCCTGCACCGTTCCCGCTACCGACACGCTGTCCCCCACCACAAAATTCGATCCGGTGCCTGACTGGTATACATAGATTCCCCGCCACGGCGCAGACCACGGTTCCTGGATCATATACTTTCGGTATGAGGTATCGGGAAAGCTGGCGGTGATTACCCCAGTCACCGTCACCGTCACCCCTGCATAGGGTGATCCACTGCCGCTGGATTGCGGAAATTGCACATCGTAAATCGGCGGCAAATTTCCCATCCCCATGCTTTTGCGTGCGTAAAACTCTTGCAGATACAGGTTCGCCACCTCAGCGTTATGGATGATGACGATGTTCTCGTCGTTGCTGTTGACCGCATTATTAGACCAATTCGCCGATCCGGTAATCACGATCGGATCGCTGTAGGGATGATGCCCGTCGATCACCATATACTTATGGTGCAGCACACCCGACGGCTGCCCATCGATCCATACATCAGCGGGCGGTGACCAGGGATACGGTCCGGTGCCGCCAGACATATTATGCCACTGGCTGTAAGAGGTACCGGCATTCGCGTTGTCGAACACCCCTTCCACCGCGAAATCCGGATAATTCAAATTGTCGTCCCATTTCGCCTTCATCGCCATCATGATGTCCGTTCTGGTAAACGCAAGAATACAAAACGCGATTTCGTAATCAGCAGTGCTTATCGCATTGATAATTGCGGTATTGATCCCTTCTCCCGGTGACATATATATTTCAACTGTATCCTCATCAATAATATGAATATGGGTGATATTATCGGTTTTTCGTGACCCGAAACGTGACAGGCTGGGATTGGGGGTAGCTCCACTGGATCCCCACATCTCGTTGAACTCGTCGGTATATGCTGCTGCCAATCCCGAATCTGCTAATGCTATCCCATTATTGGCGTTTACGGTGGCGCCCGTTAGACTCCAATTATACGATCCCGTCCATACCGTATTCGCGCTGTCCCCCAAACTCTGATAATCCGCCACCACGAACTTGTTGTGCATGTATCCCGATCCACTATTAAGACCAAACGCATCATCGATCACCGTAATCCCGGCACTTTCCAATGATGCAGTGAGGCTATTATGATGATCATCATCCGTAATAAAACGTACCAACACTCCCCGATTGTGCGCATTGATAATCGTTGAGGTCAACGTTCCGTCAGTAAGATTATAAGCACACAAATCCAGCGTACTATATGCACCGTCGATTACCTCAATTAACGGATCGGACAAATCCACCAGACTGTTAGCCACTGACTCTGCAGCGTAACTGGTGTGCACCAACTGATTGAAATACAAGGAGAAATAATCCGTAGTATCCCCGGATACAAACACACTATTAACCACCCCCGGAGTGCCGAACGAATCGCTGGCAGCCCAATTCGCTGCCACAGAATTATCCAATTCGAAATTAATCAACTCCAAGGACGGACCGTTCCCATCCGGTTCCTGAGGCCAGGGTGCCATATCCATATAGGTCACCTCATCCTCGGTACTGCTGCCCTCATCCACCAGCCGAATCGTTTCCCCTGCATTGTTCAACCGGTTGGCGAAGTTCCCTACCGTATTGGTAATCCCGTACCGCAGTTGTACCGAATCTTGGTTGGCGCACACCGCCAAATATCCGTGCGGCTCAATGGCGGTGCCGGCTGGAAACGTAAAAAAAGTGCCGCTGGTGAAACTCCATCCTGTGAGTGTCACCACAACACTTCCTGTATTGACCAATTCGATATATTCGTAGTCCGCATCGTCCCCAAGTGCGGAGGACGGATTATACATAATCTCGTTGATAACCACCGCGCCCTGCGAGGACAAAACAAAAGCCCCGATACCGATCCAGAGTAATAGCCATCCGTAGCGCGACCACATCATAACATCTCAATATCATACACATTCAATAAAACTGACAGGAAAATCCTATCACATCATTGCATCTCAGTAGGGGTGGTTTCCGGACGTACCCGGGGAGGAGGTTTCACCACCTTCCCAGCCTGAATACACGAAGTACAAGCGCGAATCCGTTTGGTACGTGTGCCATCCCAATGTCGCACCGTCTGTAAATTCGGCAGCCAACGTCGTTTGGTCAAATTATCCGCATGGCTTTTATGATGACCGACAATCGGTCCCTTACCACAAATGTCACATCGATAAGACATGATTCTCCACTAACTTAGATTCTTCATATTATAGAAATCTCACAAACACTAAAGTTACATATAAAATTTCTAAAATGCAAGCGAAATTATTTCTTAACCTCCAATATCAATTGCTGCAAAAAAACCTTGAAACCATCACAATTTTCCTGTACATTTCTATATTGGTATCATAAACTGCAGACCATTGATGACTCAACTATTCGAAACGGATGATTTCACACTCGGCAATCTCTCGATCAAAGGACGGGTTATCCTTGCGCCTTTAGCCGGAATTACCGATCACGTGTTCCGCAAAATATGCCGTGGAAACGGTGCTGCTTTGTGTGTTACCGAAATGGTCAGCGCCGATGGATTAGTTCGCAAAAACCAAAAAACCATCGACATGATCGAAACTGCCCCTGAAGACCGCCCTTTAGGAATACAGCTATTCAGCTCCGACCCGGAGGTACTTGCGGAAGCTGCTATAATTGTCGAAGATGCCGGCGCTGATCTTATCGATCTAAACGTTGGTTGTCCGGTTAAGAAAGTGGTCAAGCGCGGTGCTGGAGCTGCCTTATTGGACGACTTGCCACGGTTGAAACGTATGATTTCCGGAATGGTTACTGCGGTGAAAATCCCGGTAACAATCAAAATCCGCAGCGGTATCCGTGCTGAAAGACCGGTGGCTGTGGAAGTGGTAAAAATGGCAGTGGGGGAAGGCATTTCCGCTATTAGCCTGCATCCTCGAAGCCTGTCCCAAGCCTTTTCCGGAAACGCCGACTGGAACTTGATCGCAGAACTGGTGAATGCGGTGTCGATTCCCGTCATCGGAAGCGGTGATATCTTTACCGCAGAAGATGCTATTAACATGGTTAAAATCACCGGCTGCCATGCTGTTATGGTTGCTCGTGGCGTCTTAGGGAACCCACATTTGATAAAGCAAATCGATGCAGGATTCCGAAATAAACCGATCCCAGATAACCTTTCCACAACTGACCGCTTAGACGCCCTGTTGGAGTTATTCGATATGACCATCAAAGCTTATGGTGTGCCTTGGGGTGTATGTCGCATGCGAACTCCCATGACCTGGTTCGTCAAAGGCATGCCCGGTGCGGCAGCATTTCGACGTGACATCGTTCGCATCGATGATCCCGAAACCGTTCGAAATACTATTCTTGAGTACAAAGAAAGAATTGATCCGATATCATAATCCCTGCAAGCCGGCAAATAACGCTAAATCTGAAGCGGAAATTGCCGATGTATTAATAGGTAATTAACAAACCCTAATGGCTGAAGTGTACCAACTCTTGCGAGGATTACTATGTCATCACCCCTGAAATCCGGGTTGTTAAACTCTCTCAGTGACCCGTTAAATCCCCCAGAAATCCCCAATGAACTTCCGGTAATGTTGCTTAGCGATGTGGTGATTTATCCCAATGTCATCGTCCCCTTGATGGTGGATGACGAACGGATGGTAAAGCTGGTTAGCGATGCGATGGCTTCCAATAAAATGTTAGCCACCTTTGCCCGGCAGTACCAAACCACCGGAGAGGAAATCGAGGACAAATTCTTCAACTTGGGTACTGCTGTAATAATCGTAAAAATGTTCCGGGTTCCCGACGGCAGTATTCGGCTGTTGGTACAGGGTTTGGATCGTATTCGTCTTGTGGAATTGACCAAGATCGAACCTTACCTGGTAGGCAAAATCGAAATATTGAAAAAGGACCGTCGCTGCAGTTTGCAGACCCAGGCTCTGATGCGAAAAATCGTCGATGAGTTCAAGAATCTGGTTAAACAAAACCCTAACATGCCCAACGACCTCAAATTATCAGTGGAAAACATCACCGATCCAAACACGCTGGGCGATTTAATATCCTCAAATTTGGATTTGAAAATCGAGGAACGTCAGCAAATCCTGGAAGTATTCGAAATTGATGAGCGCCTGAAGTTGATCTCCTCATTCCTGAATCGGGAAATCCAATTGTTGAAAGTAGGAACAAAGATCAGGGAAGACGTCGATGAAGAGCTGGAACGCAGCCAGAAGGAATACTACCTGCGCGAACAAATCCGAGCCATCAGGAAAGAATTGGGCGAAGATGATGACCCCTCAGCGGAAATCACGGAATTAAAACAAAAAATCACCGATGCACATATGTCTGAGGAAGCCCAGGAGACTGCCACCAAAGAGCTGGATAGATTGGCGAAAATGTCACCGGCTTCCGCGGAATACATGGTTTCCAGAACCTACATCGACTGGCTGGTTACCCTGCCATGGGATGTCGCAACTAAGGATAACTTAGACTTAAAAATTGCCGAAGGAATTCTGGATGAAGACCATTATGGCTTGCAGGATGTCAAAGAGCGCATCCTGGAATACTTAGCGGTTCGCAAAATTAAGAAGGATTCTAAAGGTCCCATCTTGTGTTTCGCTGGACCTCCCGGTGTAGGCAAAACCTCCTTAGGTCGTTCCATCGCCAGATCCATGGGTAGGAAATTCATCCGAGTGTCCTTAGGCGGCGTCCGGGATGAAGCCGAAATCCGGGGACATCGAAGAACCTATATCGGAGCCCTGCCCGGTAGAATCCTACAGAAAATCCGAAAATCCGGAGTTAATAACCCCTTGTTCATGCTGGACGAAATCGACAAATTAGGACAGGATTTCCGTGGTGACCCCTCCTCAGCGTTACTGGAAGTCCTGGATACGGAACAGAATTTTTCGTTCTCCGACCACTATCTGGAAGTCGGATTTGACCTGTCCAAAGTCATGTTCATCACCACCGGTAACCAGATATACGATATCCCGCCCCCCCTGCGTGACCGCATGGAAATCATCACCTTATCCGGTTACATCACCCAGGAAAAAACCCAGATTGGCAAGCACTTCCTGGTCCCTAAGCAGTTAAAAGAACACGGCTTAGAGAAGAAAAATCTGAAATTCAGTGATCCGTCGCTGGTGCGCATCATTGATCGATATACCCGTGAAT
>CBDVBD010000035.1:0-23591 GCA_965372135.1 uncultured bacterium | reverse complement strand
CCCTGGATTACGCTTACATCGTCGAATCCATATCACCGTTAGACAGCCACATCTTTACCTGGACATTCCAATTCTAATAGCTTAGACGAAAAACATCAACCGGATGCAACATGAAACTATATAAAACCATTGTCCCAATTGTTATCCTGATCATTAGCGTTGGCTTATCTACCGCCAATGCGGATTCCCCACGGGGTTTAACCTACTTGACTATCGGAGTCGGTGGTAAAGCCGCTGGCATGGGCGAAGCCGCAGTGGCACGGGTGGATGACCCCACCGCTGCCTATTGGAACCCGGCGGGATTGGTATCGGCAGCAAACAGCAGTGCGGTATTTTCCTATCACCGCTGGATCCAGGATGTCGCCGGACAATTCGCCGCCGCCACCTATCGGCGCGGTCGATCGGCGGTGGCATTCCATTATTTAGGCATGAACGTGGACGATATGGAACGCCGTACCGGTCCTTCCACCAATCCCATCGGCACATTCAGCGCCCACGATGTCTGCGGAGGCTTGTCCTTTGCCCACGATGTGGGCGGGGGATTGCAATTGGGGCTGACCGTTAAATTATTGTGGGAATCCCTCTACATCGAAACCTCGGAAGGATGGGCGTTCGATGCCGGGTTGCAGTATCATAATCTGATGCCGGGACTGTCCTTGGGGGCGGTACTGCGTAACGTCGGGAAAATGAATCCCTTACAGGGCGAAGATCCCGCACTTCCCACCCGGCTCCGAGTCGGTGCCGCCTATGAAATAAAGCAAATTCCCCTTCCAATGGTACTGATTGCATTAGACGGTGAGTTTCCGTTCGATGATGAAGCCAACGGGCATATTGGCTTGGAAGTCCGTCCCATCGCCCCGTTAGCCTGCCGGGTGGGCTATATACACGGTATCGAAGCCCGCAGCCTCACCGCCGGATTCGGTATCGACTGGTCGGTATTTCATGTCAACTATGGTTTGGCGCTATTCAAGGAGGACTTGGGCGAAGCACACCGCTTTTCGGTAGGCATGGATTTCTGATTTTCCTTACTTATCTGTGGGTAACAATTATCGAATAATCACATGAGCCAACCTCCCGTTAGCTCACATGGTAATAGAGGAGCTTATGTCACGACCGACTGTCGCTTGGTTAGCCGCCGATCCTGTGGCGAAACAAATGCTGGACCTGGCACACCGAATCTTGGATGCTGTAAAGCCTGACATTAACTATCTAACCGGTGATCTGGGTTGGAACCCTTGGAAGCGCGAAGGCAACTCAGTTCCCGAACGCACCCTGGAACTGATTACCCAATCCGACTGCGCCATGGTAATTGCCAGCGCTCAGACACCGGTATCCGAGCCGTCTCAATCCGATCATGATCCGGAATCGGAAACATCTCCCTATAATGATCCCTGGACGTCCATCGCCCGGGAACTCCATCTCTTCGCCGAACTTCGTCCTCTGAAATCAGTTCCCGGAAACCCCAAAAACCGAATCGAATCCTTGGATATGGCGGTGTTCCGCGACCTGTTGGAAGGATCCGGCTCCGGTATCGGCTTCCACCCAATCACCCCGGAAATCTCGCGAATTCTGATTGAACATCCGGCAGGAAACCACCTGTCGATATTCCCTACCAAAGAAATTGCCCTGAATACCAGAGTCATCACCAGCCAGGGCGTCGAAAAGGTCCTATATAAAGCCTTCAAATTCGCACAACGGAACCGTCGCCAGGCGGTAACCGTAATCGACCAATTGGACCTGTTTCCCGAAACCGGGAATCTAATCATGGAAACCGCCCGGAACGTTGCCTTGGAATTCCCCGGCATCCCCTATCGCGAGATGTCGTTGACCGCAGCCATCCGCCAAATATTCCACCAGCCTGAAGATTTCGAGGTGGTTGTGGCGGAATACCTGTTCGGTGATTTATTATCCCGATACGCTATCGAACTCATCGGCGGTACTGGATTTCTGTGTCGGGTTGCTATGGGGAATGAAAAGGTGATAGTCGGACCGGTTCTGGAAGGCACCGGCGAGCAGGTTTCCTCCTCCAAAATCAACCCCTTCGGTACCGTAATTGCCGTCCGAATGGTATTGGAAAATCTGGGCGACCCCGCCACCGCGTCAGTGCTGGAAAAAGCCGTGGAGCATGTGATCTCGGAAGGGAAAATCCTGCCTCCGGATATGGGCGGGGACAGCGAAACCAACGCGGTAGTGAACACCGTCATCGACACCGCCCGCCGTTACCTGGACCTGATATAATAACCCCCCCTTAAGGGGGGGTGTAAGAAAGGATCTCCTCAGGTCGGGTTTTCTGAAACCCGACATTAACTTTCTAACTTGTTAACTTCCGATTTCCGTGCTGTTACACGAGGAATCGAGATTCACTGACGTGTACCTACGTGTATTTAACGGGAAAACGATTCTTTTATCAAGAGATCGTGTATTTAGGATTTAATCACATCAACATTTCTCCCTACTCACATTACAATCCCAATGTTACCTTCTTAAATTGTTCCATATAACAAAACCCGTCCAATTGCTTGGACGGGCTTCGGTGTATGCAATTAGATGTTTACTATCTCCTCTTTTTGTTGCCAGCAGGTGCGTTTATCTGTAGCGTAGGATTCTTGGTAAAAGTCTGGCGCTGGATGACGGGATGGCTGACCCGGAACGGGGAGATACTGCGTGCAACACCTGAATCCAACAACTCGTTGTCTGCTGTCACATAGTAGAAACTGGTGGACTCGAGAATAATCGCATCCGTATCGACATACGTGGTGTCAGTTGTAGACCCTAATAATGCAAATCCACTGTCTGGAGCGGTGGTGGATTTGTATATGTGGTATTGCTGTGCGTTTTCCGTTGGTGACCATAGCAGAGTAATGTTGGTGCTGTCGTCAGTACCGCTACTCAAAGTGATCAACAGATCATCAACAGTTCCAGGCAAGATTACCGCGATTTCAACATCATCAAAGTACAAACCTTCATACGTTACTGAACCATCAGAGCCGAAATCCCATCTGAATTTCACGGTATCGCCCGCGAAAGCAGATAAATCAAACGTGGGGCGGTAACCGTCACCACTAAAACCAGAAAAAGCAGGTTCACCTGGAATGCAGGCATTATAGGAACTTACTGCATCTTCCGGATAACCGCCTTCGGGGGTGATCAACGTCCAGTTAGCACCTCCATCGGTTGAGATCTTCATATTACCACCGTCATAGTAATTCTCAATGTTATACCAGGCATAGAAACTCAGCGTCGCCATTGAATCCAGAATGATGGATGGTGATGTCAAATGATAGCATGCATCAATGTCATATTCTCCCGCTAACACAGTCCCCCAGCAATAGGGTGGAGAATGTACATACACAGAACCATAGGTAGGTTCACCCCATTCCCATCCACCTGTCAGTGGATATGGTCGATAGTAACCATCGTTGGTGTTGAAATCCTGGCTGTATGGCATCGATAACATGGGAATAGCTGTGGTGGTCGCCCACGAAGTATCAGATAGAATATTTCTGGTTCCTCCGGTGCGGGAGCTGGCGACGATTTCTGCTGTACTAATCTCACCAACGGTTGCAGTCTGTGGCACATAAGCACGTATGTAGAAAGTGTCGATGGCAAAATGATTGACCTCAATGGAATCAATCTGAGCGGTCAGTTGCTTGTTCCAGATTTGGTGCGTCCACGGCTGTCCGGTGATATCAACGGTAAGATCATACACATCGTCTTCACCACCGAAGTTAATAATGGTAAACAGGTAATTTTGATAAAGACCAACAGACACCCATTCTTGAAGGGTTTCAGGTCTCAGATCCACCGCATAATTCTCCGGGAGACATTGAGGTTCAATGTGAATCCCCATACTGTCCGATGGTTCTATAGGACCTGACCCATTGTGGGTGAACTGAATGCCATCAGTCCCGGTTGCGTTCTCGATACCAACTGTCGCAGTGAACGGCTGGTAAGGTGCGATGGTTGCGTACATGAAATCTATGGTGCCGTCAGGGTATAGTATTAACTCAAATGTGCAATTACCGTATCCGCTCCACCCTTTCATCTGATACCACTCCACGATAAACCTGTTATTGGTGGTATCTGGATAATACCACACGCTGCCACCGTGATAGAATCGGTAGTAGTCCCAGCGCGGAGCGATAATATTGTTGGGGTCTGAAACTAAGGGAATTGGATAGTTACTATAGGAAAAGTGTTCCTCTAATGTGATCGTTCCATTGGAATGAATCCAGATTTGTGGGTGTAACTCACAATCATAGTAAGGAAATGTGAAGCCAAGGGGTACTGGTCCCAAAGTAGAGGGTGCTGGATTGTAAGCTATTCCAGTGTTCGTACCTGGTCCGCCCGCCGGTCCCGCAATTTCCACCCAGTTTATCGGAACTTCCCGCGAAATCTCAGTGGTCACCCAACAGGTGTCGGAATAGATATTTCTTGGATTACTGCGCGACTCAGCCAGTATTTCGCACACCGCTTCATCACCAAGCATGGCGGCTGGATCGGTGTAAACCTTGATCAGGAAAGTATCCAGGGCGCCGGGATTCATGGCTATGGTACTGATAACATAGGTTTCTGTCTTATCCCAGATTTCGTGGGTCCAAGTCGCACCTGTGGTCGAGACTAAAAGGTCAAAGATATCATGCCCGGTACCGCAATTTTCAATAAAGATCCTGTGTACATAAATATCGCCGGCACTTGCCAGATCAATTTGATTCTCAGGATGAAGGAAAATACAGTAATCATGGGATTCTCTTGTACATTCGTCAGCGCCGATATCGGGAGATAGTGAGTCCCGGTCTTCTCCATCGAAATCCATGGTTATTCCTGCGATTGGAGTACCAGCTCCATCAACCGGGGAAATGGCATGGGGCGTAATATGGAGGTCAGGGGGATCCAGGGAAACGAACATCGGATCAGCGCTGATGCTGTTTGAATCTGTATTTGTATATGCCTGAAAATCTGCTAATGTGTGCAGATTGATATAAGTAGGATAATTGTAGATTTGACCCACATAGCCGTTGGGAGCGTAAATGTTATTATAATCTGAAATTAAGGAATAATAGGGCAATCCTTCAACATAATACGCATACCCACTACCTGCTTGATAGAAGATGTTGTTTTTCACCAGCGTATTTTCGCCTAACAGCCTATAAAAAGCATAGGTTCCTGATGTATACACGGTATTATAAACGTAATCACTGTTGTCGCAAAAATAATGAAAGATCCCATAATCAGATGTATTGTATATTATGTTATTATCTACCTGGTGACCGCTGCCCACAGTAATATCAATTCCCATCATTACATCAGAAATCTCATTCCCGCTAATCCGGCAGTTAGTAGCTTCATAAAGATCAATCGCCGGATTCGAATATATCACTCCGACGTCATGGATATAATTCCCGATGACGTTGATATTTGACACAGCATCATAGTTACTAATGGTACGAATCCCGCCATTATTACAATCAGTGATCTCAAATCCCTGAATCGTGACGTAATCAGTGCCATTGAGGTAGAATCCATAATCTGGAGAAGTGACAATGGGGTGTTCTCCGGGAGCATTTTGGAACACAATCGGATTCGCTGAGCCCATCCCGGCAATCGTATAAGGTATCTCAACTCTCCCGTGATAATTCCCGCTATAGACATTGTACGTGGTCGGTGCAACCAGCACACCAGCATTTAGAACAGCAGCAGCAGATAACAAATCAGGATAATCATTATTCCCACCGCCCACGTCATACGATCCCCCGATCCCCACCCCTGTGGTAACATCACAGGTGTCTGCGTAGATATTCCGTAATAATTCATTCCTGGAATGAGCGATGATCTGTGCGGTGCTGCTTTCATTGATAAAGGCGGTATCCGGGATTACCACTCGAACTATAACAGAATCAGTGGCGTTATATCCTACTACAATCGAATCAATCTGTGAAGTCAGGCCGTTGTCCCAGATTTCCGTGATCCAGGGTTCTCCACCCGTGATAGTGGCAGAGAGATCATAGACGTCGCTTTCACCGCCGTGATTAGAAATGTACACCGTGTAATCAACTGTGTCCTGTGGCAATGCATAAGTAGTTTGTGTTTCAGGTGTTAACTCCACAACATATTCTTCCGCGGTCACTAACACGTCATCAATATACCAACCCGTACGTGTTACCGAACCGTCGGTTCCAAATTCCCATTTAAACAAAACAGTGTCAGTTCCGAAAGTTGATAAATCAAACACAGCAGGTATCCAACCACCACTGTTCACTGAATATGCAGGTTGACTGGGGATGCAGGCATTTCCTGAATAAACAGATACTTCCGGATATCCTCCCTCTGGAGTTATCAATGTCCAGCTTGCCCCATTGTCGTTGGAGATCTTGACGTTACCGCCATCAAAATAACCTTCAATATTGTACCAATGATTGAAAATAAGCTTTGAGTTTGAGTCCAGTGCGACGGGCACTGAGTACAATTGCCAGCAGGCATTGTCGCTGTAATTCCCCTCTAGATTGGTCCCCCAGCAATTCGGTTCGGAATAGCTGCTGGGTGGTCCGGCAGTGGGATCTCCCCATTCCCAATATGCCGGATCTGTGGTGACAAAACCGCCGTCATCGGTATCGAAATCCTGTAAATAGCTGACTGTCTGTAATTCACCGGTTACAATCGGTCCGGAATAGGTCCCGGAAGTAGGTAATCGTACCGTATTCGTGCCGTCGGAGAAATAAAAGTAATAGTCATGAATGCCTTGATCCAAGCTGACCGGTCCGTAATCCATCACCACACCGGCAGGTGCCTGGTAACTCCCTCCCGGATCGTTCATGGTGTAGGGCGTCCCATCAATATACACATCTTTTATGGTTGGAGCCAGGTTGCCAATGTCTCGGTAAGTCACAGAATAGGAAAAACTGTCGGTAACGGTACCAAAACTCGGTGCTATATCAGGATTACTCAAGGCAATAACTGGAGGTGGATAAAAGGTGATGGCTTGACCATTGGTAAAACTGGCACCGCAGGTCAATCCGTACGGTCCGTAATTATCATCTATCCCGCTGTTAAATGGTGATCCTGGGGCAGATAATTCCAGGTATAAATATTGAAGTGTAATCCTGCCGTCAGGATACAGAAGAACCTGTATCCACTTGCCATAGTTAGGATCGTTTCGATAAGTTGAATTAAAGTATCGTGCTTCTTCGAAAGTAATCACGAATACGCTGCCGAACGACTGATAGAAATAACGTGACACGTTTTGCACATGATACATGTCATAGACATAGGGATCAATCCGGTAAGTATATGAAGCACTGGGAACTCCGGTCGAATAATAAGGGATAACATCCGTTGTAAATTGAATTATCACGTTTGCGCTAACGTAAATCGTATTAAAATTCGCTCCGTAATATGGAAAGGTAAAGGGTAGAGTAATCGGTCCGGATAACAAATCATCCGCATTCTGCCCTAACCACAGCTCCGGGGTCACACCGGTCTGGTTCGGATACCAGTTAAATGCTGGACCGCCGGAAGCCGCATCTTTCGCCTCATATCCCCATCCGTCCGGACCCCACTGTGTGTCCATCCCGCCAATCAACACTCGCTCCGGTTGCTCGACCATCAGGTAGTCGTTCAACATTTCCTTTTCCGCTTCGGTCAACTGCTGACCGCTGGCTCCTTTGTCAATCAGCGCCTGGATTTCCTCAGTAATATCGGCAGAGATCGCCACGGTTGCCCAAACACAAAACACTACAAATAAAGCACAAACTAAAATTCGCTTCATGATATACCTCAGCTAAAGTGGACGACTTATCCATTTCCAGCAAAACGGGAGTTTGTCATGCGATTTCTCGTCCTATGTGGTAGGTAAATACTAAAACATTGGTGGACGGACATCTATGTAATCCACAACAATCGGCGTCCAGCGCTACTTGTTGTGAATTATTTCGCAAATAGAATCGACAGAGATGATATTGGACTCTGAGAAGATTATATAGGCATATTCTCATCCACATTAATATAGTAACTATTTTTTTGCACAAAATCAAGTGAAATCTTTATCATAACAATTTTTGGCGAAATCGACGCTCGATTTATGTTACACAATAACCCCGAAAACAACAAAACCCACCGAAAATCAGTGGGTTAAAATTACAGTGTGGGGCGAATTAGACGACTTTTGAATTTACTTCTTGCTCCTACCAATGAAGAGAAAACAGTATTAGTTGCAGCGTCAGGATTTCACACTGCTTTAGTGGAAAGTATATACTAAATTCACGTAACTGTGACGGCACGGAGATCGATTCTTACATCTGAAAAATCATTAATCCCCTGGATTCATCCGCCACCAATAATCTCCCCCCGGAAAACGTCATCCCCCGCGGTTCCGGCAGAGCAATTTGTTCGAGAATGACGGGTGATGTGGGATCCGACACATCGAATATGAACAACCCGTCATACCGATCCATTAGCACCGCATACGCACCATCCACGATCACCTTTTCGCACCGATCCGCACCCCGGGGAATCACCTGCGCCACCAACGTCATATTAGTAGGATCAGCGGCGTCGATCACCACCAATCCCCCAAAGTAATCCGCCACAAACAAATACCCGTCCTGGTACACCACGTCGTACGCCGCACCAGGCGTTTCCACCCATCCGATCGAATCCACAGGGTTTGTCGTCTGCATTAAATCGGGTGCTAAAGCGATTATTCCACGTTCGTCCAAACAAGCAAAAACCACAGTATCTTCCGTAATATCCATTCCTCTGAATTCCCCAATCGGAGGTAATACCGGAATTATAGCATAATCAGTAAACCAAGCCCCCCCGTAATTATGTAGTAAATTCCCTCGGAATCCTTCCGGGTTTTCTGTGTCTAACACCCATATATTATCGACCTCTTCCAGGACTCCCATATCTCTAATTCCAGCATCAAAACATTCCCCCACCTTTTGCTTACTGTCTATAGAGTATATCTTAACACCTCCAAATGGGGGGACATATTCGTAAGTTATTAATAGCCTGTTAATCGGTGCTGCTATTATCCGCTTCACATTAAATTCACCAGGCCAACTTTCCAGGTAGATAGGATTAGCTGCATCTCTGATGTCAACCACTGCAATACCACCCATATTATCTGCTACGTAAGCGGTATCATTCAACACCGTCACATCCTGCGCCCAACCCAGTGTCTGTATTTCGCTCATCAAACGATAAATTTGGGACGGTTGAAACGGTGAATTCCGTTCCCCGCAGCCGACCATCACTATTACCGTGATAGCTGCCGCTAAAATCAATGCTGCTTTCACAATCTGCCTCCTTCTGCTTATCGTGCACCCCTCGGGATGCACCCGTTTCCTTCTATATCTAAGGTGTTACTAACTGATTTGATGAATGGAAGTCACCTTGGGTCGAAAGGTGGTACGGCGGCTGAAATATCGATCCAGCGCCCATAGCGCCACCAATCCCACCACAAAGCCTGCTAATGCTCCTAACACCCCACCGGACTGCCCGAATAGAACGATTCCTATGAATAGTCCTAAAAACAATCCAGCCAGCGGCGTCAGGAATACAATCGCTGTCCCCGCGATCTTCCTGCCTTCCCCCAGCGTCACCGTTACTAAATCCCCTTCCTTCGCGCCCAGCGTATCATCCGCCGAAATCCGTACCGAGCCATCCCCGGTCGTGATACAAAATCCTTTGGCGCTGCAGTGGCTGCAGCTTTCCGACTCCGCCACCTGCACTACCACCTGATGCCCCTGCCGGGCGATGACTACGCCTTGTTCTTCCATGTCTATTGCCTGTATTCAACCGAATATTACTACTAATGTACCGATTCCCCCCACCTAAGGTTCCCAATATCTGATACCCCGGACTATCTTTCCATGGTCACCCGCCGGTTTAGACGCCAATGCCAACCGGTTGGAACAAAATAATCCCCCATAGTCTCGAAGTCTCCATTGACGGTTAATTCCGACACCAACGCATCGCGCAAGGGTTGAAACATTGGATTCGACGGATCCATCGGAAGTTCCACCCCATCGGGTCCCAACACATATCCCTCCTCCAATACCCCGTTCCTGGTGGGAATCATCACAAGTTTCAAGCTGTCCATCAGCACCATCCGATGCTTTGCCGCCTCCATCAAATCCGCAGTTTCCCCTTTCAGGACGATCTGGAATCGATGAAATGGATCCAATCGGCTTAACTTAGATATATCTGGATACACCACCCGCTGATGCTGGTAAAATCCTTCCGTCCAATCCGCAAACCACAATCCGGTCTCACTGAACACCGGTCGAGTGCGAAAATTTTGCACAGCGGTGTCGTCAGATTGCATTAACGGCAGCAGGCTTAATCCCGCCATACCGGAGTTTCCCGGTTCCCCAGCCATTTCTAAAATAGAAGGGGCAATATCTATGCCGCTTACCGGCACATCCACCTGATCAGCCACCGGTTCCCACCCCGATGGCGGCACGATTATCAAAGGAACCCTGACCACATTCCGTCCCCGTAAATGTTCCCCATGACCAATCCCCATTTCCCCTTCGTAGAGATTTTCCCCATGATCCGCTGTAATCACAATCCAGGTGTTCTGATCCCTTCCGGTATTCCGAAGAGTAGCTAAAACCTTTCGGATTTCCTCATCCACCGACCGAACCGCACCGTCATACAACGCCAATATATGCTCAATGTCTTCCGATGTTAAATCCTCCCCGGCTTTCAGCAGGTTGGGTTTGTGGTACTTGAAATCGCCATCATACTCTGGATCGGTGAACATCCGGTAATACGGGTCCGGGGCAGAATAGGGGAAATGATTGGCGGAGAAAAACACCAACAGGAAAAACGGCTCCTGCTTCCGTGCCCGTGCTCGGATATACCGCCGCGCTTCCGCCCCCAGGAATTCCGGATAGCCGGCATGAGCGAACTCCCGCATGACAGGAAACACTTTCCGCCCGAAGCGAGTATTGGCATACGGCAGCAGCGCCCAGTGGATTTCCAAGCTGCGCATTTTGATCAATGTCACAAAGGTAAATTCCGGCGCCTTGACCGTCCGGAATCCTAAATCGATCCGCGAAAAAATATCCCCGGCGAAATCGGTGATCACAGCGCTGTGCCAGCCGTTATCGCCCAGAATATCCGGCACTGCAAGCGGAATATTTTCCCGGTCGTCAATAGTGGGGAACATATGCCGCACCTCGTGTGTGTGCGGATAGGTGCCGGTTAAATAGGACAACCAGGCGGGAAACGTCCTGGGAAGCGGGGTGATGGCATTGGTAAACACCGTGCCCTGCTGCATCAGTGAATCGATGGTCGGCGTGGTTTGTCGGTGGTATCCGGCTCCGCTGAAATGGTCGAAACGAAACGAATCCGACGCCAGCACGATAATCCCCGGAACATCCGCTGGTACTGATCGCCATCCAACCGTCATCAGCCACATCACAGTCATTAGCGATAATCCAACCACCCCGGTCACAGCCCAACCGCCCCATTGCCTGTGGTGTAATGCCCATCTAATCGTCACTAAAACAATTGAGATCACAGCCAAAATCACCAGCCCTAACAGAGCCAAAGGCGCCACCCAACCGGGAATATGGTCGGTCACCGTAACCATCAACTGCCGCATCCATCCCCCCGGCAAATAGAAAACATCGGCAAACAACTGAGGGGTATATCGCATCGACCATATCAACACTAACGATTCCGCCACCACGCTGAAAACCATACCTGCAGGCACCGCCCACCACCTTGACACCGGTTGTCCCGGTCTCCGGAATATCCCCAGGAATATCACACCGCCCAACAGCCCGAACACCGCACCGAGAAATACATAAGCCGCTAAAATTCTGACCTGTCCCCAGATTACCGTTCCCAAAAATTCCCGGAACACTACCTGAGCGATCTCCCGGGCTTCCACACCCATCACCGAGAATCCCGACGCCATCAGTAAGCACAATAACCACAACCCCATGAATACACTAGCTCCAACCACGGCGCTGGTTATCAAGAACCGCATAATCCCAGAACCTGCCTGGTGTCGCTGCCTCATACTTGTCCCCCCAATGAGCAATGAACCAAATCCTGCCACAATTCGGCGAAATCGGTCAACCGTTCGGTATCCAGTCCCAATCGTATCCGATGGTCCCACAACACATCACGGGCGTATACCCTATGCGCCGCTTCCGCCGGGCAGCGATCGGTGTATCCATTCCCGGCATATACCACAAAATCCCCCGCCGCTTTCGCCTGTTCTACCCAGTACCGCTTGCAATGGGTACACAATCCCCGGATCTTGGGAGACGGTGACGGAATTACCCTCCAACGCCCATCAGTAACTTCCAAGCTGTTGGCATGAACCGCTACACCATCAGGAATCTTGTCCCGCAGCATATACTCTATAATTTCCCGAAATCCGGCGCTGACAATCGACACCCGACCCCCGGCATGGATAATCGCTTCGGTACAATCTTTAAAAGTCCTATCCACCATGATTCCCCCATCCAGGGTTGCACGTGCTTCCTCCATCGACACCCGCATCAGAGCCATCTGCTGTTGGAATGCCTCATCCACGGAAATCTTGTCCTGCTCCACTTGATTTTCGATTGCCACCCATTCCGGGGACCCGTACCGGTCTAACAGGAATTCCAGAGTATCCCGATCGGTGATCGTCCCGTCAAAATCCGTGATCAAATGAATACGTGTCAGGTCAAAAAGTGAGGAATGAGACATACGTAATATTCAGGGGAAAGGATTGGTAATCGAAGGAAACTAACCGAAAACCATCAACTTTAAAGCCACTAATATCAATACGATAGAAAACAGTATCCGAAAAGCCGTGCTTCCCCATTTCCGGTTCAAATATGCCCCCAATTGTGCTCCCGGCACCGTCCCGATCGCCAGGAACAGTGCGGTTTCGGGATGCACGTATCCCCAAAAACCGTCCGGCATCCCAGCCACTCCGGAACCGTGAATTATATACCCCAACGCCCCCAACGTCGCCACAGCAATTGCCACTGCGGATGAGGTTCCAGCCGTCACTCTGGCTGGGAAATACAGCACTCCGATCATTATCGGCACCATTACAATTCCCCCGCCAACCCCCATCAATGCCCCGACAACCCCAGCCGCTGCACCGGTGATAAATAATAGCAAAGGTGACCGGATGGGATCGTTATTTTCCGATTTCGAATTCCCCCGGATTAATCGATATGCCCCCACCAGAAGCAGCACCGCAAACATCCGCTTTAACACGATCCCCGGCAGCACCGACGCTAACCAAGATCCCGGATACGACGCCACCAGCACTCCCAATACCAGCCACGGAATTGCGCTGGGTCGCCACCGATCCCGGATCCCATGTCCGATGGTGCTGGATGTGGTGGTGAACACCGCCACCGCTAAGCTGGTACCCAATGCCACGTGTACCGAATCGGCACTACCGGTGCGCCCCGCGAAATACAAAAAGAGGATTGGATTCAAGATAATCCCGCCTCCAATCCCCATATAACCGGCACATACGCCGGCAAATAGTCCTGCAACAATCAGTAATAACGTAAGTAGTAACTCCTTACGTACCGCCGAACAATCCAGCCTGATCTCCCCCCGGCTTGTCCGCCTACTGGTGGATTCCCGGGGAGATTAGATGGGGGGCATAGTTGAGTAGGTCAGGATCCCTGTGATCCTGACACTTATATCTATTCCGCATTCGCCAGGTCATCTCCGGACAGGATTTCCGTATAATACTCACTATCCCGAAGGATGGCCAATCCTTTCAGCAGTTGATTATCCCATTCGAAGGTCGCCTCGATCCGCCCCTTGGTACCTTCCAAATTCCCATGAATTTCTCGAGTCAGCTGCTGTCGAATAAATTCATGATCCCGATCGAAACCTTCCCGCTGCCAGGAATCGATTGCATTCTGAATTTCCTGAACCGCATTCTCGAACTCTGTCAGTTGATCGCGATCCTCCAATAACCACTTGATCTCATCCAATTCGGACTGACCTTCCGGCGTTATTTCCACATTCGACGTCTTTAGCCATTCCCGGAAATCCTCCACCAACTGGTCGTCAACCACCACCTGATCAGGGTTGTCCTGTAATTCCGGATGACTCCCGCAGTACTGGTTGGCATAACTGAAGAACGCACCCTCTCGCAGCAGCTCATCCCCCCAGTGCTCTGAAAATTCTCTATCAACTTCGACATCAGGGATAATCCCGCCGCCGCCTTCCACCGGACGACCATTGTCGGTACGGTACAAGCCGTTGTCGGCGGGAACCTCGCTCGGTGTCGGCGCCCCGATAATGATATCGCTGTCATCATCGAAATAATCCACCTTCTGAATTAACCTGCCGCTCGGGGTAAAATACTTGGCAGTAGTAATCTTTAAGCTGCGATTATGAGTCAGCGGATACACCCGCTGCACCAGCCCTTTTCCGAAAGTCGGCTTCCCCATGATCACACCCCGGTCGTGATCCTGAACCGCGCCAGCCACAATTTCCGATGCCGAAGCGCTGCCGCCATCCACTAATAACACCAGTGGAATATCTCCGATCACTGAAGGCTCTACCGCAAACTTGTCGTCGTTGGATTCCGGATTTCGCCCCCGGGTTGCCACAATCGATTGTCCCGTCTCCAGCAGATTTTCTGCCACGCTGACCGCTTCCGGAAGCAGCCCGCCGGGATTGCCCCGAAGGTCTAAAATCAGCCCGGTCATCCCCTGCCGCTTCAGCTCTTCCAAGGATTCCCGAAGTTGATTTCCGGCATTCCGGGTAAATTGCGACAGTTTTATATACCCAACTCCATCTTCGATAATCTCCGCATAAGTCACATCTCTAACCCGGATATCCTCCCGAATGATGGTGTACTCAATTGGATTCGATACACCCGGCCGCTTAATGCGTAACGTCACTTCCGTGCCGGGAACCCCACGCATCAAATCAGCGGCTTCATCCGTACTAAATCCGTCCGTTGCCTGATCGGCAATGGTGATAATCCTGTCTCCGGGACGAATTCCCAACCGTTGCGCCGGAGTCTCATCTATCGCACTGATTACCGTCAATGTATCCTTCAAAACCCCGATCCGAATCCCTATACCACCATATTTTCCCTTGGTGATGATATCCAAATTATCGCGGTCGTTATCCTCCAACATCACTGTATAGGGATCTAAGCTCCTCAGCATCCCATCAATTCCGGCTTCGACAAACGCTTCCGGGTCGATGGTATCCACATATTGTCCCACAATCTGTTGGTACACCCTGCCGAATACGATGATGCTCTCCCGAATGTCCGAATAAGCATCCTCGGCAGGCGCCTTTTTCACCATGAATTGGGTTATCGTAAATATCGAAATCGCTGCAACCAGCATCACCCAAAATCGTGTCCGCATCATGGGTTGTCCCGGTTCCCGTCTCAGATACACATTACCAAATACCCTCTTGACCATAGCCTTGGTGTCTTCCGGTGCCATAATTTCCTATCCTTTCTCAATCCGCCTGCATAACTCAGCTACATAATATGCTTAACATAATTCTTGTCTGTAATCTATCTAAACCTACCGCAAAAAACGTCCTTTTTACATAACCACCCGCTTAACAGTATTGCCTAAGTCTAAACGTCTCCCATCAGGTCGATTTGACCTTCAAACGGTGGGTATCGATCAGAGGCTTGACCTCACTCCAAATCCGTTGATGTAGCACGTCGGGATCGCTTTTGGCATCCATCTTGATCACCGTGCGGGTACGATCGTCCGCCACTTGGAGGTACCCGTTCCGCACACGCTGAAAGAATTCCTTGGATGCCGATTCCAGCCGATCCTCGGCTTCCCCCCTTTCCTTTTGACGCACCGAAGCTGCTTCAGGTTCCAAATCTAAGAAAAACGTGGCATCCGGCACCAGCCCATACGCGGCAAATGCGTTCAACTTCGCCACCACGTCTAAATTCAATCCCCTGCCGTAACCTTGGTAGGCGGTCGAGGAATCGTAGAACCGGTCGCAAATCACCACCTGACCCTTTTCCAATGCCGGCAGGACCTTTTCGGAAACCAGTTGCGCACGACTGGCGGAATACAGTAACAACTCGGTTTGGGAACACATTTCCTTGCAGGACGGATCCAATAATATCCGGCGAATCTTTTCGGAAATCAACGTCCCTCCAGGCTCCCGCACCAGAAGCACCTGATGACCGGCATCTTCCAACGCACGGATCAGGAGCTCGATCTGGGTCGTCTTCCCGGCAAAATCGATCCCTTCGAATGTGATCAACAACCCGCTGGTGCTGCGTTCCGCCACCCCTGGTGTTGATCCAAAATCTTCCGTCATTGCCACTCCTTGATTATCCTGTGCTGAATTTGCACACCAATCCTACACCGACACCTTCGGGGTCGATTTCTTGTGATTCTTAGGTTTGACCGTGGCGGATGAATCCGATTTATGTGATACCGATTTTTCAGCCTGTGGCTTCTTAGGAAGCAATATCATGGTTAAAACTCCCAGTACCACCATACCCGCTGATACCAACCGGCTGCCTGTCCACTGAGTGCCCAATAGATTAAAGAACCACTCTGGCTCATAATACCGGAATCCTTCCACCACAAATCGATCTACACCATAAAGGATCAAAAACCACGACAATGTCATCCCCCGAAATGCCCAGGATTGCCGTTCCAGTATCGGCAGAATGATGGCGATCAACAACGCGGCGCCCACTGCGTACAACTGCGTGGCATGAATCGAAACACCGGGATACACCGCCGATGCATAGCATCCTTCTGGAAACACCATCCCTAACAGCCCTTCCGTGGGATGTCCGAAACAGCAGCCGTTAAAGAAGCACCCCAGCCGTCCGATAACAATACCCAGCGTCAGCGGCGGCGAAACCAAATCCGCCATCGCCCAGAAAGATACTTTCCTGCGTTTGAGAAAGTACCCGCCAGCCAAAAACGCCGCAATCACACCCCCCAAAAGTACCATCCCGGCAATCCCGATGGTTCCGTCACTCTGTACCGGGCTGATGATGTCCAGTGGATGCCGCCGGTACATCTCCCAATGATGCAGCACATACGTCAATCTTGCCCCAATCAGCGACGAAATCAGCACCACCACTGCGGTGTCAAAGATGAAACTCTTGGTGACACCGGCGATATGCGCTCGCCGGGTACCCCACCAGATTGCCGCCACGAACGCCAACCCCATCGCCAACCCGTAGGCATGCAGTTCAAACCGCCCGATGCTGAACAAAACCGGATGCATCCACAGCCTTTCCTACTTTTTCCCCAACCGTTTTTGATATTCCTTCAATCCCTCCACCACCACTACATATTCCCCCCGCGGCGGTTTTTCAGCCAATCCATTCAACAATTCCGACAAACATCCCCGCTGCACTTCTTCGAACTTCTTGGTTAATTCCCTGGCGAATACCGCCCGGCGATCCCCCAACGTATCTAATAGATCACGCGCCGTTTTCTGTAACCGGTGCGGCGCTTCGTAGAATATCAAGGTGCGCGGTTCTGTTGTTAAGGACTCTATCCGCGTTTTCCGACCTTTCTTAGCTGGCAGAAACCCCTCGAATGCGAACCGGTCGGTGGCGAAACCCGATAACACCAACCCCAAAATCAACGCCGAAGGACCGGGAATCACCACCGGCTCGATTCCCTGTTCCAACGCTTTCCTCACCAAGTACACCCCCGGATCCTGAATTCCCGGGGTTCCGGCATCGGTGACCAGTGCCACCCGTTCCCCCGAAAGCACCCGTTTTAAAAATTCTGGCGTCCGGCGTTCCTTATTGTGATCGTGGTAGCTGACCCGCCTGGTCTTGATATTCCACCGTTTGAGCAGTATCCCGGTGTGCCGGGTGTCTTCGCAGGCGATCACATCCGCCGACCTGAGTATTTCCACCGCACGGTGGCTGATATCATCCAAATTCCCGATCGGTGTCGCCACCAGAAATAACTGCCCTTTGCTCACTAGCCGCTCACACTTTCTGTCATTCTGAGCGAAGCGAAGAATCTCATCTATGGTGTTGACTCACTATAGTCGACACCGCTATTATGCCAAATATTCCTTAATACTCTTCCGAAGTGTGTCAATCCCCTGATTGATTTCTTTCTCGGACACATTCAACGGCGGTCGGAACCGCATGGTGGCACGTCCGCACGCCGGAATCAACACTCCATTTTCGAATATCTTACCCCGTACCGCATCCCGGATTTCCGGTTCCGGGAAATCCACCGCACACATCAAACCCCTGCCCCGGGCGTTACTCAGTAATTTCGGAAATTCCCCTTGCAGCGTTTCCAACCCGGTCCGTAATTTCTCCCCTATCCGAGCCGCATTGTCGATCAACCGCTCTTCCCGGATAATATCTAAGTATATCCAACCGCGGATCATATCGATCAAATTACCCCCCCAGGTGGAATTCAGCCTCGACGGTTCCACAAACACATTCTGCGGTTCCTCGTCGATCCGTGATCCCGCCATAAATCCGCACACCTGAGTCTTCTTCCCGAACGCCAGCATATCGGCTTCTATCCCAAAATGCTCGTAACACCACATTTTCCCGGTTAATCCCACCCCGGTCTGCACCTCGTCCAAAATCAACATCATGTCGTTTTCGTCGCACACCCGGTGCAGTTCCTGGAAAAATTCTGCTCGGAAGTGGTTATCGCCCCCTTCACCCTGGATTGGTTCAATTAAAATCGCCGCAATATCGTCCGGATTTTCCATGATGTGCCGTTCGACCTGCGCGATTGCCAAGTTTTCCAGTTCGACCACCTTATCCAAATTCTCGCTATTTAGCGGAAACGTGATTTTAGGACTGATCACCCTGGGCCAATCCAGCTTGCTGAAATACTTGTTCTTGTTTTTGGCGAATGTATTGGTCATGGAAACGGTATAGCCGGTGCGCCCATGGAACGCGTCTTCGAAATGCAGCACCTGATGCCCGCATTCGAACCGGTACCCGTTGCGGAAATTCTGCCGCACCTTCCAATCCACCGCCGTCTTGATTGCATTTTCGATTCCCAATGCACCCCCTGCGATCAGGAACATATGCTTCATATGTTCCGGTTTGGCATACTTGGTAAACTCATCCACAAACGACGCCATTTCCCGGGTATAGAAATCCGAATTGGTTACATTGGTCACCGCCAATTCCCCCAGCCGGCGAATCACATCATCCTTCCGAAATCTGGGATGGTTATACCCCACCGGCGAGGTGGCGAACATGCTGAAAAAATCCAAATACTTTTTACCTGTCACCGCATCGTGTACGAGCGTTCCATGGCTATTGTCAATATCGAACACCAGTGAAAGCCCGTCCACCTGCATCCACTTCCCCAAAGTTTCATGTACCTTGTTAGCTGCAATATGATTCCACATGGAATGCCTCCGAAATTATGGGTTGGCGCAAAGAAATGCTTTACGCGGAAACTAACCGAATTCGAACCATCGAAACCCGGCTCCGAATTAGGTCATTCCCTTCATCCATCCCACAATCAATATCTTCCGCAGTAGTGCGTACATAGGATTAGCGTTTCAATGTAACCTGTATTGTAATTTCCTGGTTGTCGTCCGGGATATGAAGTGCGCTGACCATCCCCTTGATTGTCCCCTGAAATATTTTCTTCACAAAATCGTTCATCTGTAATGTCTCCCCATCGGCGATCACTTCCATTTCCATCTGATAGCCAAAAATCTCGTCAGACATTTCCATCCTCCCGGACTAACCCTAAAACTTAATTACTATATTTGTTGTAGTACCTGTATCCCTGTTCCAGGGTACTTTTATGCCTCTCATCCCTCACCAATCGAAATACAATTAAAATTAAGCATTTTTAAATTTAAAGTCAAGCGGTTTCATATTTCGTTCCCATTAATTTACCGTCTAAATTCGACTGAGTCATCTACTGTGCTGCTTTATGCATAAGGCGAATATTTCTGAGAATTACCTGAGCAAATAGGCAGCGATTATCCTTGATTTTTCGGAAAAATTTCTTATATTTATCATGCTTTATCTTTGAGGTGCCTGCTTCTTTTCCCTACCGTTTTCATTCCTGTGGAAATCGTTCTTTTTTGTCATTGTAATCATTATAGGTAGGTCGAACTCTGAATACCGATCCGTCGGGATGTAAAACCCAACAACCCAATAGTTATCTTAACATATATCTTGTGTTGGCACCACAATCATAGCTATCAACTAATTGATATAACGCCTACTCTTGAGACAACACCACAATTCATTGTGGTGATTAAAGGTAATTAGCTAATGTACTTTAACCGCTTCAGCGGTTTCCCGAAATAATGCTATATCGATAAAAACCAAAAGGTAATAACTGTAAATCAACTTTTACTTTAACTTACGAGGAACCGAGATGCTGGATTTTCTAAACACCTTAGGAATCAAAGAAGTAAACTCCGGCGGATGTTGGGGTCCCGGCGGTTGGACTCCCATCGAAGGACGCAAGCTAATCGATTCTGTGAATCCCACCACCGGCGAACCCATCGCCAAAGTGGCTCAGGTCACCGAACAGGACTATGATCTCATTATGGATCATGCCGTTGAAGCCTTCAAAACCTGGCGCATGATTCCGGCTCCAAAACGGGGCTTGATCGTACGCGACCTGGGTGAAGAACTCCGCAAATACAAAGATCCCTTGGGTAAACTGGTCACCCTGGAAATGGGGAAAATCGTCCATGAAGGCTGGGGCGAAGTCCAGGAAATGATCGACATCTGCGATTTTGCTTGCGGATTATCCCGCCAATTATACGGCATGACCACCCATTCCGAACGTCCCATGCACCGCATGTACGAGCAGTGGCATCCGTTGGGTGTGGTGGGCGTCATTTCCGCCTTTAACTTCCCGGTTGCTGTTTGGGCATGGAACGCAGCCATCGCGGCAGTGTGCGGCGATCCCACTCTGTGGAAACCATCCTCCGAAACCCCCTTGACCGCCATCGCCGTGCAGCACATCTGTAACGACGTCATGAAGGTTCATGACATCCCAGGAGTATTCAATTTGACAGTGGGACGCGGTTCCAAAATCGGCGAACGGTTGATTAACGACCGTCGCATCCCCTTGGTATCCGCCACCGGCTCCTGCGAAATGGGCTACCGCATCGGCAAGGTTATCGGCGAACGCCTGGGCAGCACCATCCTGGAACTGGGCGGCAACAACGGCGTGATCGTCTCCGACAAAGCCAACCTGGACCTGGCGATTCCAGCCGTCTTGTTCGGCGCAGTGGGCACCTCCGGACAGCGATGCACCTCCACCCGCCGGGTGTTCCTGCATCAGAAAATTGCCAAGGAATTCACAAAAAGACTGGTCAAAGCTTACCAACAAGTCCGCATCGACGACCCCCTGGACGAAAACACTCTGATGGGTCCGGTGGTGAACCAAACAACCATCGATGATTTGATGGCTGCCATAGTGCGTGTGAAGGAAGCCGGCGGCGAAATCATCTATGGTGGTAACCGTATCGATCGTCCCGGCTTCTATGTGGAGCCCGCCATCGCCAAAGCCCAGCACGGATGGGATATCGTCCACGAGGAAACCTTCGCTCCCCTACTGTATTTGATTGAATACGACACCTTCGAGGACGTAATCGATTGGCACAACGAAGTCCCGCAGGGATTGAGTTCGTCACTCTTTACCACTGACTTGTTGGAAGCCGAAACCTTCCTGTCGCACAAGGGTTCCGACTGCGGCATCGCTAACCTCAACATCGGCACATCCGGTGCAGAAATCGGCGGAGCCTTCGGCGGCGAAAAGGAAACCGGCGGTGGACGGGAAGCCGGTTCCGATGCCTGGAAAGCTTATATGCGTCGCCAGACCAACACCATCAACTGGTCATCTGAATTACCCCTTGCCCAAGGCATCAAATTCGGATAGTAAAGTAGTCTGACACCAATTCCAACGATTATAAAAACATTGATTTTTGCCATGGTTTAATTAACTTTAAAAGGAGTACGATAACCGGGGGCATGACAGAACAGTTCTTTCATGAATTCACATGCCTTCATTGTCTCAAGAAGAGAGAAACGATATGAGCAAATATACATTCGGAGTCATTGGCACTTCAAAAAAGGAAGATGAGCGACGAATTCCAATCCATCCAGAGCATCTGCTGCGCATTCCCGAACAAGTGCGCCGCCAACTGATATTTGAGGAAGGCTATGGGGTGCCACTCGGTATCGAAGACTCGGAGATTGCTGCTCAGACGGGTGGCATTGCCACACGCCACGAACTGTTGGCCGACATCGGGAGGGTTATCATTCCCAAGCCAGTGTTATCTGATTTACAGGAGCTTCGCGAAGGTGGAATCCTTTGGGGCTGGCCACATTGCGTACAACAATGGGATATTACTCAAGCTGCGATCGATCGTAAGCAGACACTCATCGCCTTCGAGGATATGTTTGCTTGGGGACCCAACGGCCAGATTGGCCGCCACACTTTCTATAAGAACAACGAAATAGCCGGCTATTGTGCGGTATTACATGCCTTACATCTAAAAGGTATCGACGGGCACTACGGAAACCAACGTAAAACGATCATTTTTAGTTTCGGTGCGGTCAGCCGTGGGGCCATATACGCTCTCAAGGCACGTGGGTTTAGAGATATCACAATCTGCACTCTGCGCCCCGACCACGAAGTACGGGAGGAGGTACTTGATTGTCACTATGTCCGTATTCGGGAAGGCAAAGATGGGGAAGCGCGCATGTTGTTTATTGAGCACGATGGTAATGAGGAACCGTTGCTTGATCTGATCAGCCAATCAGAAATCATTGTAAACGGAACCATGCAAGATCCTTGTCATCCCATCCTATTCGTAGCTGAAAAGGAGAGATCATGCCTCAAGCCAGGCTGCCTGATCATTGATGTCAGTTGCGATGAGGGTATGGGATTCTTTTTTGCCAAACCAACCACGTTTAGGAATCCAATGTTAAAGATTGGAATGGTAGATTACTACGCGGTGGATCATACACCAAGCTATCTCTGGGAAAGTGCCTCGCGATCTATCTCCGCTGCTCTCATTGTCCATTTGCCGGATGTGGTCGCGGGACGTGAGAGCTGGCAGGAAAATGAGACCATTCGACGGGCTATTAATATTGACGCGGGTGTAATTCAGAAACCCAACATACTGTCGTTTCAGAAGCGCCAGCCGATCTTCCCCCACAAATCTATCGATACGGGATTATAAACAAGCATTTATTCATATAGTAGTTTCCTTAGGATTTAAAATGTACCCAAGAAGAACCACATATACCTTCATTCTTCTAACGCTTTTGGTCCTATTCACAAGCTACAATCCTACCACCGTCGCACAAGGGTTCCGACTGCGGTATCGCTAACCTTAACATCGGCACCTCCGGTGCGGAAATCGGCGGAGCTTTCGGCGGCGAAAAGGAAACCGGCGGCGGGCGGGAAGCCGGCTCCGATTCCTGGAAAGCTTATATGCGGCGCCAGACCAACACCATCAACTGGTCAACCGAACTGCCATTAGCCCAGGGCATCAAATTCGGATAGTTTATCATAACATCCCCCCCGGTTCCCGGGGGGGAATTAATGGGGGGGTAAGCCCTGAAGGGGCGTAACAAAACACCACTA
>CBDVBD010000034.1:0-23903 GCA_965372135.1 uncultured bacterium | reverse complement strand
GGTCCGCCGCGCCGGGGGGCGCGCCGGGTGGGGTCCTTGGTTTGTTTTTTTTTGCGGGGCGCCGTCGTCCGGTTGGCGGTGAGGGTGCCCAAGCGCTTGGGCAAAGCGGTTCGGCGGAACTACGCCAAGCGTCGGATTCGGGAGTATTACCGGCGCCATCATCAAAACTTTCCTGTCCGGGGGGCATTCATTTTTCACCTTTCTCAAATGCCAGACGATTGGGATGAGCTTTTCCAACAAGTTACAACATGGATTAATGGGCTGCCAGCAGGCGGTGATTGATTACGGGGTGTTACCGCTGATCCGGCTGTACCGGGCTGTGCTATCGCCGCTGTTAGGGACGCGGTGCCGGTTTGTGCCCAGTTGCTCGGTGTATGCGGAACAGGCGATCGGGCGGTTTGGATTAGTGTATGGCGGATGGTTGGCGGTCAAGAGGATTTTGAAGTGTCATCCGTTGCACCAGGGTGGCGAGGATCCGGTGCCTAAAAGGGAGCTGGTATATCAGCAGGCGAACAAGCTGCGGGGTTCAGAGAGTCGGGAACGTAATTAACCGAGAGATAGATGGATCGAAATTCAATATTTGCAATAGTTTTAATCGGGCTGGTGATCATCCTGATGCCGATGTATTATCGGTGGTTTATGCCGGAGCAACCGGTGCAGGAGCCGCCAGCGGTTACCCAGAGTCCGGTAACTGAAGCGCCGTCCGAGCAACCCAGCACACAGATTCAGGATCGAAGTGCGGATGGGGAAGTTCCAGATCTCGACATCCGGGAAATAGCACCAGACAGCGCCGGATTCCCGACCACGGGTACCGAGGAGTTCGTGCAAATCGAGACCGACTTGATGACGCTGACGTTGAGCACCAAAGGGGCGCGGGTGGTGTCATGCCGGCTGCTCAAGTATCCCAGCTTTACGGATGGGGCGGTGGAGATTATCCGGGAAGACAGGAATGCCAATTTAGTGGCGTCGTTCGGATTTCCCGGGCGGTTTGTGCAGACGGAGGACATCTATTTTACGCCTAGCTACAATCGATTGAGTCTTGTGGCAGGGGAAACGGGAACAGTTACGTTTCGAGCCGAATCAGGTGACGGCAGGGTAATAGAGGAAAGCTTTACGTTTTTTGGAGATAACTACCATTTTGATTGGGGGATTGACGCTTACGGGGTGGGCGGCGGGATGCCCGGGGAGGAAGTGTGGCTGTCATGGAACGGGGGGTTGGCAATCACAGAGCCGGATACGTTGTTAAATGTCCAGTATTCCAAGGGGTATGCCCTTTACGGGGACGATTTGATCAAATACGATGCAGGTAAGAGGGATTCGTTGAAGACCGGCGACACCAAGTGGGTGGCGATGCGGAACCGGTATTTCGAAGTAGCCATGATTCCTCATGGGAAGCCAGCCGGGGCGTTTTTCGTGAAAGGCGAACGGTTAGTGAAGGTGGCTCCGTCGGCGAAAGCCATGCAGCCAAAGGTGTTCAGAGCCACTTTGATTGACCCGTTACACGGGGCGGACTATCATCGGGACGTGGCGGTGTTTTTGGGTCCGATGGATTATTCGATTATGAAAGCCCAGGGTTATAAGCTGCAGAAGACAATGGACTGGGGGTGGGATTTTCTGCGGTTGACGATACCGATATTGTGGATTATGAAGGCGCTGCACAGCGTAATCCCCAACTATGGCGTGGTGTTGATCCTGTTTTCGGTGCTGGTGAAGGTGATTGTGTGGCCATTGACGCATAAGAGTCACGAGTCGATGAAACGGATGCAGGTGCTGCAGCCGATGATTAAGGAGATGCGGGAGAAATATAAGAATGATATGCAGCGCGTACAAAAGGAGACGATGAAACTTTATAAGGAACATAAGGTTAACCCGATGGGGGGTTGTCTTCCTTTGCTGCTGCAGATGCCGTTGTTTATCGCGTTGTTCAGTGTGTTCCGATCCACGATTGAGCTGCGTGGTGCTCCGTTTCTTCTGTGGATCACCGATTTGTCGGCGCCGGATTATATTTTTAATCTCCCGTTTACCGTACCGATGTACGGTGCTGCGGTGGCGATATTGCCGATTGTGATGGGAATATCCACGTTTTTTCAGTCCAAGTTGACCATAACGGACCCCAATCAGAAGATGATGCTGTATTTTATGCCGGTGTTTTTAGTGTTGATTTTTAATAAGATGCCGTCGGGATTGACGTTGTATTACACGCTGTTTAACGTGTTGACACTGGTGCAGCAGCGGTTCGTGAAGACGAAAGATGTGGTGTTGGAAGCTGCCGAGGAGCCGGCAAAGAAAAAGGGGAAACCTAAAGGGTAACCATGTACCCGGATGTTTACGAAGATACGATAGCCGCTATAGCAACGCCCCCCGGTGAGGGGGCGTTGGCAATTGTGCGTCTCAGCGGACCGGATTCGACAGGTGTAGCAGCAAAATGTGTTCGGGATGGTCGGCGGATTTGGGATGCTGAGGGCATGTCGTTGCGTGTGGTGACGATGTACCATACGGATGGGGCGGTGATTGACAAAGTGGTGGCGGCGGTATATCGTGCACCGAACAGCTATACCGGTGAAGATATGGTGGAAATCAGTTGCCATGGCGGGCATTCGGTACCTCGCAGGGTTTTGGAAAGGCTGTTGTCGGCGGGTGCAAGACCTGCGGAACCGGGGGAATTTACTCGCCGGGCGTATTTGAACGGCAAGATGGATTTAAGCCAAGCGGAAGCGGTGGCGGAGTTGATCCGTTCCGGCACCGACAAGGCAAGCCGGGCTGCTGCTCGGCGGCTGGATGGGGGTTTACGGAAATCGGTGGAGACTATGCGGGGGAAGCTGATCGAAATCCTGGCGGATGTGGAAGCCCGACTGGATTTTGTGGATGACGAAATCGATCCGCTGCCGAAGGGGGCGTTGGCAGAAAGGCTCGCTGGGGTACGGGAAGAGGTTGCAGAATATATCGGAACCTATCGGCAGGGTCGGTTGTTGCTGCAGGGGGCGACGGTGGTGCTGGCGGGGGCTCCCAATGCCGGTAAGTCCACATTATTCAATAAGTTGATACAGAGAGATCGGATGGTAGTGTCGTCGGTACCGGGCACGACACGGGATGCGGTGGAGGAATGGGTGGATTTGAATGGGGTGCCGGTGAAGTTGGTGGATACCGCCGGTATTCGCACCGGGGGTGGGAAGATAGAGCGGGAAAGTGTTAGGAGGACAGTAGAACGATTGAAAGATGCGGATTTGGTGGTACTGTTGGTGGATGGACATGCGCCGAAGCCGCCCCGTCCGGAGGTGCTAAAGGAGTTGGTTAACTTTAAATTGCTGCCGGTATGGAGTAAGTCGGATCGACCGCGCAAAGGATCGTGTCCGGAACAATTGCCCAAGGCACCGGAAACGTCGGTTTCTTCAGTGACGGGTGACGGAGTTGAAAAACTTAAAGAATTGATAATTATGCAAGTGTGGGGTAACAATGCCGGTGAAAACACCGATGTTGTGATTGGCGAAGAACGGCAATATGTGGCGCTTAATGATGCGCATCAAGCGTTGGATCGAGTGGTTGTTGCTGAAGCGGATGGTGTAGGGATGGAGATTGTAGCGCTGGAATTACGGACGGCGGTGACTGCCTTGGGGCAGATTACCGGTCAGGAAATCGGAGACGAGGTGTTGGATCGGATATTTGCGAAGTTTTGCATTGGGAAATAGTTAGTCGATGACAGTAGATTGGGACATAGTAGTGGTAGGCGGGGGTCATGCCGGGTGTGAAGCGGCGTTGGCGGCGGCTCGGATGGGGGTCAGGACTGCGCTGGTGACGTTGAGGAAGGATAAAATTGCGGAGATGTCGTGCAATCCGGCGATTGGGGGATTGGCGAAGGGGCATCTGGTCAAGGAAATCGATGCGCTGGGCGGGGAAATGGGACGAATTGCCGATTTGGCGATGCTGCAGTTTCGGATGTTGAACCGTGGGAAGGGACCAGCAGTATGGTCGCCCCGGGCGCAGTCGGATCGGAAGTGGTATGGAATCTACATGCAGCAGGCTTTGGAACAGCAAGCCGGGCTGGATGTGGTTGAAGGGGAGGTCTGCGGGGTTTTGGCGGACAAGGGGCTGGTAAAAGGAGTTAGACTGGCAGATGGTAATGCAATTACATGTAATGCTGTAATATTGGGGTGCGGGACGTTTTTGCATGGGTTGATTCATGTGGGGGACCAGACCACGCCTGCTGGACGGCATGGAGAACCGCCGTCGCTGGGTTTGACGGAATCGATGGTGTCATTGGGGTTTGAGGTGGGCAGGTTTAAAACCGGCACCCCACCCAGACTGGATGGCGCTACAATTGATTTCTCCAGGTTGGAGCGGCAGGACACTGAGAAACCTCAGTGGTTTTCTCATCGGACGAATAACGGGGAAGCGACGCCGGACATCGATTCGTTTAAGCCGTGCTATTGGACTCAAACCACAGAGGTAAGTCATCAGTTGATCCAGGACAATTTGCACCGGTCGGCGTTATATTCCGGGCGGATCAAGGGGACGGGACCCAGGTATTGCCCATCGATTGAAGATAAGGTGGTACGGTTTGCCGAGAGGAATCATCATCCGTTGACCCTTGAACCGGAAGGGCGTGAAACGGAAGAGGTTTATATCAACGGGCTGTCCACAAGTTTGCCGGCGGATGTACAGGAAAAGATATTACAGACGATCCCCGGATGTGAGAATGTGACCATGAATCGCCCGGGGTATGCGATTGAATACGATTATTTTCCGCCGAATCAGGTAAAGTTGACCTTGGAAAGCAGGTTAGTGGACGGGTTGTACTTAGCGGGGCAGATTTTGGGGACTTCAGGATATGAAGAGGCAGCAGCACAGGGTTTGATGGCAGGAATTAACGCGGCACGGAAGCTTCGTGGTGCGGATCCGGTGGTCTTAGACCGCAGCCAGGCATATATTGGGGTGTTGATTGATGATTTAGTGACCAAGGGCACCGAGGAGCCGTACCGTATGTTTCCTTCGCGTGCGGAGTGGCGGTTATTATTGCGCCAGGATAATGCGGACTTACGGTTGATGAAGGTGGGCAGAGAAATTGGATTGGTGGATGAGGGTGCGTGGAGCCGATTGAACAAAAAGCAGAAAGACATGGATAAGTTGGAAGAATGGTTAAAAAGGACAAAAGCGAGTGTTACTGTACCGGAACTGGGGATTAAAAAGGGCGAGAAGCTGGATCAGGTGTTGAAGCGTCCGGAAGTATTTATAAGACAGCTATTAGGATACTTCAAGCCACCTTTCATATCAGACAAAGGAACCTGCGCTCAGGTCGAGGTAAATATAAAATACCAGGGTTACATCGACCGGCAGTATCGTTTAGTAGAGGGTTTTCGTCGAATGGAGAGCAAGTCTATACCTTTGAACATAAACTACCATATGATTAAAGAGATATCCAACGAGGGCAGAGAGAAGTTGTCGAAAGTCCGTCCCAGAAATTTGGGACAAGCATCACGGATATCCGGTGTATCGCAAGGGGATCTGGCGATATTAATGGTATATATCCGGCGCGGGCAGTTTTCAAACAGGGAGTAAGCGGTGGTTATGTAAATGGGAAATGTTCCACGTGGAACATTTCATCAGTTGTAATTGGGAAATTGATCTGATAATCATAAATATACAAAATGTGGATATATGGATAATTTACAGAGTGCGGCTTATTAGACAATGCTTGTAAATAACAAACACTAATTATAGATAATAAATTATTTCACTAATTAATTGTGGTTTGGTTGGTTATTAATATTAAGCGCATTAAGATCAGCTTATAAAACAATAAAGAAATAGTTATGGTGGATAACTTGTGAACAAGTAAACTTGTTTAATGGATTGTGGGATGGATAAGTTAAGCGAAAAAATAAAAGAGCTGGGTGAAACCGGGCTTCAAAGCGCGCGGGAAAAGCTGTTGAAGCATATTGAAATGGTCAGAGAGGCTGGCAAAAAGTTAAATTTGGTATCGAGGGAGGATTTAGATGTATTAATAGAACGGCACTTAGCTCCATCAATGACGGTACTGCCACTAATAAAAGACGAGAAAATGTTGGTATTGGATTTGGGATCCGGCGCTGGTTTCCCGGGAATACCAGTGGCGATAATGCGAAGGAACGTTGATATCACTCTGTTGGAAGCGACAAAGAAAAAAGTGCGTTTCTTAGAAAAAGTGGTTAGGGAATTGGACTTGAGAAACGTAAGAGCCTGTTGGAAACGTGCAGAAGATTATGATGAGCGTGAATTTGATGTAGTTATGGCGCGAAGTGTCGCGCCGATGTATAAATTACAAAGATTGGTAGCGCCGCTTCTGAAAGATGGGGGAATTTTAATTACCTGGAAAGGGTCGAGATTTTTAGATGAAATGGAAAAAGTAAAGGAGTCATTGTTTCAGATAGAAAAAGTGATCGAGTATGATTCTCCCAAGAAGATAGTGGTTTTAAAGAAGTTATAGCGCAATGAAAAGAGATGTTTACGATAGAATTAGCGGTTTGATCACAGAGGCGATCAACCCCAAGACGACCGGTTTGGACACAATGCCTGTGGAAGAGATTCTGCTGTTGATGAACAAAGAGGACCGGCAGGCGGTTGAGGTGGTAGAATCGGTGATTCCGCAAATAGAAAAAGTTGTGGGATTGGTTGTTGGTGCGCTTAGAAGCGGGGGAAGGTTGTTTTATGTGGGGGCGGGGACGTCAGGACGGCTGGGGGTTTTGGATGCAGCGGAATGCCCTCCCACGTTTGGTACGGATCCGGAAATGGTGCAGGGGATTATTGCCGGAGGGCATGGAGCGTTAGTGGAGGCAGTTGAGGGATCAGAAGATGATGAGATGGGAGGTGCACAAGAATTAGAGAAAAGAGGGTTACAAGAGAATGATGTGGTAATAGGAATAGCGGCGTCAACCAGAACGCCATTTGTAATGGGGGCATTGAAATATGCGAGGAAGTTGGGAATAAAGACGGTGTTAGTTACATGCAATAAAACAATTACAAACAACAATATAGTAGATTATATAATTGAACCGGTTGTGGGTCCGGAAGTGGTGACGGGATCGACCAGGTTGAAAGCTGGAACCGCCACAAAAATTGTATTGAACATGATTACCACGGCGTCTATGGTACGCATGGGAAAAGTGTGGGGGAATTTGATGGTAGATTTGCAAGCATGGAGTGACAAACTAAAGGCAAGATCCTGCAGGATATTGACAATGACCACTGGATGTACTTTTGAAGATGCAGTGGAGGTATTGAATAAAGCCGATGGTGATCTGAAAACAGCAATTGTAATGAATGTTTTGGGAGTGGATATTGATCGAGCGAAGAAATTGTTATTAGCAAACAATGGGAAAGTTCGGGGCGCATTGGGTGGAATTGGTCCGGAATTGAAAGAATAATTGTAGGCGTTGTAATATAAAATTTGAATTGTGTGGATGACAGTGCTTAGATAGAATTGACGCGATAAAATCCGTGAAGAAACCGATTGGATGTAATTGTTTGTATGTGGGTTATGCTCGGCGGTATGGAATGACACAATTTAACCAACCGGTTAGTTGAATTGCTGACAAAGTTCTATTCCTTTAGTTTTGATTTAACCAGCATCCAACGCTGTTGAGAGATCGCGGATTAAGTGATATTGACAAAGTCTAAAGGTTTTCCACATTAGAACACGGAGGCAAATATGAAAAGCTTGATAATAGTGATATTGCTGACAGCCGGGGGAATGGCGTATACTGAACCGTATCCGGATACGTTGTGGACGAAGGTATATGGGAGGGAATATTCCCAGATACCGTATGGAATGAATCAAACAGCGGATGGGGGATTCATTTTAGTAGGATCAACTACGTCAGCAAGTCGTAATCAAGAAGATTTTTGTGTGGTAAAAGTAGATAGTTTGGGCAGGCAAGTCTGGTTCAAAGATTATGGAGGCAGATTTCCTCAAGTCGCTTATGATGTGATTGAGACCATTGATGGCGGTATATTGATTGCTGGAGGATATGGCTGCTATTTGGTTAAAACCGACGCCGAAGGAAACATGCAGTGGAGTGGGCAATTCTCTGGAAAGCAATTTACAGAAGCAGCAGTCGTGGAAACTCCAAAAGGGGATTACCTTGTTGTTGGAACAGTAGACAATGGTAATCTTTGGAAGAAAGATATGTTTTTAGTGAAAGTTTCCCAATCGGGTGAATTAATTTGGAGACGCACCTACGGCGGGAAACTTTATGATATTGCTAAAGATATAATTTCAACAAACGACGGTGGGTATTTATTGGCGGGTTGGACAATAAGTCCTGTGGAACAAGGACACAGACAGTCTATTTGGGAGATTGATGCCAAAGGAGACACGGTATGGACGATTAGTTCTCAAAGATATGGAGATAGATATTATATCCTGAAAGTAGACATCAACGGAGATACCGTGTGGACCAACAGATATGGTGATGGTCATGCTCGGTTGGAAGAGGTTGTTCTGACGGAAGATGGGGGTTTCTTATTGGTGGGATATGATAATTGGATTGATAAAAAACTTGGGCATAGTTTTCAAGGAAACCTTGTTAGGATAAACAGTGCCGGGGAAATTCTTTGGAGCCATATCGACGAGGACATCAAATATTATTCTGTAGTGCTCGCCGCCGATGATGGATTTGTCTTGGTGGGAACGTATAACAAAAGGTATTCTGAATTACGTGGAAATATCGCGATGGTAAAAATTGATGATCGCGGCAAGGAACAATGGTTTCGCACCTATTATGGCAATCGCGCCGTGAGTGTGGTCAAGACACCTGATAGTGGATATGCTATTTTAGGGCGTATCATTGCCAGAGTTACGCATGAGGGCAATTTTTATTTAGTTCGAACAGGTCCAGATTTAAAAGAATTGCCAACATGGAGAGATTTGGGAGATGAAGCGTTTGTGATAGCGCCTGTTAGATTGGATTCGAGCCACCTTCAATTATCCGTGACTTACGAAATTCCCACCGGAGGAAGGGTGTGGATAAGTGTGGTGGATTCGTCAAATGGGTGGGGAGTGCAGGTTGTGAATCATGTGGTTCGTCCCGGAAAGTACCACTTGAATTGGGATGCATCAATGCTTCCATCGGGAAATTATGATTGCTGGATTGGAGTATGGGAGCCACCTTCGAAATCTGAAATTGTGTTAGAAGAGGTTAGGGAATGGATTCAGGAAAAAATACCATTATTGAGGAGACGAAGTGGCATATCTAATAATCCCTATGGAGATGCAGACATGGTGCAGTGTCGTGAGTTTGAAGTATTTAATCCGAATTACAGACCGATGCATTGCCGATGAAGCGAAAAAATTAAAAATACAGGACCATAGGTGACGACAAGGGAACTTTCAGAAAGATTATTTGAGTCTGAACCATTTCGGCAGATCAAGGATAAGCTGGAACGAGGGGAATCGGTTGCATTGCGGGGTGTGGCGGGTGCGATGGGGGTGTTTTTAGCGGCGCTGCCGGTGATGCAGATGGGGAAAACCGTGGTGGTAGTGCATCCGGACGGGGATCGGGCGGAGGATATCACGGAGGATTTGGAGCGGTTGCTGGGAAATGAACAGGTGGTGACGCTGCCTGGTCCACCCAAGCATACCAAGGCAATCGTATCGCCCTACGACCGGGGCAGGCTGCAAGAATTGCTGCTCCGGATGGCGAAGGGGCAGCCGTTGTGTGTAGTGTGTCGTGCGGAAAGTTTAGCGGTGACGATGCCGACTCCGGATTCGTTTTCGAAAGGAATAGTGGTGTTGAAAGCGGGGGAAGGCAAGGATCGAGATCAGTTGATCGCCCGGCTGGCTCGGGGGAAGTACGCCCGGGAGACACAGGTGGAAGGGATGGGGGAATTTGCGGTGCGTGGGGGGATCGTGGACGTGTTCCCTTACGGCAGGGAAACGCCGGTGCGGGTGGAGTTTTTTGGTGACAGAATCGAATCGCTGCGGGAATTCGATCCTCGGACGCAGGGGTCGGTGCGGGAATTGGGGCAGGTGCGGATTTCGGCACCCGGCGACGGCGGCACCGGCTATTTATGGGATCATCTGCCGGAGGATGCGGTGGTGCTGGTGCATGAGCCATCGGTGTGCGAGGGGATTTGGGAGGAAATGGCAGCGAGGGATGAGAATGTGCCGCAGAAATTGGTTTCAAAGGGATTTGAGCCGTTTCAGACGATAACTGTGACGCCTGGGGGGAAAGCGTTTGATATGGGGGGAACGTCAGTGGAATCTTTCATGGGGAAAGTTCAATTGGTGGCGGACCGGTTGACGAAATACCATAAAGAGGGGTTGCGGGTTCTCATTTACAGTGAATACGCGGAAGGCGCCAACCGGCTGGAGGACATCTTTTTGGATCACGGGGTGGAGGAAGGGACAGTTCAGTTTGTGCAGGGCGTGGTTCATGGGGGATTTGTGCACAAGGAATCGGGTGTGGCGGTGTTAACTGAGCCGGAGATTTTCGGCAGGAAGCGCCGCCGGCGGGTGCGAACCCGGTATCGGAACGTGGTGCCGATTCCCGGGATCGATGCGTTGAAACGGGGGGATTACGTGGTGCATGTGGATTACGGGATTGGCAGGTATTTGGGGCTGGAAATGATAAAGGTGCGTGGTAAGGAGAGGGAAACGTTGAAGATCGAGTATCGAAATGGGGTGATTTTATATGTGAAGCTGGAGAATTTGACATTGGTGCAGCGGTACAGCGGACGGGAAGGATTTGAACCACCGCTGTCGAAAATTGGGGGGAAGGAATGGAAGGAACTGCGTAAGCGCACCAAGAAGAGCCTGCAGGATATGGCGAAGGAATTACTAAGGCTGTATGCAAAGCGGAAAACGGTGGCGGGGCATGCCTTTGCGCCGGATACACCGTGGCAGCGTGAGATGGAAATGATGTTTCCTTACGAGGAAACACCGGACCAATTAGCGGCGGTCAATGCGGCGAAAGCGGACATGGAAAATCCGGAGCCGATGGACAGGTTAGTATGTGGGGATGTGGGATTTGGCAAGACGGAAGTTGCTGTTCGTGCGGCATTTAAGGCGGTAACGGAAGGGTTTCAGGTGGCAGTGTTGGTGCCGACTACGATTTTAGCGCAGCAGCATTTAGCGACGTTTCGGGAGCGGTTGGGGCGCTATCCGGTGAATATCGAGGTGTTGTCACGGTTCCGGACACCTAAGCAGCAAAAAGAGGTTGTGAGGGAGATTGCGGCGGGGAATGTGGATGTGGTGATCGGGACACATCGGATTCTATCTAAAGATGTGATATTTAAGCGGTTAGGATTGCTGGTTATCGACGAGGAACACCGGTTTGGGGTTAAACACAAGGAGAAAATAAAGGAGCAGCGGGCGTCGGTGGATGTGTTGACGATGACGGCGACACCGATACCGAGGACGCTGCATATGGCATTGATGGGGGCTCGGGATATGTCGCAGATCGACACCCCGCCGCAGAACCGGTTTCCGATTGACACTGTGTTGCATCCTTGGGATGACCAATTGGTGACCGAAGCACTGCAGCGGGAAATCGAACGGGGCGGGCAGGTGTTTGTGGTGCACAACCGGGTGCAATCAATTGATTCGATGCGGCGGTTGATCGAAAGGCTGGCGCCGGGACTTCGGGTGGCGGTGGGACATGGGCAGATGGACGAACGGCAATTGGAACAGGTGATGCTGGATTTTCAGAACCGGAAAATCGATTGCTTGGTGTCCACCATGATTATCGAATCGGGGCTGGACATCCCCAATGTGAATACCATGATTGTCAACCGAGCGGACCGGTTCGGGTTAGCGCAGTTGTACCAACTTCGGGGCAGGATCGGTCGGTCGGACCGGAAGGCGTATGCCTATTTGATGGTACCGCCCCGGATGCAGATTACCCGGACGGCACGGCGGCGGTTAGCGACTATTGCGGAATTTGCGTCGTTGGGAGCCGGATTTCAGATTGCAATGCGGGATTTGGAGATCCGCGGGGCGGGGAACTTATTGGGGCAGGAACAGAGCGGGTTTATCAATTCGGTGGGGTATGAATTATATACCCAGTTGCTGCAGCAGGCGGTGATGGAAGTGAAGGCGGAAGCGGCGGGAAAGCCTACGCCGGAAGAAGAAACGGATGGATTACCCAAGTTTGAATTCGCGGCGGATGCGTTTTTTCCGGACGACTTTATGGAGGACGCGGGACAGCGGGTGGCGTATTACCGGCGGATGTTCCGGTGCGGGAACTATCAAGAGGTGGATGAGATAGCCAAAGAGGTTCGGGATCGGTTCGGCAGGATTCCTCATGAAGGGCGGAATTTGGTGGGGTTGGTGGAACTGAGGCTTCTGGGGCGGGAAGTGGGGATCGGTTCGGCAAGGTTGTCGGGGAAGTGGTTCAGTATGGAATTCGATGTGGAAAAACTGCCGATGGAACGGCGGGGGGAGGCGCTGTCGGGGCGGGTGCGGCATATTATGCGCCGCGCCGGGGATTTTCCGTTGGAGTTCCGGGGGCGGGACGGATTAGGGGTGCGGGTGATGATAGATCATGGGATGGATTGGGATCAGGTGATGGAACGGGCGAAAAAGTTCTTGATTTGTCTGTTGGAATAGGTTATATTTAAAGTTTAGGCAGTTTACAAGTTAACAAGCTTACAAAATAAAAACAAGAAAGCGCTTAGATGTCGACAAAACGAGAAAACATTAGGGAAAAAATGGAAAAGTTGTCAATTGAATTGGCTATAGAAGAGAAAATTGCTGACCAGATAGTTCGGGATGGAGGACCAAAGCACAAACCGGTTCAACCACTTGAAAGTCCGGTTATCGCAAAACAGCACACAGCGGTCTATATGATGCATCGTTACTATGCCCGCCGCCCATGGAATGTCTTTGAGCACATTATCAAGCACTACACAGATGCTGGCGATTTGGTCTTTGACCCTTTTTGTGGTGGAGGCGTAACTGTTTATGAAGGATTGAAGCTTAGAAGACGGGTTATTGGTGTTGATCTGAATCCATTGGCGACATGGATTACAGAAATGCAAATCAAGCCAATTGATCTGGCGGTACTGGAAGAGGGTTTCGAATCGGTTATCGAACGTTTTAAACCCATCGCAGACGAAATGTATAGCACCGTCTGCGATCTATGTGGACAAAAGACACAGGCAGAATGGTTTGAATGGTCGAATGTATATCTTTGTCCCCATTGCGATAAGAAAGTGATTTTGTCTCAAGCCCAAAAAAGTGGCAAAGGACGCTATAAATGCACTAATGATGAATGCCCACAAATACTGGTCATAAATAATTGCACAAAGGATTCCGATGTACTTATAAACAAAAAAATAAAATGCGAAAAATGCGGTGATAGAGTCATCAAGATTAACCAAGACGATATAGAACAGGCAGAGCAATTCGTTATAAATCGGGATAAGTTCATTATCAAGGAAAATTTATTTGTGCCTACAATCGAGTTTCCCGATGGTGACCGTGCGCGTGATGATGCAATTTTCAGCAAGGGAGTAAAGACTTTCTCTGATCTATTTACAGATAGAGGTCTTATCTCTATAGCAAGATTACGCAAAACCATAACAGACGCCAGCCTAAGCAAGCAGGACAAAGAATATTTATGGTTCGTATTTAGTGATACACTTAGATTTTGCAATAACATGATGGCGCGAAATCCTGGATGGCGAGGCGGTAATCCAGAATGGGGTGGACATACATATTGGCTTCCAAATATCTACGTAGAAACAAATGTGCTGAAATATTTTATTGCACGCAAACGAGCGATTACAAGAGGGAAGAAGCAGACCCTAAAAGAAATAAATAATTTCCAAATGCCATTTGGAAGATCAAAGATTTGGACATATCAAATTCTTACGCAATCGAGTGAAAAACTACCGCTATCTACAAAAAGCATTGATTGCATTATTACCGACCCGCCTTTTGGGGGAAATGTACAATATGCAGAGTTGTCCGATTTCTGGGTGGTATGGCTGCCGGAAATTCATAAAACGGAAGGTGTGATTGATAATTCACGCGAGGCAATACAAACCAGACACAAAGGTTTTGCGACAGAAAAGGACATTGAGCACTATGAAGATCTTCTGTATCATATTTTTAAAGAATGCCATCGGGTTCTAAAAGATAATAGTTATATGGTTATGACATTTCATAACAAGGATGTCCGCGTTTGGATGGCTCTGCATCGTGCGGCAAGACGAGCGGGCTTCGAACTGCCGAACCGTGAAGAGATCGATAATCATGGTATGGTTTATCAACCTTTTATAAAGAATTTTGAGCAGACTTTCCATACCAGAGCTGAAGGTTCGCTTTTAGGTGACTTCATTCTTACATTTAAAAAGGTTAAGGTTCCTGAGTTTGTAGATCATGTCATCTATGACCTGACTCGTGCACAACAAGAAGAACTGTTTAGAAAAATTAAGCAAAATATTGAGTATCATGGCGGGTTGGATAGTACGTCTATGGGAAATACAGTTGTAGAAATTTTAGCGGACATGAACTTGCTTCATCGCTATGCAGGAAGAGATCTAAGTGTGTTATATAAGACGGATTTTGTTAAAAAGGAAAAGAAATGGTACACGAAGGAGATGGTTGATATAGAAAGCAACAAAGTCAAGCTGTTTGATATATTGCCCGTTGATGAGGCTATCGAGGAGGTCCTTAGAAGCTACTTTCATGAGCACAAGCATGCAACAGTTGATGAGATTTTATTCTATATCTTTCAAAGATTAGTCAATTCTGAACGTCCCGGAATGGATGCTGTCAATAAAGTCTTGAATCGTTGTACTCGGAAAGGCAAAGCTACAGGCATAAAGCGTGAAGTATATTATTGGAAAGCATCGAAAATCCCATCGAAGATTACCAGAAAAACAAAGCAGTTAGAAATCTTTGAGGGTCTTCCCTTAAATCATAATGATGTTATCCGCAAGTTGGCGCATGCATCAATTGGAGAGGGTTATAACATCCATATCGGCGCGACTGAGGTAAGGAAAGATGAAAAACTACGGGAATTATCACGAGAATTAAGTCATATTGACCTTGGTGTGCCTGCCAGGGCGTTTAAGATATTAAAAGAGATTGATTTGTTGGTTTTGAAGGGAAATACGATCGTGAAGGCAATTGAAGTTGTTACTACATTTGGCACATTCAATAAAGCTATAAATGATAGATACAGAAACTTGCTCGCAGTGGTGCCGAACTTGAACTTTGATTTAGAGGTATACCTGCCAAAGGGAGATTTGGGGAAAGCAAGAAAAGAACTCGATACGCCAGCAAATATCCAAGATGGATTGAATACAAAAATAAAGTTACGGATAATTGAATAGCCTCAAATCAGCTCTTATAAGTGATACGATATCTAGCACGGAAACTTTAGGGGGGATTAAGTAGTAAGCATAAATAACATTAAATAAAACCAAAGCAATGGAGGAAGGTAATGACCAGAAAGAACAACATTTGGATCATAGTAATCCTGATGGGAGTGTTAGTGGCAGCCCTGTGGTGCCTGTGGGGATGTGGACAGCCGAAGGATATAGTGGCAAAGGTGGGGAGCAAGAAAATAACCACCGAACAATTCAAGGAGTTCCTTGCCGGACGGTATGTTGGGTCGGTCACACCGGAACAGTCACCGGTGGAGCAACGATTGGAGTTTTTAGACCAGCAGATCGAAAACGAATTGAAGCTGATCGATGCCTACCGGCAGGGGTTCGACCAGGACGAGGAAGCGGTAAAACAGGGGGATCAAGCCGCGGAACGAGTGGTATTGGAGGAATTGTACAACCGGGAGATTTTATCGCAGTATATTTCCGATGAGATGATTTGGGAATTCTACGAAAAGCAGGCGAAGGAAGTCAGCGTCCGGCATATCATGGTGCAGGTGTCGGATAAGGAAGATCCAATGGCAGTGGAAGTCGCAAAAGGGAAAATCGACGCTATAGTAGAGAGGTTGGCAAACGGGGAAGATTTCGCCAAATTAGCAGAGGAGAAAAGCGAAGATCAGACATCGGCAAAGGACGGGGGGAATTTGGGATATTTCCAATGGGGGCGGATGGTGAATGAATTCCAGGAAGTGGCGTTCGGGTTGGAAGTGGGGGAAGTTTCGGATCCGGTGTTGACCGAATACGGATGGCATGTCATCAAGCTGGAAGAGCGCCGTCCAGTGGAGAATCGCAAGTCCTTCGAAGAGTCGAAAGAAGAAATAAAAAGGCAGGTGCAGCAGATGATGAGGGAGGAACTCAAGGAGGCTGCATTGGCGTATGTTGAGGGGTTGAAAGAGGAACAGGGGGTGGAGGTGGACACCGCGGTGGTGGACATGGCGTTGGAGAAGCTGAATGACAAGACGATTCCCGATGGTGAAGCGTTATTCGATCGGTTTACCGAAGAGGAAAAGCAACTGACGGTAGCGAGGTATGAAGGAGGAGTAGTGACGTTGGACAGCGTGGGGAAGATGATAGCGTCACAACCATCAATGCGTGAATTCCCGGATCGGAAGTCGTTGACCGACGTGGTGGACGGAGCATTGATGCCGCAATTATTGAAGAATAAGGCGCACAAGGAGGGGATTTACGACCTTTCCAGAGTGAAGAATACCGAACGGGAATCCCGGGAAGCGAAGATGATTCATAAAGTAGAGAAGGCGATGGTGGACGACAAACTGGAAATCACCGATGAAGGAATGTTGGTGTATTTCCAGGAGCACGAGTCGGAATATATGAATGATCCGGAACGCACGGTTCGGGAGATATTTATTTACGATGACGAGGATAAAGCGAACCGGGTGGCGGCAAAAGCGAAAGCGGGGGAAGATTTCTTGGAACTGACAAAGACGTACAACGAGAAGAAGAGCACCCAGAGCAACGACGGGATTGTGGGACCATTCAGCGCCAAACGCCACAGAGATGTAGGGAAAGAGGCGTTTAAGCTGGGAAATATCGGCGATATCGCCGGTCCAATCAAGGTCGGGCGGAATTTTTCCATCATAAAGCTACAGGAGATTCTGCCGTCACGCCAGAAAACGTTTGGTGAAGCCAAGAATGTCGTTCGATCACACCAGAGACGGAGCATGCGCAAGCAGTTGATGGAAGATTGGATGAATGGAATTCGCAAGCGTAATAAGGTGAAGATTTATGAAGATGTGGTGAGGCATTTGTACCCGGAAGACGACATGCCGGAAGAAGAGCCGGAAGCCCCGGGCACAGAGGAGACTGAAACCAAGGAAGGCGAATAACCGGTGATCAAAACTGCGTCGTGTGCGGCGTTGGTATTTGCGGTGTGGTGGTGCCTCGGGTGCGGCACAACCGAAGAGGGGCGGGAGGTGGCTCGAGTGGGGGATCGGGTGCTTACGATGACCCACATGGAGCAAGAAATTCCTTTAGGGTTGACGGATTCGATGCGGGTAGAGGTGGCTCGTGCGATTGTGACGCATTGGATCGAGGAGGAATTGTTGTTGATGGAGGCGTATCGTTTGGGGTTGGATGAGGACAGCCGGGTGGCGAGAGCGGTGGAAAGTTACCGCCGGAAATTGTTGATTGCCCGGTTGTTGGACGAGGAGGCGCTGGTGGATTCGACGGTAACGAAAGAAGTAGTGGAGACGTATTACCGCGAACACCGGTCTGAATTTGTGCGTGAGTCGGAAGAGGTGTTACTGGCGTATTTGGTGACGTCGGAAAAATCGGCGGCGAATGAAGCTTGTACCAAATGGGTGCGGGGAACGACATTTGAAGAATTGATGCAGGAGGAATTGAGTATGTGGGGGGAAGACAGTGTGTTGGTAACCCAGGGGGAATTGGGGGATTTGGACGAGATGGTGTTTGGGATGGCGGATGGGGAAACATCTGAGGTGGTGTCGGTGGGGGATAATTGGGCAGTGTTCCGGGTACAAGGGCATTACCGGTCTGGTGGTATTCGGGAATTGTCTGAAGTGGCGCCGGAAATCCGAGCCAGGTTGTTGTCGGAAAACCGGCGGGAAACCAGGGCGGCGTTTTTGGAAACCCTAAAGGCAAAGTATCCGGTGGTGATTAACGAGGAATTGCTGGTTCAGAAAACGGGCAATTCCAACGGAGGCGAAGAATAATGCGTATTTTAGTGATGTCGGTATTGTTGGTAGCGGTTTTTTCGACGGCATGGGGAATTGAGTTAGTGGACAGGGTAGTGGCAGTGGTGGACGAAGACCCGATATTGGCATCGGAAGTGGAGGCGTATGCGCAGTTTGTGATGCAACAGAGACGCCGAACACTTAGCGACGAGGAAGTGAAACAGCTAAAGAGGCAGATACTACAGGAACTGATTGACCGCCGTGTGTTGTTGTACCAGGCGAGGCTGGATACGGTTGAAGTTGAGGACCGGGAAGTGGATGTGGAGTTGGAAAACCGGCTGGAGCAGGAAATCGAACAGTTGGGATCGGTGGAGCGGATGGAGGAGATTTACGGTAGACCGCTTAGGCAGTTGAAGCGGGATTTGAAGGAGCGGATTCGCGAGGGGATGATGATCGACCGGTTGAAGTGGCAGAAGCAGCAGGAGATCGAAGCCACTCGCGGTGACGTGGAGGCGTTATGGGCGGTGTACCAGGATTCGCTACCGGAATTGGAAGAGGCAGTGCAGATTCGCCATATTTTACGGGAGCCTCGGATAACGCGGGATGCCCGGCAGGTGGCGCTGGATCGGGCGACCATGCTCTATCAGCAGTTGATAGGCGGGGATGATTTTGAACAATTAGCGATGGATGCATCGGATGATCCGGGGACAGCATCGAAAGGTGGTGATTTAGGGGAAACGATTAGGGGGGATTTGGTGCCGGAGTATGAAGAGGTGGCGTACCAGTTAGAAGAAGGGGAAATTTCCGAGCCGGTGGAGACGGAATTCGGGTTTCATATTATCCGGCTGGATTGGCGGCATGGGGAACGGATTCATTCCCATCACATTTTGGTGCGCTTGAAGACAGAGGAAAAAGATGAAGCGGCAGCGTTAGCGTTTTTAGATTCGCTGCGGATCAGGATCAGGGATGAGGGGGAATCTTTTCTGAAATTGGCGAAGCAGTATTCCGATGATGAGGACAATGCACCGTCGGGCGGGATGTTGGGGTGGTACGAGGTGGCGGATATGCCGCAGGAGTTCCGTCAGGCAGTACGGGGATTGGATGCCGGGGAAGTGACAAGACCATTCTTGAGTGATTTCGGAGCCCATATTATCTTGGTGGAGGAGTTGCAGGAAAAACGTGCGATGTCGTTGGAAAAGGACTGGGACAGGATCGAGACGATGGCACGGAATCAGAAGCGGGAGCGTGTGTTTCAGGAATGGGTTGTGATGCTGCGGGAACGGGTGTATATCGATACGACAATTTCTTCGGAAGAAACCCCGTGACGGGGTGATTCAAAGAGTGCAAATGAAATCCGGACGGTGGTTGGATGCAAGGGACGACGACGTTCCCCAAGGAATGACCGATGTCCGGATTTTTATTTAGAAGATCTCGCGCAAGGCTCGCAGTGGACGCAGAGATAGTTCAGATTATGGCAATTGAATAACAATTGTTGACTTATGGGCATTATTTGGCAGAGAAATCGAAATGGATTTGAGGTAGAAGCCTGATGAAATACTGGTATTATTGGATTTGGTTGGTGGTGGTGTGGGCGAGTGCGGCGATGGGCGTCGGGGATGGGTTTACTATCGCCAGACTGCATTACGGCGGGGGTGGAGATTGGTATTCCAATCCGTCGTCGCTGCCTAATTTGTTGAAATTTGTGGGGGAGAATACCTCGGTAGTGACGGAAGAACGGGAAGCGGTGGTGGAGCCAATGTCACCGGATTTGTTTCGGTATCCCTATTTATTCATGAACGGGCACGGGACGGTGGCGTTTACCGACGAGGAAGTGGCGCGGCTTCGGGAATATTTCGAGCAGGGGGGATTTCTGCATGCGGATGATAATTACGGGATGGATAAGACGTTCCGGCGGGAGATGTTGAAGGTGTTTCCGGAATCGCGGTGGGTGGAACTACCATTTACCCATCCGATTTATCATAGCCATTACAAATTTCCCAATGGATTGCCGAAGATTCACGAACATGACGAGAAGCCGCCGCGGGGATTGGGGTTGTTTTTAGGGGATCGGTTGAGTGTGTTTTATACCTACGAAAGTGATTTAGGGGATGGATGGGAGGATCCGGACGTGCATAACGATCCGGAGGAAAAGCGGACGGCGGCACTCCAGATGGGGACGAATATTGTGGTGTGGCGGTTGAGGAATCCGTAGATTTGATCTCGCGCAAAGCTCGCAGAGGGCGCAAAAGTAAAACATTGATAATTCAACAATTAAATAAAACATGCGAGGAACGGGCAATGAAAGCAAAAGGCATTTTAACGTTGATGATGGTGGTAGCTGCCGTGATGGTGGCTCAAGCAGGATGGGTGATCGAACAGGTGGCGACCGACCCTAACGGCAAGCAGACCACCCAGGTTTACTACATCCAGAACAATAAGATCATGATTGCGGACCAGGAGAAGGTCATTTTCGACCTGGAAACGTTAGAAATGACGGCGATCATGGCAGAGCAGGGGATGTACATGAAGTTTCCGGCGGACATGATGAACATGATGGGTAAAGCAGCTCCAGAGTGGGGCGAAACAGTGGAAGTCAGAAAGACGTCGGAAACCGAGACCATTGCTGGCTATTCGACTACCAAATATCAACTGTTAATCGATGGGGAACTTGCACACGAGATATGGTTGGCGGAGGATCTGGACCTGTCGGCAGAGGTGGATATGGAGCAATTTCTTAACATGAGCATGATGCGGGCAGGAGAGGCTTCCTATCAGTCCACTCCGGAATATCAGGATCTTTTTCGTCAGGGCTATCCGCTAAAGCAAGTTCACTTCCAGGCGGGTGGGAAGGAAATCATAGAAGCGACTAAAGTTGAGAAACAGGATATCCCCGATTCGCAGTTTGAGGTACCGGAAGGATTTCGGGAAATGAAAATGCAGCAGATGATGCAGGGGAGATGACAAGCACAAACGCTAAACGGGTTAGCTGCAGAATTAACAGGCGGATAAAACGAAGGCATGAGGAGTGTTGATGGAACTTGATTCCTGGATTAAGAGAAGGTACTTCTGGATGGTGTTCGGGGTGGTGGTTTTGGTAGCGGTGGGAACCGTGTGGGCGGATGAAGAAGCCGCCAAAGCTCCAATGGGTTTTTTTGATTATTGGCTGCTGCCCCGGGTGTGGATGGCGGCGGTGTTTGCACTGATCGGGATGGTGCTTTTGGCAAAGAATCGGGTAAACCGGAACTTGCGAACGATATTGTTGCCGGTGATTTTCTTTGTGTTTGCGGTGTTGTATGTGCTGCCATTGGGAAAATTTGCGCAGGGAATGGGACTGCACCCCAGCCCGATGTGCACGATTACTAAACCGTTTTTGTTCCTGAAGATGAGGGGGTTTATCCCGATTGGATTTGTGTCGATATTTGCTTCGATTATGGTGTTGACGATTGTGGGGAATAAGTCGTTTTGCGGGTGGGTGTGTCCGATTGGGGCGCTGCAGGAATTATTGAACCGGATCAAGCTGCCTAAGGTGGTGCCGTCTTTTAAAGTGACCAACATAATTCGGTTGGTGGTTTTCGCGGCATTTGTGGTGGTGGCATTTACGGCGGGGATCGAGCTTTATGCCTATTTCAATCCGTTCGAAACATTGCACTGGGGATTTGAACTGTATGGAATTGTGGTGTTATTGGTGACATTGGCGGCGTCGGTGTTCATCTTTCGCCCCTTTTGTTATCTGATTTGTCCTTTAGGGCTTCTTACCTGGATTTTGGAGCATGTGTCGTTAGTCCGGGTGAGGGTGAATAAGGATGCGTGTACCGAGTGCAACGAATGTGTAGATGAGAGTTATTGCCCGGCAGTGCAGTCGATTTTGGATATGAAGAAGTCGCGCCCGGATTGTCACGTGTGCGGACGGTGCATAGACATCTGTCCGGAAGGGGTGCTGCGACTTAAGTGAGCAAGGAAATTATCGATTCGCTTTTTCAAGTATCTCACCCTGCGGTCACCTTAGGATTGAGTAGATTATATGACTCCTGATATACTGTTGGTATTGGTGGTGCTCGCGGCAACGATCGTGCTATTCGTCAGTGAACTGCTGCGAGTGGACGTGATTGCTATTTTGGTGATGTTGGCACTGGCGTGGCTTGGGTTAGTGACTCCTTTAGAGGCGTTCTCCGGCTTCGCCAGTAATGCGGTGATTTCGATCATTGCCATCATGATTTTAGTGTACGGGGTGGTGCGGTCCGGGTTGATGAACCGGATCACTCGACCGATCCGGCAGGCTGCCGGGTCCAATGAAACACGGTTAACTGCTTTATTATCATCAGCGGTAGGGGGAATATCTGCATTCATGTTGAATATCGGGGCGGCGGTATTGTTTATGCCGGTGGTGCTTCGGGTGTCGAAGCGGACAAGGGTTCCCGCATCGCGGTTATTGATGCCGATGGGGTTTTCGGCAATTTTGGGCGGGACGCTGAGCATGGTGGGATCCAGCCCATTGATTATCCTCAATGACCTGTTACGACAGGGTGGGCAGCAGGCTTTCGGGCTGTTCAGCGTTACCCCGCTGGGGGTGGCGTTGCTGGCTGCGGGTATCCTATATTTCATCTTGTTTGGGAAGCATATATTGCCGAAAGGGAAGACGGATGAGCGTGATTCGGGACAGCAGGAGTTGTTGGAAATCTGGCAGTTACCTTCCACGGTGTATTTGTGTTTAATCCCTCGGGGCAGCAGGCTAATTGGAATGACGGTGGAGGAATCGGAGCTGTGGACGGATTACGGAGTGCATCTTTTGGCGATGGTGTTCGGGGAGGAACCGCTGTCGGCACCGTGGCGGCACACCCTTTTTGGTGACGGGCAAATCATTGCGCTGTTGGGAAACCGGAACGATGTCCAGCGGTTTGTGGATGATTACGGGTTGCGATATTATAAGGGCACCAAGCGGTTCACGGATTTGCTGGAGTTGGAGAGATGTGGTTTTGCTGAAATGATCATTCCGCCATTGGCGCCGGTGGCTGGTAAGAGTATTCGTGAAATATCGATGCGGAAGATGTACCATGTTGAACCATTGATGTTATTGAGTGGGGATCGGGAGGAGCGAGGGGATTTCTCCGATCGTAAGCTGGTTGCCGGCGATGCAGTGATTGTGTACGGCAGGTGGGATCGGATCCGAGCCATGGGGGATCGAAAGAATTTTATCCTGATAACTCCGGTGGAAGATGAGGAGGATGGAAAGTCGAGTCCTGTGATTGCGATGGCTTGCTTTCTTGGAGCGATTGGGCTGGCGTTATCCGGAGTGCAATTATCGCTTGGGTTGCTGTCGGGGGCGTTGGCGATGGTGTTGCTTCGTGTGATTACGATTGACGAAGCCTACAAGTCCATTGACTGGCGCACAGTGTTTCTTCTCGCGGGGCTGATTCCGTTGGGGATCGCAGTGGAAAAGACCGGCACAGCCGGCTTTATCGCTGCTGGTGTTATGAATATATTTCAAGGGGGGCATGTGGTGCTGCTATTGTTGGCGATAGCGATATTATCTACTTTATTTTCTTTATTTATGTCCAATGTGGCGGCGACGGTAGTGTTGGTTCCCCTGGCGATGGCGATGGGTGGGAAAGCAGGGATTAATCCCAGTGCATTGGCGTTGCTGGTGGCGGTATGTGCGTCGAACACGTTTCTGATACCGACTCACCAGGTGAACGCATTACTGATGGGACCCGGCGGGTATCGAACGGCGGATTATATGAAAGCCGGAGGAGGCATGACGTTAATATTCATCACGATAGCAGTAGGGTTTATCTATTTGTTTTATATATAGCGGAGAGGCATTTCCTCGTTCTTTGAAAACAAATTCTTGAATCGATAGACAATCTAAGGATTTTCAGGTCT